>DAIQQA010000077.1:1440-22800 GCA_036787045.1 Burkholderiales bacterium | reverse complement strand
GATCCACCGGCTTCCACCTTCTGCTTTAGACTTTCCAGTCCTTTCTGGTAGGCTCCGCTCAGGAGCTTCACCATCTTTTCGTCCCGGGCCGGGTCGTCGACGGTATAGTCGAGCGCTTTGAACCGCGCCTTCCATTCGACCAGGGACGTGCCGCCCCCCGCGTCCTTGACCGTCAGCGTCGCGAAGTAGTCGCTGCTCAACGGCTGACCGCCGGCGTAGGTGTAGGTGAGCGTGCGGTCCCAGCGGTTGTAGTCGATCAGCTTCTCCTCGACCTTCGTGCCGTTGAGCCGGGTCAGCTCGCGCATGCAACCCACCTCGTTGTTCCGGCCGAAAATGAGCCTGGAGGCCTCGATCAATGGGTACCACTTGTCGAGCCCGACGAAATCGCCCGCGAGCGCCCAAACCTCTTCAGGGGTGGCATCGATCGCAATAGTCTGCAGGATGGACTGCTCCTTGGCCTGCGCGAAGACCATCGGGGACAACAGCGCCGCAAACAACGCTGCGCCCAAAGTGACAAACCGTCGAACCATTGCTCCTCCTCTTAACGGTGACGAGTGACAGGTGGTGGGTGGTGGGTGGTGGGTGGTGGGTGGTGGGTGGTGGGTGACAAGTGATGAGTGACAAGTGAGGAGTGACGAGTGACAGGTGACGAGTGACGGGCGACAAGTCACGAGTGACAAGTGAGGAGTGAGCGCCTGGTGCTCATTACTTGTCACTTAGCACTTGCGAGGCTCTGGTCTCGTGATCTCCCGCGCCTGCCGCGCGGGGAGCCGTGGCGAAGTGGTGTGTCACTTGTCACTCGTCACTTGTCACTCGCCACTCGTCACTCGCTATCCCAGTTTTTCCTGCACCCACGACCGAACAGACCGGAGCGCGTCGGGCAGTTTCGCAGGCTCCGTCCCGCCTGCCTGTGCCATGTCCGGGCGCCCGCCGCCCTTGCCGCCTACCTGCTGGGCGACGAAGTTGACCAGCTCTCCGGCCTTGACCTTGGCAGTGAGATCACTGGTGACTCCCGCCACCAACGCAACCTTGCCACCCTCGACCGCACTGAGCACGATCGCCGCGGACTTCAACTTGTCCTTGAGCTTGTCGAGCGTGTCGCGCAGGCTCTTCGCATCCGCGCCGTCGAGCTGCGCGGCGAGCACCTTCGCGGTCCCGACGCTCACGGCTTGCTCGGCCAGGTCGTCTCCCTGCGAAGCCGCGAGCTTCGACTTCAGCCGCGTCAGCTCCTTCTCCAAGCTGCGCACGTTGTCCATGATCTGGTTCAGGCGGGTGCCGATCTCCATCGGGTGGGCCTTCAACATCTCGGCCACTCCTTCCAACGCGGCGGTCTGCTGCTGCACATACTCCAGCGCGCCATTTGCGGTCACCGCCTCGACCCGGCGGATCCCGGCCGCCACCCCGGACTGGGCAACGATCTTGAAAAAGCCGATGTCTCCGGTGCGCCGCACGTGCGTGCCCCCGCACAGCTCAGTGGAGAAATCGCCCATGCCGATCACCCGCACCTCGTCGCCGTACTTCTCGCCGAACAGCGCCATGGCCCCCGCCTTGATGGCCTGGTCGTACTTCATGATCCGCGCCTCGACCGCGGCGTTGCCGCGGATCTCCTCGTTCACCAGCCGCTCGATCTCGCGGATCTCCTCCGGCGTCAGCGGCCGATCGTGGGAGAAGTCGAAGCGCGTCTTGTTCTCGTCCACCAGCGAGCCCTTCTGCTGCACATGGTGGCCCAGCACCTTGCGCAGCGCCGCGTGCATGAGGTGCGTCGCGGAGTGGTTGAACATGGCGGCATGGCGCAGGCTCATGTCGACCTCGGCGCTCACCGTATGTCCCAGCCGCAGCTCGCCGCTGGTCACAACACCGTGATGGCCGAACACCTCCGCCTGGATCTTCTGGGTGTCTTCCACCTTGAAGCTGGAGATCGGCGTGGCATGCCGCACCAGCACCCCGCGGTCGCCGATCTGACCACCGGACTCGGCATAAAAGGGTGTGCGGTCGAGCACCACCACACCGCGCTGGCCGGCGGGCAGCCGGTCCACCGGCGAGCCGTCGACGTACAGCGCCACCACGGCCGCATCGAGCTTGAGCGTCTCGTAGCCGTGAAACTCGGTGGCCTTGCCGGTGTACTCCACGCCCTGCGTCATCTGGAACTTGGAGGCGGCCCGCGCCCGCTCGCGCTGCTGCTGCATTTCGGCCTCGAAGCCGGCGAGATCGACCTGCAGCCCGCGCTCCCGGGCGATGTCGGCGGTGAGGTCGACCGGGAAGCCGAAGGTGTCGTAGAGCTTGAACACCGTCGAGCCGTCGAGCATGCGGTCTTCCCGATGCAGCGCGCCTTCGAGCACCTCCATCCCATGCTCCAGCGTCTCGGCGAAGCGCTCCTCCTCCTGCTTCAGCACGCCGATCACGCGACTCTTCTCGCGCACCAGCTCAGGATAGGCCTCCCCCATCACCTTGGCGAGGTCGTCCACCAGCAGATGGAAGAACGGTGTCTTCTTGCCCAGCTTGTAACCGTGACGGATGGCGCGGCGGATGATCCGGCGCAGCACGTAGCCACGCCCCTCATTGCCCGGGATGACCCCGTCGACGACCAGGAAGCTGCAAGCACGGATGTGATCGGCAATGACCTTGAGAGAATTGCTGGTCAGGTCCTTCGCCCCGGTTACGCGCGCGGCGCCGCGGATCAGGTCCTGGAACAGGTCGATCTCGTAGTTCGAGTGCACCCCCTGCAGGACCGCGGCGATGCGCTCCAGGCCCATACCTGTGTCCACCGATGGCTTGGGCAGCGGATGCAGGGTGCCGGACTCGTCGCGGTTGAACTGCATGAACACCAGGTTCCAGATCTCGATGTAGCGGTCGCCGTCGGCGTCCGGCATCCCCGGAGGCCCACCGGGGATGCCCGGGCCGTGGTCCCAGAAGATCTCCGTGCACGGGCCGCATGGGCCCGTGTCGCCCATCTGCCAGAAGTTGTCGCTCTGGTACTTTGACCCGCCGGGCATGTCGCCGATGCGGGCGATCCTGTCGCGCGGGACCTGGATGTCCTTGGCCCAGATGTCGTAGGCCTCGTCGTCGTCCTTGTAGACAGTAACCCATAGGCGTTCGGGCGCCAGGCCAAACTCCTTGGTCAGCAGTTCCCAGGCAAGGCGGATCGCATCGCGCTTGAAGTAGTCGCCGAAGCTGAAGTTGCCCAGCATCTCGAAGAACGTGTGGTGGCGGGCGGTGTAGCCGACGTTCTCCAGGTCGTTGTGCTTGCCCCCGGCGCGCACACAGCGCTGGGAAGTCGTGGCCCGGTTGTAGCTGCGCTTGTCCAGCCCCAGGAACACATCCTTGAACTGAACCATCCCGGCGTTGGTGAACAGCAGGGTGGGATCATTCCCCGGCACCAGCGGGCTGGACGCGACGATGGCGTGCCCGTTGCGCTCGAAGAACTCCAGGAATTGACTGCGGATTTCACTGCTTTTCATGACGATTGCCCTGCCTGCCTCACGATGCCCCCGGGGATGCACTCAAGAATCTGAAATTTAACCACAAAAGAACGAAGGCACGAAGTGCTGCCGCACTTCGTGCCTTCCTCGATGGATGCGCGGATCGTGCCGTGGGTCGACTCGGGCGAGTAAGCGTCACCGTACTCGACGCTAGTCTGCCCACCCTTCCACGCGGCTGGCTGGCGGGAGGACGGGTTCGGTACGGCGTTCCTTCCCCTTTTCAGGGGGAGGCTGGGATGGGGTCACGCAGCGGAAGCGGGTGCATTGCCCCCAGGGATCCGAGCAGCAGGAGCTTTGGCTGCTACTCGTCCTCCCACTCGCCGCCCACGACTTGGCGGATCACCTCCGCCGAGAAGCCCCGTCCCTGTAGGAAGCGGGCCTGCCGGGCCCGCTCCTTGAGATCGCCGGGTGGGCGGCCGAAGCGCTTGCGCCAAACCGCGCGTGCATTTTCTAACTCCGAGGCCTTGAGCTGGGTCGCGGCCCGCGCCAGCACTTCGCCCGCCACGCCCTTGCCACGCAGATCGTTGAGCACGCGCCGCGCACCGTAGCGGCCCTTTGCCTTCGCCAAGTGCTGCTCGGCGAGACGCTGCTCGGACAACCAGCCGCAACGCTCGAGATCGTCCAGGAGTGCGGTGAGCTCGCCGGGGTCGGCGTCCCCGCTTTCAAGCTTGCGGGCCAGCTCCCGACGCGAGTGCTCCCGCCGCGCCAGCAGCCGCACGGCGCGGCCCCGCAGGCTGGGTTTGGCCGCTGTGCGGGCCGTAGCGTCAGTCCTCGACCTCGGCGGTCGCCACCTGCGCCGCTGCCCCGGTGACGCCGGCGGCGGTGCGAATCTTGGACTCGATCTCAGCCGCCAGTTCCGGCCGCTCCTTGAGATACTCGCGGCAGTTGTCCTTGCCCTGGCCGATGCGATCGCCGTTGTAGCTGTACCAGGCACCGGACTTGTCCACCACCTTGTACAGCACCCCGAGGTCCACGATCTCGCCGTGGCGGGAGATGCCCTCGCCGTAGAGGATGTCGAAGTCGGCCTGCCTGAACGGCGGAGCCACCTTGTTCTTCACGACTTTCACCCGGGTTTCGCTGCCGATAACCTCGTCACCCTTCTTGATCGACCCGATACGACGGATGTCGAGCCGGACGGAGGCGTAGAACTTGAGGGCGTTGCCGCCGGTCGTGGTCTCGGGGTTGCCGAACATGACCCCGATCTTCATGCGGATCTGGTTGATGAAGATCACCAGCGTGTTGGAGCGCTTGATGTTGGCCGTGAGCTTGCGCAGCGCCTGGGACATGAGGCGCGCCTGCAGGCCCATCTGCGGCTCGCCCATTTCGCCCTCGATCTCGGCCTTGGGGGTAAGCGCAGCCACGGAATCGACCACCACGATGTCCACCGACCCGGAGCGCACCAGCATGTCGGCGATCTCGAGCGCCTGCTCGCCGTTGTCCGGCTGGGAGATGAGCAGCTCGTCCACGTTCACACCGAGCTTGCGGGCGTACTGGGCATCGAGCGCGTGCTCGGCATCGATGAACGCGGCCGTCCCGCCCATCCGCTGCATCTGGGCGATGACCGACAGCGTCAGCGTGGTCTTGCCTGAGGACTCCGGCCCATAGATCTCGACGACCCGGCCGCGGGGCAGCCCGCCCACGCCGAGCGCAATGTCGAGCCCGAGCGAGCCGGTGGAGACGACCTGGATGTCCTGGGAGATTTCGGCCTCCCCCAGCTTCATGATGGAACCCTTGCCGAACTGCTTCTCGATCTGCGAGAGGGCAGCCTGCAAGGCCTTGCGCTTGTTGTCGTCCATGATGGTTGCAATGTTCGTTTCGATCAGCATCGTATTCTCCCACAAACAGGATGTGGCGGAACCAGCCGCAGGCCGCATGCCGGACTTCCGCGCTCGAGGACAGCGGGTGGCACTGGGGACCAATCCTGCGCGACGCACCGGCTCACTGGGTGATCCACCTGGGGAGCGTTCACGCAGCCGGGTAAAGCTCACAGCTGCACTGCCGTTAAAAGCAGACACCGGCCACGGCTCCGCAATCGCAAGGCTGCCGGCGAAACGCTCCCAGCCAGAGACCATTCCGACGGCATGCTGCACCAGTCAGAGCCGGCCCGTCTGGGCCGCTTCCAGATCCTCGAGCGCCTCGGGCGCGGCGCCCAGGGCGAGGTCTATCTTGCAGAGGACACCCGCCTGACCCGGCGCGTGGCGATCAAAACCATCCGGCTGAGCAGCCGCGACCCAGCCGAGCAATCGAGGCGCGTCTTCGCCCTGCTGGAAGAGGCCCGGATCGTGAGCCACCTCGCCCACCCGGGCATCGTCACTCTGTACGATGCGGGCGAGGAGGCAGGGCTCCCCTACCTGGTGTTCGAGTACGTCGAAGGCAGTACGCTGGCAGCCCGCCTGCGTGAGGCCAAGCGCCTGGAGCCGGTGGAAGCGGCAGAGATCGCCATCCAGGTGCTCAAGGCGGTCGGCTATGCTCACGCCAAGGGCGTGGTCCACCGCGACATCAAGCCCGGCAACATCATGCTGGCTGCAGGCATCGCGCGGGTGATGGACTTCGGGATCGCGCAGGTGCTGTCGGCGCGTCCCGCTGCGGACGACCCCTTCACGGGCGCGCCGGCCTATCTGGCCCCCGAGTACATCGCGGAGGGCGAGTACACGGCGGCCTCCGACGTCTTTGCCGTCGGCATGCTCCTGTATGAGATGCTGACCGGCCGGCCGGCCATCCTTGGCGGGAACACCTTCGAGACCCTGCACCGCCAGGTGACGGAGGACTTCGCGCTGCCGTCCAGCCTGGCAGCGGATATCGATGAGCGCCTCGACGCACTGGTCATGCAGGCGATCGCCAAGTCGCCACAGGCTCGCTTCCCCACCGCTGCAGCGCTGGAGAACGCGCTCTATCTCTATCTCAACCCCGAGCCGACCGGGGTCGCGGACGAGGGCGGCGAGAAGCAGGCCACGCTACAGTTCCTGCTGCGCCGCATGCGCCACAAGTCCGACTTCCCGGCGCTGTCCTCCATGATCGGCGCCGTAAACCGAGCCGCCAACTCCGAGACCGAGCGGGTGTCCGAGCTGTCCAACTCGATCCTCAAGGACTTCGCGCTCACCAACAAGTTGCTCAAGCTGGTCAACGCGGCGTTCTACGGGCAGTTCAGCGGCACCATCAGCACCGTGTCGCGCGCTGTGGTGATCCTCGGGTTCGAGAACGTGCGGCAGGTCGCAGTCACGCTGGCCCTGTTCGAACACCTGCAAAACAAGTCCCAGGCGGCACAGCTGCGCGAAGAGATCCTGGCGAGCTACTTCGCCGGGTTGCTCGGCCGCGAGCTGGTGAACCAGGCCGGCATCCGGGACGGGGAGGAGGCATTCATCTGCGCTTTGTTCCACTCCCTTGGCAAGCTGGTCACTGCATATTATCTCCATGAGGAGTTCCACGAGATCTGCCGGCTGCAGCGCGCCCAGGGACTGGATGAGGCGCGCGCTTCCGCGCAGGTACTCGGGATCACCTTCGAGGACCTGGGCATCGGCGTCGGCGCGGCCTGGCACTTCCCGGATCGACTCCTGCAAAGCATGCGGCGCGTGACCGACGCGAAGGTCAAGCGTCCGACCAGCGCTGAAGAGCACCTGCAAGCAGTCGCCGACCTGGCGGCAGAGCTGTGCACCTGCCTGCGCGAGCCCGATGGCGAGCGCCGTCCGGCGCGGATCGCGTCGCTGGCCGCCCGCTACGAGAGCCTCGGAATCACTTCGCCCATCCTGCACACGGTCGTGCGCAACGCGGCAGCAGAGCTGGTGAGAGATGCTGCGATGTTCGGCGTCTCGCCGGCCGGCAGCGAGCTGGTGGCCAGCCTGTCGGAAGCCCGTCGGCCGAGTCGGCGCGAACCGGATGAGGGCGGTGATCCGCTGCCTGGCGCCGGGAGCCAGACCGGCATGGCACAGGACCCTGCCACCGTGGCCGCTCCCGTCACCGCCAGCGGAAGTGCGCAGCGCAGCGCGATCCTGTATGCAGGCATTCAGGACATCACCAACAGCCTGGTCGGCGAATGCGAGCTGAACGACATCCTGCGCATGATCCTCGAGACCATGTACCGCGGTGTCGGGTTTACACGCGTGCTGCTGTGCGTGCGCGATCCGGCCAGCAACTCATTGAAGGCGCGTCTGGGCTTCGGCGCGGATGTCGACCAGATCCTCCGGCGCGGTTTTCACGTACCGCTGGCTCCCAGCCGCGATGCCTTCCATGCCGCCATCAGCAACGGTGCCGACATCTTCATCGAGAACGTCGATGACGAGCGCATTCGCGATCCCATCCCGGACTGGTACCGCAGGTTGGTGCCGGCGCGGTCGCTCGCCCTGTTCCCGCTGATGGTAAAGGGCAAGCCGGTGGGCCTGTTCTATGGCGACTGCGATCAGGCCGGCGCGCTCAGGTTCGATCCGGCGGAGCTCAACCTGCTCAAGACACTGCGCAATCAGGCGGTACTGGCGATGCGGCAGAGGGCGGTGAAGGGTGAAGGGTGAAGGGTGAAGGGTGAAGGGGCGCTTCAATAACGTGCTCTCCTCCTCGCGCCTGCCGCGTGAATCCACCCCCCACCTCCCGCCTCACGCCTCACGCCTTCCGCCTCTCGCCTTCCGCCTTCCGCCTCCCGCCTCCCGCCTCCCGCCTCCCGCCTCACGCCTCACGCCTCACCGAGCAACTCCAGCACCCCCTCCAGCGCCACAATCACGGCCTGCCGCCGCACCGCCTCGCGATCGCCGTTGAACATCCGGGTTGTGGCATACGGCTCGGCACCACGCCGGCCCCACGCGAAGCAGACCGTCCCGACCGGCTTCTGCGCCGTGCCGCCGGTCGGTCCAGCAACGCCGGACACCGCCACTGCAATATGTCCATGGCTCCCGGCCAGTGCGCCCGCGGCCATCTCGCACACGGTCTGCTCGGACACAGCACCATGGGAGTCCAGCGTCTGCGCCCGCACACCCAGCATCTCCCGTTTCGCGATGTTGGTGTAGGTGACGAACCCGCGGTCGAACCATTCGGAGCTGCCCGATACCATCGTGACGCATTCGCTCACCCAGCCGCCGGTGCAGGACTCGGCGGTGACCAGCATCTGCCCGCGAGCCTCCAGCGCCTGCCCGACCCGGGCAGCAAGGTCAAAGAGTTCCCGGTCCAAGCCAGCCTCCCAGGTTGGGCAGCAGCAGTTTGAGCAGCACGAGGCAGATCAGCGCGAAGAAGGCCGCAACCAGATCGTCCACCATCACGCCGAAGCCGCCGCGGAACATGCGTTCGATATATCGGATCGGCCCCGGCTTGAGGATGTCGAAGAGGCGGAACAGCAGGAATGCCACGGCCTGCCACATCAGGGTATTGGGGGTGAAGAACAGCACGATCATGAATGCCGTGATCTCGTCCCAGACGATGGCCTTGTGGTCCTCCACACCGAGGTCGCGCCCGGTCTTGTCGCAGATCCACACCCCGCCGACGTACATGAGGCCGAGCAGGATCAGGAAGTCGGTCGGCGCCAGGCGCGGCTCGAGGTACCAGAAGAACGGCAGCGCCAGCAGGGTGCCGAAGGTGCCGGGCGCGAAGGGCGGCAAACCGCTGCCGAAGCCCAGCGCGATGAAGTGCGCCGGATGGCTCAGCAAGAAGCGCAAATTCGGCCGCGCGACCATCCTAAAGGAAGTGATCAAAGCCCTTTTCCTGCAGCGCAAGCGCACGGCCTGTGGCATCGACGAGCGTGACGCCGGAGCCTTGGTCGACTGTGCCGATGAGTGTCAGGGGCAAGCCCAGGCGGCCTGCCAGCTCGCTCACGTCGGCGTGGCGCGATGGGGGAGCCGTGAAGCACAATTCGTAGTCGTCGCCGCTGGCGAGTGCGCAGCGCTGCAGCAACGGTTCGTCCCGTATGCGCCGCGCGAATGCCGAGAGCGGAACCGCTGGCCAGTGGAGCGTGAGCTGAACGCCCGAGCGCTCGGCGATGTGCCCCGCATCGGCGAGCAGGCCGTCGGAAACGTCGATCGCGCTGCTGGCCAGCCCGCGCAGGGCTTTCCCCAGCGCCACGCGGGGGCTCGGCCGATCGAGCCGCTCGCAGACGCGCTCCAGCGCTTCCCCCTCCAGTGCGAGCTCACCGCGCAAATGTGCCAGCGCCAACGCCGCGTCACCCAGCGCCCCGGACACCCAGACCTCGTCGCCGGGGCACGCACCCGACCGGCGCAGGGCCTGGCCAGGCGGCACCTCGCCCAGGATCTGCACACAGATGTTAAGCGGGCCGCGGGTGGTGTCGCCACCGATGAGGTCCACATCGAACTTGCGCGCGAGATCGAGAAACCCGCGCATGAAGCTGTCGATCCAGCGCTCGTCCGCTCGAGGCAAGGCCACCGAAAGCGTTGCCCAGCGCGGCTGCGCACCCATGGCCGCCATGTCCGACAGGTTCACCGCCAGGGACTTCCAGCCCACGCCGTAAGCGTCGGCGTCCTCCAGGAAATGTCGCCCGCCGACCAGCATGTCGGTAGAGACCACCAGCTCCATCCCCGGCGTGACTGCCACCAGCGCGGCATCGTCGCCCCCGGCCAGGATCGTGTGGGTGGTCGGTGGCGAAAAGTAGCGGGCGATCAGCTCGAACTCCGATAGCATCTAATTCAACCTCTCACCGCGAAGGCACGAAGACACGAAGAAAAGCAGGAAGCAGTGCTCGGCCATCGGATTCGAATCAGCGATCGCACAGTCGAGGCCGGTGCTGCCCGGGACAGAAAATCTCCCACGATCCGAAGCGCCGCCGCCACGACCCCAGGCACCACCCCAGCCGGGACGCCGTTGACTTGGTTTTCCTTCGTGTCTTCGTGGTGAGCGGTTTGGGGCTCAAGGCTTGGGCAGCTGCTTGAGCAGCGCCTGGTACTCCTCTTCCTTCATGGTGAAGCTATGCTCGGCCTTGGGGAACTCGCCGCGCTTCACGTCGTCCTGGAAGTCGGCCAGCGCCTGGCTGATGACGCCCCAGCAGTCGGCGTACTTCTTGACGAACTTCGGCGTGAAGCGGTCGAACAGGCCCACCATGTCGTGCAGCACCAGGTTCTGCCCGTCGCAATGCGGGCCGGCGCCGATGCCGATGGTGGGAATCTGCAGCCGCTCGGTGATGAGCTGTGCCACGCGGTCGGGGATGGCCTCCAGGACGATGGCGAAACAGCCGGCCTTTTCCATGGACAGCGCATCCTTCAGCAGCTGCACGCCCGCAGTGGCGTCCTTGCCTTGTACCTTGAAGCCACCGAGCTTGGACATGAGCTGCGGCGTCAATCCGATGTGCGCCATCACCGGGATGCCGGCCTTCACCACCGCTTCGGCCATCGGTGCGAAGTCCTCCCCACCCTCGATCTTCACCACGTCGGCGCCGCCCTCCTTCACCATGCGCATGGCGCTGTTGACCGCATCGGCGGCCGACGCGTGATAAGCCCCGAGCGGCAGGTCGCCCACCAGGATCGCACGCCTCACGCCGCGCGAGATGGCCTTGGCGTGATGGATCATCTCGTCCATCGTCACCGGCACCGTGCTGGAATACCCGAGCGCCGTCATCCCCAGCGAGTCGCCGATCAGGATGCAGTCGATGCCGGCGCGGTCCACCAGCTGGCCGGTGGGAAAGTCGACCGCGGTGACCTGGAAGATCTTCTCGCCCTTCGCGACCTTCGCCTGCAGATCGAAGATCGTCAGCTTCTTCGGTGCTTCAGCCATTGGTTCCCCCTATAGGTGGCTATACAGCAAACCTCTCACCACGAAGACACGAAGACACGAAGAACGGCGAAGAAAACGACGATTAGGGTGTGGGCGTCGGTTCTGGTTGCGTTGCGCGCAGGCTGTCGCCACTGCTGCAGGGCGACGAAGCTCGGCGCGAACAGATGTCAAGCTATCGTTTTTCTTCGTGTCTTCGTGTCTTCGTGGTGAGCGGTTGTTGTTTACTTCCTCGCCTCGGCCGGCCGGACCTGCGCAGCGAGCTTGTCCAGCACCCCGTTCACGTACTTGTGCCCATCGGTGCCGCCGTAGCTCTTGGCCAGCTCCACCGCCTCGTTGATCACCACGCGGTAGGGGATATCCGGGCACTGGGTCAGCTCGTAGCCACCGATCAACAGAAGAGCGTGCTCGACCGGGCTCAACGACGCGGCGGGCCGGTCGAGGAAGGGCTGGATGCCGGCGTGCAGATCGTTGGCGTGCTCGATCACCCCGCGCACGAGCTGCTCGAAGTGCGCCTTGTCGGCCTTGAGGAACTCCTTGCTCTCGCCGGCCTGGCGGCAGAGGGTGTCGGTGTCATGACCGGTGAGGAGCCACTCGTAGAGCGCCTGCAGCGCCAGCTCGCGCGAGCGGCGCCGGGAGCCCTTGAGCGCGTCGCGCCGCGACGTTGCACTGGTTTCAGCGGGCACCATCGATCGCCTTCAGCAGATTGGCCATCTCGATCGCGACCCGCGCCGCTTCGGCGCCCTTCACACTCATGCGGGCCTCGGCCTGATACTCGTCGTCGGTCGTGAGCACGCCGTTGGCAACCGGCACCCCGCTGTCCAGCTGCACCCGCGCCAGGGCTGCTGCGGACTGATCCGCCACCACCTCGAAGTGGTAGGTCTCGCCCCGGATCACGGCACCCAGCGCGCAGATCGCATCGAAGCGCCCGCTCGCCGCCATCTTCTGTGCAGCCAGCCCGATCTCCAGCGCCCCCGGCACGGTCGCGATCACGACGTCCTCCGTACGCACGCCGTGGCGTCGCAGCTCGGCCGTGCAGGCGGCGAGCAGCCCTTCGCACACGTCGATGTTGAAGCGGCTCATCACGATGCCCACGCGCAACCCGGCGCCCTGCAGTCCGGGCTCGAGCTCGAGAATGTCTTCGTAGCGCGCCATCTCACCTCACCGCCCTGTCGCCGATCGATGTGACCACGCCGGCGCCGCGCGCGCGCTCGGGCAGCAGATAGCCAGTGACCTCCAGGTCGAAGCCGGCCATGCTGGGCATCTTGCGCGGCAGCCCCATGATTCTCATCTTCGTCACCCCAAGGTCCTTGAGGATCTGCGCGCCGATACCGTAGGTGCGCAGGTCCAGCTTCTGCGGGGTGGCCCCGGGTTGCGCCTCCAGGCGCTCGAGCACCGCGTCGCCCGTTTCGCTGCGGTGGAGCAGGACGATCACGCCCGCCTCCGCACCGGCGATGGCCTTCATCGCCTCGTGCAGGTTCCAGGAGTGCAGCGTGCTCGAAGCATCCAGCGCATCGATGACCGAGAACGGCTCGTGCACCCGTACCAGGATCTCCTTGCCCGGCGTCACCTCGCCCCTGACCAGCGCAAGGTGCACGTCCTCGGCCGTCACGTCCCGGAACGCCACCAGCCGGAAGCGCCCGTAGGCCGTGTCCACGGCCCGCTCGGCAACGCGCTGCACCAGAGACTCGGTGCGGCTCCGGTAATGGATCAGATCGGCGATGGTGCCGACCTTCAGCCCGTGCTTGTCGGCGAACTCCAAGAGGTCCGGGAGGCGCGCCATCTCGCCGTCGTCCCGCAGCACTTCGCAGATCACCGCTGCGGGCGTCAACCCGGCCAGCTCGGCCAGGTCGCAGCCGGCTTCGGTGTGCCCGGCGCGCACCAGCACACCCCCTGTCTGCGCCAGGAGCGGAAAGATATGCCCGGGCTGCACCAGATCCTCCGGCTTCGCCTCCCTGCGCACTGCCGCCTGGACCGTGCGGGCGCGGTCGGCCGCCGAGATACCCGTGGTCACGCCCTGGGCTGCTTCGATGGAGACGGTGAAGTTGGTGCCCATCTGCGACCTGTTGTTGTTGACCATCGGAGGCAGGTCGAGCTGACGGCAGCGCTCCTCGGTCAGTGTCAGGCAGATCAACCCCCGGCCGTGCGTGGCCATGAAGTTGATCGCCTGCGGCGTGACGAACTCGGCCGCCATTACCAGGTCACCTTCGTTCTCGCGATCTTCCTCGTCGACCAGTACCACCATGCGGCCGGCCTGGATCTCGCCGATGATCTCGGGGGTGCTGCTGATGCCCATTGCTATCGCCTCTCGCTCTCCAGAAGCCGTTCTACGTAGCGCGCCACCAGGTCGACCTCGAGGTTCACCCGGCTTCCCACCTGCAACGCCTCCAGATTCGTCACCGCCAGCGTGTGCGGGATGAGGTTGACGCTGAAGCACACGCCGTCGACTCGGTTGACGGTGAGACTCACACCGCTGACCGTGACCGAGCCTTTGCGGGCGAGATACTTCGCCAGCGGCGCCGGCGCACGCACCTGCAGCAGCCAGCTCTCGCCCACCGGCTCGAAACGCATGACTTCGCCTACGCCGTCCACATGCCCGCTCACCAGATGCCCGCCGAGCCGGTCCGCCAGGCGCAACGCCTTCTCCAGGTTGACCGCCGCTCCCACCGCAAAGCCAACGGTGCAGTCCAGCGTCTCCTGCGACACATCCGCCGTGAATGCACCCGCCGACAGCTCGATCACCGTCAGGCAGCAACCGTTCACCGCGATGCTGTCGCCGGCCTGCACGTCGGCAAGATCGAGCCCACCCGCGGCAAAAGTCACGCGCACACCTTTGTCCGTGGGGACAGCGGCGCGGACGGAGCCTTTCGCTGCAACGATGCCGGTAAACACGTCTCTCAGGGCTCCGGCTGCACGACGCGCGCTACGATGCGCAAATCCTCGCCGATGCGCCTCAGATCGCAAACGCGAAGATCGACGCGCTGATCGAGCGCGGTCAGCTCGCGCAGGTCAAACATACCCCGCGCGCTATCGCCGAGCAAGTGCGGCGCGAGGTACAGCACCAGCTCGTCCACCAGCCCCGCGCGCAGCAGCGCCCCGTTCAGCCGGTTGCCCGACTCGACCAGGATCTCGTTGATGCCTCGCCGGCCCAGTTCCTCCAGCATGCGGGGCAGGTCGACCTTGCCGCTGCTATCGGGAAGGACCAACACTTCCGCCCCGGTCTGGGCGAGCAGGCGGATCTTCTCACGGTCGTCCACGGCTGCGAACACCAGCACATTGCCGCCATCGAGAAGCTGCGCCGACAGCGGCAGCTCCAGGTTGCGGTCCACCACGACGCGCAGGGGTTGCCGGGAAGTCTGCACGTGGCGCACGGTCAGCCGGGGATCGTCCGCCAGCAAGGTGCCGATACCAATCATGACGGCGCAGGAGCGCGCCCGAAAGCGGTGCCCATCTCGCCGCGCCTGCTCTCCGGTGATCCACTGGCTCGCTCCGTTGCGCAGGGCGGTGCGCCCGTCGAGGCTCGCGGCCACCTTCACGCGCAGCCAGGGTCGCCCGCGCTGCATCCGCGAGACGAAGCCGATGTTGAGCTCGCGCGCCTCATCCTGCAGCAGGCCGTCGCGAGTCTCGATTCCTGCAGCCCGCAAGCGCTGCAGGCCATCCCCCGCGACCACCGGGTTGGGATCCTGCATGGCAGCCACCACCCTCGTAACCCCCGCAGCGATCAGCGCATCGGCGCAGGGCGGCGTACGGCCGTGATGGCTGCAAGGCTCCAGCGAGACATACACGGTGGCGCCCCTGGCCTTGTCCGCCGCCGCGCGCAGCGCCAGGACCTCCGCATGCGGCTCGCCCGCGCGCTCGTGCCAACCTTCGCCCACCACTTGACCGTCGCGGACCACGACGCATCCCACACGCGGGTTCGGCGTGGTCGTGTAGAGGCCGCGCTGCGCGAGCTGCAGGGCGCGCGCCATGAAGGTGTGATCGGCGGATGTGAACATACGACCTGGAGAAAGCAATTTACCGCGAAGGACGCAGAGGACGCGGAGGAAAAACAGGATTGTGCTTGCGCAGGACCTCCCAAACGCGGCGAGCGTCTACCTGAACAACTTATCGGGTTACTCCGCGTTCTCTGCGTCCTCCGCGGTTCATCTTGTGTTTCTGCCGCTCCACCTGGTGGCGCGGATTACTCTGGGCACAGGTCAGCGGACCAGCACGGCTCAACTGGCAGGCTTGCGCGTGCGCCGGCGCGTACCCGGCTTGCCAGGCGGCTCCTTGAGCACATCGCGCAACACGTCGCGGAAGTCCTCGGGATCCTGGAAGTCCTTGTACACCGAGGCGAAGCGGATATAGGCCACCTTGTCCAGCCGGTAGAGCTCGCGCATCACCATCTCGCCGATACGCCGCGAGGCCACTTCCCGCTCTCCCAGGCTGAGCAGCTTCTGGGTGATGCGATCGATGGCGGCATCGACGTACTCCGTGGGCACAGGCCGCTTGTGCAGGGCGCGGGTGAATCCGATGCGCAGCTTGTCCTGGTCGTACTCCTCGCGGATGCCGTTGGCCTTGACCACCTGCGGCATGCGCAGCTCCACGGTCTCGTAGGTGGTAAAGCGCTTGTCGCAGGCCAGGCAGCGGCGTCGACGGCGGATGCTGTCGCCTTCCTCGCTGGTGCGCGAGTCGAGGACTTGCGTGTCGTCGGCTCCGCAGAATGGGCACTTCATGCTACTTCACCTTCCACCACAGAGACACAGAGGCACGGAGGACCACATCCTGGGGTCCTGGCCCGGATCGATCGCCATACTCGCACGCGCGCCCGCGAGGACCGGGTCACCCAGCTCTCGCTTTTCTCTGTGCCTGTGTGGTTCAAGTCAGCCGTAGACCGGAAACCGCGCGCACAGGCGCTTGACCTCATCGGCCACCCGCGCCACGACCTTGTCGTCCCGAGGCGCGTCCAGCACGTCGGCCAGCAGGTTGGCGAGCTGCTCGGCCTCCAGTTCGCGGAAGCCTCGGGTGGTCACCGCCGGCGAGCCGATGCGGATGCCGCTGGTGACGAAGGGCTTCTCGGGATCGTTGGGGATGGCGTTCTTGTTCACCGTGATTTGCGCGGCTTCCAGCACTGCTTCGGCTTCCTTGCCGGTAATCTTCTTCGCGCGTAGGTCGACCAGGAACATGTGGCAGTCGGTGCGGCCGGAGACGATGCGCAACCCGCGCTCCTGAAGGACTTTTACCATGACCCGTGCGTTGTCGATCACCTGTTCCTGATACTTGCGAAACGCGGGGGCCATGGCTTCCTTGAAGGCGACGGCCTTCGCCGCGATGACGTGCATCAACGGCCCCCCCTGCCCGCCGGGGAAGATTGCCGAGTTGATGGGCTTCTCGTTCTCGGCATGGCCGAGAATCAGGCCGCCTCGGGGCCCGCGCAAGGTCTTGTGCGTGGTGCTGGTAACGAAATGGGCGTGCTTGATCGGGCTCGGATAGAGGCCGGCCGCCACCAGGCCCGCATAGTGGGCCATGTCGGCCATCAGCATTGCGCCGACGCTGTCCGCGATCTCCCGGAACCGCTTCCAGTCGATGACCAGCGCGTAGGCCGAAGCGCCGGCCACGATGAGCTTGGGGCGGTGCTCCTGCGCCAACCGCTCCACCTGGGGGTAGTCGATCTCCTCGGCCTCGTTCAGCCCATAGCTGACTACTTTGTAGAGCTTCCCGCTGAAGTTCACCGGCGAGCCATGAGTCAGGTGCCCGCCGTGGGCCAGCGACATGCCGAGAATCGTGTCGCCGGGCTGCAAGGCCGCCATGTAGATCGCGGCGTTGGCCTGGCTCCCGGAGTGCGGCTGAACGTTGGCGAAGTCGCAGTGGAACAGCTTCTTGGCCCGGTCGATGGCGAGCTGCTCCGCGATGTCGACGTACTCGCAGCCCCCGTAGTAGCGCTTCCCGGGATAACCTTCGGCGTACTTGTTGGTCAGCACCGAACCCTGCGCCTCCAGCACGCGCGGGCTGGTGTAGTTCTCCGAGGCGATCAGCTCGATATGGTCCTCCTGGCGCCTCTGTTCGGCTGCCATGGCCTGCCACAGATCCGGGTCGAACGACTCAATGCTTTGATTTTTCTCGAACATGGGGGTGGATCGCGAAAGCGGCGATTCTACCATCAGGGCATCGCCGGCAATCCCCGAAGCCGACGGACGGATCCGCGGCGTGCCGGGCACCTTCCAGCGGGTTAAGCCTTCAACGCACATGGCGATGCATCGAACAACGGCGAATCCAGCCCCCTCGTCCTGTCGTATCTGGCCGAGCTACCCGCTTCCAATCGCATGCCGCAACAGCACCCCTCGCACAGGCGTAGCATCGCCATGCGGCTCGCCCACGAGCCGCGCCTGCCCATCCCGGCGCGCAGCCTTTTCGGCGATGTCCGCTGAACGAAAACCGGCCGCGGGGATCACACAGCTGACCTTCAAGGAGCCAGATCGGTGAAACGATTTGTTCTTGCGCTGAGCCTCCTGGTCTCGGTGCCCGCCCTCGCCTTCGACCATAGCCACGCCGCCTGGGATGTGCTGCTGAAAGAGCACGTCGCCTGGCTCCCCGGCGGCCATGCTTCGCAGGTGAGCTACGCAGGCTTCCAGCAGGACCGAGCCGCACTGAAGGCTTACCTCGATTCGCTCTCCGCTGTCAGCAGGAAAGAGCTCGCTGGCTGGGGTCGCAACCAGCGCCTGGCATTTCTGATCAACGCATACAACGCCTTCACCGTCGAGCTGATCCTGACCCGCTACCCGGACTTGAAGTCGATCCAGGATCTGGGCTCGCTCATCCGCCCACCGTGGAAGAAGAAGTTCTTCACCCTGCTCGACGAGCCGCGCCACTTGGACGAGATCGAGCACGACATGATCCGCGCGAAGGGGGCGTACGACGACCCGCGCATTCACATGGCGGTGAACTGCGCTTCCATCGGTTGCCCGGCATTGCGCCCGGAAGCGTTCGTCGCCGAGCGGCTCGACTCGCAGCTCGACGACCAGGTGCTGCGCTTCCTGTCGGATCGCACGCGCAACCGCTACAACCCGGAGCGGAGGGTCCTGGAAGTGTCGAAGATATTCGACTGGTACGAGGGCGACTTCGAGCAAGGCTATCGCGGCATCGACTCGCCCGAGAGCTTTTTCGCCCGGTACGCCGTCCAGCTCGCGGAGCGTCCCGAAGACCAGCAGCCGATCCGCGCGAAATCGGTCAAGATCCGCTATCTCGAGTACGACTGGACGCTGAACGACCGGCGCTGATCCCCAGCGAATCCGGGAACTCTTCTTGCTACCCGGGTAGCATGACCGTCGGATCGCAGGCCACGTCCGACGAGACGGACCGCAAATGCAACCCTATCACTTCGCCGTCGTCGTCGGCAGCTTCGAGCCCTTCCACCTCGGGCACCGGGCCGCCATCGACCACGCGCTCGCCATCGCGGAGCACGTCATCGTTCTCATCGGCTCGGCCCACGCCGCGCGCACCCCGCGTCATCCGTTCTCCGCCGAGGAGCGCGAGGCGATGGTCCGTGCCGTCTATCCGGATATCCCGCCCCACCGCCTGACCGTGCGCAAGCTCGGCGATCGGCTCTATAACGAGCTGCAATGGGTCACGAGCGTCCAGGAAGAGATCGGGCGCGTCGTGATGGACCACGTGTTGGCGCAGCAGGCGCCGCCGCTCATTGCTCTGGTCGAAAGCACGCGTGGCGCCGCCGCCGGACGGCTCGCGTTCCCGGAATGGGACCGGGTGCAGGTCGGGTACCAACCTGTCGCCGCGGTAGAAACGCTGCGCGCCTGCCTGTTCGCGGGCTCGACGGACCTGTCGACGCTGCGTCAGCTCCAGTTGTCCGTGCCGGAGCCGGTGTTCGCCCTGCTGCGCGCTTTCATGCAGGGCCCGCACTATGCGGCGCTTGCCGAGGAATATCGGTTCCTGCAGGGCGTCCGGGAGAGTTGGAAGGCGGCACCGTATCCACCGGTCTTCGTCACCACCGATGCGGTCGTGGTTCATTCCGGCCACATCCTGCTGGTGCGGCGCGGCCATCCACCCGGAAAGGGCCTGTGGGCGCTGCCGGGCGGCTTCGTCGACCAGGAGGAAACCATCTACGAGTCCTGCCTGCGCGAGCTGCGCGAGGAAACCGGACTGGACATTTCCGCCTCCGCAATGCGTGCCGCGCTGGAAGGCCAGCGCGTGTTCGACGCCCCCCACCGGTCCCAGCGTGGGCGCACCATCACACATGCCTTCTTCTTCCACTTCCCGGAAGGCGAGCTGCCGCCCATTCAAGGGGGCGACGACGCTGCCGAAGCAAAGTGGTTCCGCCTCGCCCGCGTGCCGGGCATGCAGTCCCAGATATTCGAGGATCACTATCACATCGTCGACTGGTTTCTCGGCGGGGGATGACCCCTTCAAGAACCGGATTGGCCGCCAAGACGCCAAGAAAACCGGCAGGAACTGGTGTGCGTTCTCTTGGCGTCTTGGCGGCTATATCAGGGGTAGTTCGCTAGAATGCTGGCCATATCCTCCACGGCCAGCAGCATGCGAAGCCTCCCCCCCGTCCACTACCGCATCTTCCCGAAGAGCCCGCAGGCTCACCTGTTCGAAATCACCTGCGCAGTGACCGACCCCCATCCGGAGGGGCAGCGCTTCGCGCTGCCGGCCTGGATCCCGGGGAGCTATCTGATCCGCGAGTTCGCCCGGCACGTCGTTTCGATTCGCGCACAGAGCGGGCGCAGATCTCTGCCCATCGCCAAGATCGACAAGCACACCTGGATCACCGCGCCAACCGAAGGCCCCGTGTCCGTGACCATGGAGGTGTATGCCTTCGACCTATCGGTACGTGGCGCGCATCTCGACACCAGCCACGGTTTCTTCAACGGCCCGAGCGTGTTCCTGCGGCCAATGGGCAAGGAGCAACGCGCCTGCGAAGTGGACATCCTGCGCCCGACCGGCGCGCGCTACCGCAACTGGCGGGTGGCTACGGCGATGCGGCGGGCCGGGACGCCGGCCTATGGGTTCGGCACCTATCGTGCAGCGGACTACGACGAACTGATCGACCATCCGGTGGAGATGGGGGAGTTCACGCTGGCTACGTTCAAGGCCTGCGGCGTGCCGCATGACATCGTCGTCACCGGGCAGCACAACGCCGACATGGACCGCCTCTGCCGGGATCTGAAGACCCTGTGCGAGTGGCAGATCCGCCTGTTCGGCGAGCCCGCTCCGATGGATCGTTACGTCTTTCTGGCGACTGCCATGGGGGAGGGCTACGGCGGGCTGGAGCACCGGGCCTCGACCGCCCTGCTGTGCTCGCGCGACGATCTGCCGCAGCCCGGAATGAAGGAGCCGACCGAGAGCTACCGGACCTTCCTGGGCCTGTGCAGCCATGAGTACTTCCACACCTGGAACGTCAAGCGCATCAAGCCTGCCGCATTTGCACCCTATGACCTCGAGCGGGAGAACTACACCACGCTGCTGTGGGCCTTCGAGGGCATCACGAGCTACTACGACGACCTCGCACTGGTGCGCTGCGGCTTGATCTCCCAGCAGGACTACCTGGAGATCCTGGGCAAGAGTGTCACCAACCTGCTGCGCAGCCTTGGGCGCATGAAGCAGACCGTCGTGGAGGCGAGTTGGGACGCCTGGATCAAGTACTATCGGCAGGACGAGAACAGCCCCAACGCGCTGGTGAGCTACTATCTGAAGGGCAGCCTCATCGCGCTGTGCCTGGATCTGCTGATCCGCAACCGCACCCGGGGACGCAAATCCCTGGACGACGTGATGCTCGCACTGTGGCAGCGGCACGGGCAGACCGGCGTCGGCGTGCCCGAGAACGGGGTCGAGCAACTCGCCGAGGAGATCGCCGGCACCCGCCTGCGAGGCTTTTTCGACAGGGCGCTGCGGTCGACAGATGAGCTGCCGCTCAAGCAGTGGCTCGCAACCGTCGGCCTGGAGATGCAGCTGCGCCCCGCAGAGTCTGCCAGCGATAAGGGCGGCAAGCCGTCGAAAAAACCGCCCCGCGAGCTGGCGGCACGCGTCACACTGGGTGCGCGCACTGGGGAGGACACCGCGGGTGTACGGCTGACCCATGTGCTGGACGGCGGAGCGGCCCAAGCCGCGGGGCTGTCTGCAGCAGACGTGTTGATAGCCATCGGCGGTCTGCGCACCAATGCGCGCAATCTGGACAAGCGCCTTGCGCAGTACA
>DAIQQA010000077.1:0-1340 GCA_036787045.1 Burkholderiales bacterium | reverse complement strand
TGCACACCGGACGCCGATCATGACTTCGCGCCAGGTGGACGAACGCACCGGCTGCCGGGTGTACTTCAAGTGCGAGAACTTCCAGCGCGTCGGCGCCTTCAAGTTCCGTGGCGCCTTCAACGCCATCTCGCAGCTCACCCCGGAGCAGAAGTCGCGCGGCGTCATCACTTATTCCTCCGGCAACCACGCACAGGCGGTAGCGCTGGCGGCGAAGCTGCTCGGCACGACCGCGGTGATCGTGATGCCGCAGGATGCACCGCAGGTGAAGCTGGATGCCACCCGCGGCTATGGCGGCGAAGTGGTGACCTACGACAAGCACACCGACGTGCGCGAAGAGCTGGCGGCGAGGATCGCGCAGGAGCGCGGACTGACCGTCATCCCCCCCTACGACCACCCACACGTGATCGCGGGGCAAGGCACCGCCGCCAAGGAGCTGTTCGAGGACGTGGGGCCGCTCGACTACCTGTTCGTGTGCGTGGGCGGCGGGGGCCTGATCTCGGGATGCGCGCTGGCTGCCCATGCGCTCTCGCCGGGCTGCCAGGTCATCGGCGTGGAGCCGGAAGCCGGCGACGACGCCACCCGCTCGTTCAAGACGCGGACCCTGCAGAAGGTCCACAACCCCGACACCATCGCCGATGGCGCGCGCACGCCCTATCTGGGGCAGCTCACCTTTCCGCTGGTCCTGCAGTACGTCCACGACATGGTGACAGTGACCGACCGCGAGCTACTGGCGGCCATGCTCTATGTCTGGGAGCGCATGAAGATCGTGATCGAGCCGACCGCCGCACTCGGCGCAGCCGGGCTCTTCGAACGCAGAGTGAGTCCGCCGGCGGGATCGCGAGTCGGCGTAATCATCTCGGGCGGCAACGTCGACGTGCGCGACGTTTGCCGCTGGATTGCCTGACGACGCCAAGCGCAGCCTCGAGAGCATCGACACACCTCAGTGAGGGGCATGAGGTTCGCTCCCTTGCGCGGGAAGGACGCGGGGGAGGCAGGGGCAAACGCCGTGGCCCCCCGCTCGTCCCTCAGAATCCTCAACCCCGTCTCTCCGCCCTCACCCGCATCACGTGGATCAACCCCCCTCTTGAGGCTTGCAGGTTCGGGCCGCGGGTTTCCACACCACCCCGCCGGCTGCGCCGGCACCCCTCTCCCACCACCCCGTCACGCTGCGCGTGCCACCCCTCCTCCGGCAGGAGGGGAAAAGTCTTTTCTCCCCCCTAGTTTTTTCCAAGGAGGGCTGACGCCGAAGGCGACGGGGTGGTTTGGCTTAGAGCTACCCCAGCCAGGGTGCAATACATCGCGGGCAGGAGGGGAAGAGGCTTTTCTCTCCCCTCCTTACC
>DAIQQA010000214.1:0-7359 GCA_036787045.1 Burkholderiales bacterium | reverse complement strand
CGCAGCGCGAAATCCGCATCCTGGGGGCACCACCTGCGGCGCCTGCCTGACCAGGCAAGCAACGGTGGCGAGCAGTCCTCACTGTGCAAGCAAGGATGGCTCGACTGTTGCATGCGGGACGTTGAAAAGTCAGGCGAAAGGACCAATTTAAGGGTTGTTCCGCCGGTTCCCCCTCCCCCTGCTCCGATGCTGTAAAATGTAATGGGATCCTTATAACAACCATCTGATTACACATGGATTTTATTTTCGAGATCGCGTACGGACTGCTTCAGCTGCCATGGTGGGGTTATGTGCTCGTCACGCTGGCGTTGACGCACATCACCATCGCCGGGGTCACCATCTACCTGCACCGGCACTCGGCCCACCGGGCCCTCGACTTGCACCCCATCGTCAGCCACTTCTTCCGCTTCTGGATGTGGCTCACCACCGGCATGGTGACCAAGGAGTGGACCGCCGTGCACCGCAAGCACCACGCCAAGGTCGAGACGCCGGAAGATCCGCACAGCCCGAAGATCTTCGGCCTGCGCAAGGTGCTGCTGGAAGGCTCTGAGCTCTACCGCATCGGCGCCGCGGATGCGGACACCCTGGCGAAGTACGGCCACGGCACGCCCGATGACTGGCTCGAACGCAATCTCTACTCGCGGCATGCCGTGCTGGGCGTGGCGCTGATGATGGTGATCGACCTGGTGCTGTTCGGCGCCGTGGGCCTGATCGTGTGGGCCGTGCAGATGGCCTGGATCCCCTTCTTCGCGGCCGGCGTGATCAACGGCGTCGGCCACCACAGCGGCTACCGCAACTTCCAGACCGAGGACACCAGCACCAACATCGTGCCCTGGGGCATCCTGATCGGCGGCGAAGAGCTGCACAACAACCATCACGCCTACGGCTCATCGGCGCGGCTGTCGAACAAGTGGTATGAGTTCGACATCGGCTGGCTGTACATCCGGATCCTGGAGAGCATCGGTCTGGCGCAGGTGCGCAAGGTTGCCCCGCGGCTGCGCATCGAGAGCGGCAAGGCGGCATGCGACCTGCAAACGCTGCAGGCCGTCATCACCCACCGCTACGACGTCGTCGCTCGCTTCGGCCGCAGCTTGATGGACACCTGGAAGAGCGAGTTGCAGGGGCTGAAGGCGCGCGGTGTGACCGTGGACATGGCCATGGTCAAGCGTTGGCTGCAGCGCGATGCCAAGGACCTGCCCGCGCACGAGCGCGCGAACCTGGATGAGGCGCTCGGCAAGAGCAAAGTGCTCGCCACGATCTACTCCATGCGACAAGAGTTGTCGGCGCTGTGGGCCCGTTCCACGGCTTCGAAGGAGCAGCTCCTGCAGCAGCTGGAGGATTGGTGCCACCGCGCCGAGGCCTCGGGGATTGCCTCGTTGCGGGAGTTCTCGAGGACGTTGCGCGGTTACGCCGTGCCAGCGTAGCCCCCCAGGCTCGAGGCGCGAGGCTCGAGAGAACAAGCTGCAAAGAAAATAAAGGCCCGCGGATCGCTCCGCGGGCCTTTCCGTTTTCGCCTTGCTATTCCTCGAGCCTCGTGCCTCGAACCTCGCGCCTGCCTTACTTCAGCTTCGTCTCTTTGTAGATGACGTGCTTGCGTGCCACGGGGTCGTACTTCTTCAACTCCAGCTTGTCCGGCGTCGTCCGCTTGTTCTTGGTAGTGGTGTAGAAGTGGCCGGTGCCGGCACTGGACTCCAGCTTGATCTTGTCGCGCATGGGATCGCTCCTTATCGCTTCGCTGCGTTGATGGACCTCAGACCTTTGCGCCCTGCGCGCGCAGCTCGGCCAGCACGACCTCGATGCCTTTCTTGTCGATCGTGCGCAGCCCCGCCTGGCTGACCCGCAGACGCACCCAGCGCTTCTCGTTTTCCAACCAGAAGCGGCGCGACTGCAGGTTGGGCAGAAAGCGCCGGAGTGTCCTGTTGTTGGCGTGGGAAACGTGGTTCCCCTTGACCGGCTTCTTGCCGGTAACTTGGCATACACGAGCCATGATCTGATTCCGATCGGCAAAAGCTAGCTTTATACCACAGCGACCGTCATCGCCTCAACCCTCCGGATCGACTGACCTAAACCTCGCGCGTGACTGGGTGCCTGGCCCGTCGCTCCGCCGGCTGGAGCGCTACTTGACAGTCCCCCGGCGGAGATGCTCTACTCCAAGAGCGCAGCCGTTGCGACGTGGGTTGCTTAGACCCACGAAGGAGCCGGCAAGCGAGATTGGCAGCACAACAACGGGCCCGAGCAACCCAACGCTCCGGACCACAGAGAGGAGAGGAAACAGTATGAAGAAGTCAGTCGTTGCCGCGGCGTTGCTGGGCGGGCTGTGCGCCTTCGGCGCGCCGGCGGCGTTCGCGCAAGTCAAGCAAGTGTACTGGACCACCAGCGGCATGTTCGGCCCCTTCCCCATTACCGGACTGATCCCGAGCGTTCCGAAGGAGAAGCAGCGCGATATTACGATTCCGGTGAGCATGTGGGTCATCGACCATCCCAAGGGGCTGGTCGTGTTCGACACCGGCAACAACGTCGCGATCACCCAGGACTGCAAGGCCTACTGGGGTGCCGGCAGCTGCGACTTCCTGAAGCCCAGCCAGACGCGTGAAGACACGATCGACATGCAGCTGAAGAAGCTCGGCTACTCGGCTGACCAGGTGAAGGTTGTCGTTACCTCGCACAGCCACCTGGACCATGCGGGCAACATGGAGATGTTCCCGAAGGCGATTCACGCCATCCAGAAGAAGGAGCTGTATCAAGGCTGGTTCCCCGAGAAGTTCCAGGGACGTACGCCTGGCGGTGCGTTTGTCCTGACCGACATCGACGGCACGCGCGACTTCAACTTCCTCGAGCTGGAAGGCGACTACGACCTGTTCGGCGATGGCAGCCTCATGATCCTCAGCACGCCTGGTCATACGCTGGGCCACCAGTCGCTGAAGGTCAAGCTGGCTTCCGGCAAGACGTTCCTCATCTCACAGGACGCGGTCTGGATGCAGGAGAACCTGGATGGCTACCCGGCTGGCCTCAATTACAGCGTCCAGGACTACACCAAGTCCCTCAACCGTCTGAAGATGATGCGCGACCTGGAACAGATCGAGTTGTTCATGGCGCACGACGGCGATCAGTACAAGGCGAAGGGCGGCCGCTGGTACAAGTAAGCGGCGTCTAGCTTTTCAGACGGAGCCCCCCCGAGCGGGGGGCTTCTTTTTGCTGGTTCTTTGTTGTGACCTCCCCGCATTCCGCTATTGCCCTCGAGTCGGTCTCGAAGCGTTACGGCTCGAAGACCATCATCCGCGACGTCTCGTTCACCGTCCAGAAGGGCGAGATCGTGGGATTTCTCGGACCCAACGGCGCTGGGAAGACCACGACGATGCGCATGATCGCCGGTTTCACGACGGCCTCGTCCGGCCGGGTGACCGTGGCTGGCTACGACATGGCGACCCACAACCAGGACGCGGCGCACAAGATCGGCTACTTGCCGGAGCATCCGCCCCTGTATGACATGCTCGACGTCTCCCAGTACCTCCGCTTCGTTGCCCGGACAAAGGGTGTCCGGCGCTCTGAAATCAGGTCCGAGCTCGATCGGGTCGCCGCCGCCTGCAGACTCGAGGCGGTGCGGGACCGGGAGATCTACAAGCTCTCCAAAGGCTATCGCCAGCGCGTCGGTTTGGCCCAGGCGCTGCTCGGCAAGCCGGAGGTACTGCTGCTCGACGAACCCACGGCCGGGCTCGACCCGGGGCAGATCCAGGAAACCCGGGAGGTCATCCGCTCCTTCGGAGAGCAACACGCAGTGCTGCTGAGCACCCACATCCTTTCGGAGGTCACTCTGATCTGCCGGCGGGTCGCCATCATCAACCAGGGCCGCCTGCTCGCCATCGACTCGCCCAACGGCCTGCAGCGCGCCTCCGAGCAGACCAGCCGGGTAACGCTGACTGCCACCGCGCCGGCGGACGCCTTGCGGTCCGAGCTGCTTTCGCTGGCGGGCGTGCTGGGGGTGGCAATCCAGGAGGTGCCGGGATATCCGCGCATGCTGAACGTCGAGTGCCAGACCGATGCACGCGAAGGTGTGGAGGCTGCCATCGCCCGAGCGGTAGCCGGCCGCTGGGACTTGCATCGGCTTGAGCGCCAGCAGCCAACGTTGGAGAACATCTTCTTGCGCTACGTGAGTCAGGCGCCGGGCGAAGTGACGGCGCCATGAACGGTATGGTCGCCGTCTACCGCAAGGAGCTGCTGTCCTATTTTCGGTCGCCAATCGCCTATTTCGTGCTGGCCGTGTTCCTGGTGGGCACCGGGTACTTCTTTACCTATAACATGTTCATGACCGGCAGCGGCTCGATGACGGAGACTTTTCGGAACATGGGGATCCTGCTGCTGACGGTCAGCCCACTGGTGTCGATGCGGCTGTTCGCGGGAGAGTACAGCGGGCGGACGATGGAACTGCTCATGACCCTCCCGCTCAAGCCCTGGGAGGTGGTGCTGGGTAAATTCCTCGGAGCGGTCACGATCCTGCTGCTGATGACTGCAGGCACGCTTATCGACCTGGTGCCGCTGTATCTGTTCGGCAACCCGCAGACGACGACGATCATCGCCGGCTACATCGGGTTCGTGCTCCTGGGCATGGCCTGCCTCGCCGTCGGACAGTTCTTCTCGGCGCTGACGCACAACCAGATCGTCGCCGCCCTGATCACGGTCCCGGTACTGCTCAGCTTCTGGTTCATCGGGTATCTGCAGATTTTCCAGAACTCTTATGCGCTGCGCAGCCTGTTCGGCTACCTGTCCTTCGCGTTTCACTTCGCCGATTTCGTGCAGGGTCTGATACGCACCGAAGGCGTGACGTTCTTTGTGATCGTCAGCGCCATCGCGCTGACCCTGAACGCCAGCTATCTCCAGTGGAGGCGCTGACATGGACCATTTCTTCCGATCCGGACTGATCCTGCTCGCGGGGGTCGCCCTGCTTGGGACCGCCGGCGGGATCCACGCCATCTTTCTCGAAGCTACCCTGTGGACCGCGCTGCTTTCCGCAAGTGGCCTGGCGCTCCTGGCATGGGGGGCCTATGCGTTGCGCTCGGACCTCGGTGCGATGATCAAGCAGAGGCGCGGCGAGATCGTGCTGTACACCATCGGCGTCGTCGGCATGCTGTCGGCACTCGCGTATCTGTCGTCGATCTTCAACGTTCGCTTCGACATGACCGAGGAAGGGCGGTACTCGCTTTCCCAACAGACGGTGACCATGCTCGAGGGACTGGACAGGCCGGTCCACATCACGTTCTTTCACGATCCGATGATGCGTGAGACCGTCGAGCTCTACCAGCTCATCGCAAAGCAGACCGACAAGGTCACGGTCGAGTTCTACGACCCCATGCGCAACCCGGCGCAGGCGCGGTTGCGCGGGGTGCAGTTCGCGGGCACCGCGCTCATGCAGAGCGAGGACCGCAAGCTTCAGGTCACCGGCTCCAGCGAAACCGACATCGCCAACGGGATTCTGCGCGTGTCGATGGGTGTGCAGCAGACGGTGTGCTTCCTAGAGGGACATCGAGAGCCGGATCCGTTCAGCAGCGAAACACACGACCATATGGAAGGTGGCGCAGGCCATTCCCACGGACTGGGCGCGCAATATGTGCTGCATCAGCAGCACGGGATGGCCAAGGCGCGCCACGCCCTGGAGACCATGAACTACAAGGTAGAGAAGATTTCGCTGGTCCGCAACGCGGGGGCCGACGCCTTGGCGCACTGCGGGCTGCTGGTAGTGGCCGGCCCCAAGCTCGCGCTGCTGCCGGCCGAGATTACCGCTATCCAAGCCTTCCTCGCCGCCGGCGGCAATGCCTTCTTCATGCTCGACCCTTTCGTGCGCTCCGGTCTGGAGCCCGTCCTGCGCGAGTACGCCGTAGTCCTCGACGACGACATCGTGATCGATCCGGTCAGCCATTTCTGGGCGGATCCGTCTTCGCCCGCGGTCAGCGAATACAACTACCATCAGATCGCCCGCGACCTGCCGCTGACCTTCTTCCCGGGCGCGCGGTCGCTTTCGCCCGCGCCGCGACCCATGCCGGGCGTGAACGTGATCCCGCTGGTCAATTCGTCGAAAGAGAGCTTCGGCGAGACCGACCCCGAGCGTGCGCAATTCGACAAGGGCGTGGATCTCCCCGGCCCGAGGACGTTGGTCGCGGTGGCCACACGCCGGCCGGCAGACCCCAATGATCCGGTGTATCGCTCGGAGGTTCAGGCCACCCCGGTTACCGCGCGCTCGCGTGTGGTGGTCACCGGCGATTCCGACTTCGCCACCAACTCGTTTTTCCACATCATGGGCAACGGCAATCTGTTTCTCAACGCGGTCAACTACCTCGCCGCCAGGGAAAACTTGATCGGTGTCGAGCCGCGCACGCACGACCTGCCCAGCGTAAACCTCACCAATCGGCAAATGAAGGGCACCTTCTTCCTTTCGGTGATCCTGATCCCGGCCCTGCTGGCTGTGATCGGAACCGCCGTATGGTGGAAGCAGCGATGAGGGCAGGCGGGATGCGCCCCAGGCTCGTGGCGGTATGGCTGCTGCTGCTGGCGCTGGTGGCGACGATCCTGTGGTTCGAGCGCGCCGCTCTGGTTGGCACGAGCGACCCTCAGGGGGAGCACCAGTCCGGCGATCGCATGTTGGTTCGCGCGCCGATGGACCAGATCGCGGTGATCGAGATCGCGCAGGGCGGAACGCTGCACCGTTTCGAGCGGGATGCCGCGGGAAGCTGGTTCTACCATGCGCACGGTGTCGATACCACGGGGGCGCTGGGGCAGCACGGTCATCAGGCCGATCCCGCTCAGGCGCAGCTGATCGAAAAAGCGTTCGCGGGGTTTGGCCGCACCCGGATGGAGCGCGACCTGGCAATCGATCCCGGCACAGACCCGTACGGGGTCACCCGGCCCGAAATGCTAGTCCTGGTCTACCGGGCGAACGATCCCAAGCCGCTGGGCCAGTATGCGGTCGGCGATGTTGCGCCCGACACCTATAGCCGCTACGTGCTGCCGCTCGGCAGTCCTGTCGTGGTGACGATCGCTAACTACCAGATCGACAATCTGCGGGGGCTGATCGCTGCCGTAGCCGGGCAGGCCGATCAGGCACAGGCAGCCAAGAGCGCTCCCTGACGTCCATTGGACACATCGCGCTCGGCACGCGCATACAGCGGTGACTGCCAGAGTTCAGGGAACAAGCCCGGCAGCGGCGGAAAGCAGTGACGGGTCCGCAGGCGGGACGCATTGAACCGATGCGTTGGACCGGACTCGCAACCCTGTTGTTCATCGGCTGTGTCGGCGGCGCCAGCGCCCACACGGGCGGCACCATCGGGTTCGCCACCGTCACCGTGGACGGCACGTCGGTCCGCTACAGCC
>DAIQQA010000213.1:0-7380 GCA_036787045.1 Burkholderiales bacterium | reverse complement strand
TGACGGGTGCCGTGCGCCCACGCCTTGAGCTTCCCGCGCAGCGACAGCGACGAGCGATCTTCGGCCGAAAGGCGCCGGATCTCGAACACGTCGTACGGACAGACCCCGACACACGCCGCCTTGGCTTCGCAGCGGTTGCGGTCCACCACGGGCGTGACCTCGCCGGGTTCCCCGTTGCATTCGGTGGCCATGTCGGGCGAACCTGGCGAGGCGGCAGCAGCCATCAAGAGTGCATCACGCACCTTCCAGGGACACTGTTCCGCGTCCACCGGGGGGCGATGTCGGCCACTTCACGCTGCGAGATTCGTCGGTGATGTGCATGGCAGGACATGATGCTGGGTGATATGGACCAGCGCAAGAGGGCAGGCTCGCGCGCGTAGTCGCGGGCCGGCGGGCGGCGAAGTCGGCCGTGGTCAGACCAGTTTCTTGTAGAAGATAACCGCGTCGTGCGGGGTTCCGTCCGGATCGAGGGCATACCCCGGGATCGCCCCTGCGGAGGTCCAGCCGAGACGCCGATACAAGCGCTCGGCCGCCTCTCCCCGCTTCGCGTCCAGCGTCAGGAGGCCAAACCCGGCATGCCGCGCCGCGTCCTCGATGGCTTGCATCAGCCGGGTGCCCAGGCCGGTGCGGTGGCTGCGGCGATGCACCAGCAGCTTCGCGATCTCCGCGCGATGCGGCTGGTTCGGTGCCCAGGCCGGGTGCAGCTGGACGGTACCGACGACCCCATCGGGATCGCGCGCTACCAGGAAGATCGCACCGAGTCGTGCAGCGGAAATGGCCTCGCGCCACCAGTCTTCGGCCTGCTCGAGCGTGAGAGGTGCGAGAAAATTCACGGCAGCTCCGGACTCGACCGCGTCGACCAGAAGCCGAGCCAGAGCGCGGACATCGGAGTCACCCGCCGGTGGAATCAAGCGCTCGATCATGTGGGTGCGCTCGGGTCGCTTCTCATGGTTTCGAAGCAGCCGACCTGGAACGAGCCGGCATGCTGGACAGCCACCAGCCACACGTCGTAGCAGACGTTCACCACCAGGTCCGACACGAGATCCTACGGCCGCTTTCGAGCCACAACCTCGATGGGAACGATCTTGCCCTCCGACAGACCGCGCGACGTGTTCCCCATCGCTTGCGGCGCGATCTCGCCGTGGATCAGGATAACCGCGCGGTGCGGCGGCTTCTCGCCGCGCTCGACCATCGCGCGCGAGCGGGCGCCGAACGCGAGCGCCTGGTCGAGGGTGCTGTGCACCCGGGCAACGTCGAATCCCGCTTGCAGCAGGCCGCGCTGTGTCTCCTCCGGCGTCGACAGGAAGCTGGCGTGCGCGCTGCGCGCCCAGGGCGTTGGATAGTCGAGTTCCCCTCCTTCCCCCTTCGCGAGCTCCGAGAGCACCACCCAGGCGCCCGGCTTGAGCACCCGGTGAATCTCGCGGTAGAACCGGCCTTTGTCGGCGATGTTCATGGAGACGTTCATCGAGTAGGCCCCGTCGAAGCCGGACTCGGCGAACGGCATCGCCAGGGCGTCACCGACCTCGAACGCAATCCTGTTCCCGAGGTGGAGCAGGCGGGTGAGGTGGCGGGCGACATCGCAGAACTCGGACGTCAGATCGATGCCGGTGACCCTGCAGCCGAAGCGGCTCGCGAAGTAGCGCGCCGGCCCGCCGATTCCGCTGCCGATGTCGAGAATGTGGTCGCCTGGCCCGGCTTGCACCAGCTCGGCAATCTCCGCCGTCGCCTCCAGACCGCGGCCATGGAACTGGTCGTAGGGCGCCAGCGCCTCCATGCTCGGACGATCGGGATCAAAGCCGTCCTCCCTCAACGCCACGTTCAGACGGCAGAGAAGGTCGCCTCGGCTGTAGTGCGCGGAGACTTCGTGATCGATGCTCATCGGGATCGTGACCTGTTTCCTGTTGATGACGCATGACACCCTTCACAGCTGCTGCTGGCCCGGCGCGGCCCGTGGACGATCAGGGTGATGGAGCCACCGTCGATGTCGTGTGCCGTCATGGCTGGTCTTTGTCGTCGCTCAGCGTCTCGGTCGTCACCGTGTAGGCGCTGGCCGGCGCCGGGTCGATCGGCCGGATCTCGTAGAACAGGCCGGCGGCCAGGCACGGGTTTCCCGCCGCTATCTTCGCAGCCTCCTCGAGGCTGCCGGCCAGGATGAACCAGTAGCCGCCGATCACCTCCTTGGTTTCGCCAAACGGGCCGTCCGTCACCATTCTTCTCGACACCGTCTTTCCCGTGCTGGCCAGCCGTTGCCCGCTTCTCATCTTTCCATCGGCGACGAGCCGATCTTTCCAGGCGTAGAAGCCGTCGATCGCGTTCTGTATCTCCTCCCGCGAGAGGTTTTTGTCCCACTTCCCGCGTGAAATGACAAGGTACTCGGATAATGGGATCTTGTCGCTCATGCCGAAGTCAGATTCACTTCGAGAACTTGAAGGACAGCACTGCGAGTCCTATCCCGATCCAGAAGAACGTGTGCTCGATATAGGTCCAATGGAGTCCGGTGAAGACTCTAGTGGACCAAGGCCCAAGCTCCCGTTTGAGGAACTCCGCCGCGCTCGCGCATTCACATTGAGTAATGCTACTCGCAATCACGCCGCCGGCAAGCCCCGCAATCAAGAAGGCGACCACAGCAAAAGCGGCAAGCCAGGGATGAAGTTGCGGAAGTTTGCCACCTACTTTCGAGGTGGCAAGGGTGATGTACGAGGCCGTCAGGGTCAGATACAGGCCGATGTGAAACTTCGTAGCGATCTGGCCCGCATCGTCGGAGGCGCCTACGTGGCGGCAATGCGCACGACACTGTCGGTGCGTCGCCTCGCCCCGTCTGCCGGCGGTGAGGATAACTGCGGACCGGGATCCTGCCATCCAGCCTGCAACTCCTGGTGCCACGACTTCAAGCTATGAGCGAGGCGCCGCCGCGGTGCGGGGGCGGCCCACCTTCGCGCGACGCGCCCCCGACTCCGCGCCTCGCCGGCGCGCGCCGTCGCTCTCGCACGGCGCCAGCCGGTGGCGCGCTGGAGGGATAGACCCATGCTGAACGCACTGAACGCACAGCAAAGCCGATCTGCTTTAGCGCCCACCTGCACGCTAGGCAAGGCGCTGAGCTACGAAAACCTGAAAGTGGTGAGTCGGTTCGCCCAGCTCTACGACGTGAGCTTCGAAGAGGCGGGGGATGTGTTCGTGGAAACCAAGAAGTGGCTCTGGCTGGCGAGCCAGGTCGAGTCGGGAGCCCTGTCGATCACAGATCCGCTGCTCATCATCGACGAGATGTGGCACAACTTCGTCCTGTTCACGCTCGACTACGCCCGCTACTGCACCGACTGTTTCGGCCGCTACATCCACCATGCCCCGACCACGCAGCGTGACAAAGAGCGGCGCCGGAAGGAGTTCGAGGACGACCCCGTACGCGCCGAGCAGGAGCACGCGTCGAGGCTCCAGCGGCAGTGCGACCTGATCGCGGCCAAGCTGGGGGAGCCACCTTGGTGAAGTGGTATGTCGACTATCCCGCCCGGTACGACCAGGCGTTTTTCGCGAGTGGCCGCAAGACCGTCTCCCCGGCCTGTTCGGCGCCAGCGTCGCTGCAGAGCCTTGCTTCGTTGGTGCGCATCGGGCGCGTGCACATATCCTCCTGAACATCGATTCGCGAGGATCGGAAAGCGTGGCCACTTCGAGACGCCCAACGCGCGGCATCAGCGGGGCGCCGCCTGGATGGCAGCATAGACCAACGACGCTGATCGGCGCCTCCGCTGGATGCCGATGATACTGATACGAGGCCCCGCGCTTTGCCGGGCTTGGTCACTTCGGTCCACCATCGCAACGAAATGCTCTGCACGGTCCAAGCGTTGCTGGTCACACTCACGGGCTTCTGGGACGAGGTAATCGCGGCGGTCGAGTGCACGTTCAGGCGCAGCCTGTGTATCCCTGCATGCGCCGCTTCGGTCTTCATGGCCGGATGCAAGAGTGCGCCGCATCCGGCCATGAGCGAGCGTACGAGCCCGGAGTCTCTGATCTTGGCAGATAAGAGACTCCCCCAAAGGGCCCGTTTGTTCAAGGTCCCCGAGGGGGATCTTCCCCACTACATCACGATGCGTGACCACGGCCGCACGGAACGCCATCACGATCGGTGAACGTGCTCAGCACTCATTAAGACAACCGATCGCGTGTCATGTGCCGCCCAACGCGAAATAGGTTTCCTAAGTGACGCGTTCCTAATAATAGTGATCGGGCATCGTGACGTATATGGCATACCGATGTCCTATGCGACGCTTCCGCCACTCTGCTGCGCCGCAGCAACTTCTGGTCTGAAATCATACTCCCCATGCCGATCAGGGGTAAGATTTCCCCTGATGCACTGCCCACACACGCCGCACTTCCTCGACCGGCGCGGTCCGCTCGGCCAACCCACTGATGCGATGTACAGCTCCGGCGGGGGACTCAAGCCCCGCTGCTTGGCCATCGACCTCGAGACGTCGCGGGAAGCCCCGTACCGGATCCACAAGATCGCCGCCTGGCGGCCGGATACCGGTGAGGAACTGCTGCTTCAGGGGCAAGCCGACCTCGCCGGTGCCGCCACGGCGCTCGACCGCATGGCCGGCGGCGCCGCGTTCGTGCTGGGTCACAACGTTCTCGCGCACGATCTGCCGGTGCTGCGGCACGTGCTGGGCGAGCTGGCGCTCGACCGCCTGCCCGTGCTGGACACGCTCCACCTGTCGCCGATCGCATTTCCGCAGAATCCTTATCACCGGCTGCTGAAGGATTACAAGCTGGTCAGCGATTCGCGCAGCGATCCGCTGCGCGACTGCCGGCTGAGCCTGCAGCTGTTCCAGGACGAGCACGACGCCCTGCTCGAGCTGGGGAAGGCTTCGCCGGAGGAGCTGGCCTGCCATCACTTCCTGCTGGCCGGCGGCGCGCAGGGCGGGCTCGACAGCTTCTTCATGAAGCTGCGGCGTGCAGCTTTTCCCGCCGTGGACGAGGTGCGGCGCGACCTCGCCGGCCTGCTCGCGCCGAAGGTGTGCTCCACCCGTCTCACGCGCCTGCTGGCCTACGACCTGACGCAGCCTGCCCTGCGCATGCCGCTCGCCTATGCGCTTGCCTGGCTACGGGTGGCAGGCGGCAACTCGGTGCTGCCGCCGTGGGTTGCGCTGCAGTTCCCGGAGACGCGCCGCCTGATCTGCGAGCTGCGCGACACACCTTGCGGCGACCCGGTCTGCGGCTACTGCGCCGAGCAGCACGATCCGCTGCGGGAGCTGCACCGCCACTTCGGGCTGACGTCGTTCCGGGCGGAGCCGGCCGCGCCCGACGGCGGCTCGCTGCAGGAGGCCATCGTCCGCGCCGGCATGCGGGGCGAGCATCTGCTCGCGATCCTGCCGACCGGCGCGGGCAAGTCGTTGTGCTATCAGCTTCCCGCCCTGTCGCGTTTCTGGCGCACCGGCCAGCTCACCGTGATCATTTCGCCGCTGCAATCGCTGATGAAGGACCAGGTCGACGGCCTGGTGCGGCAGGGCATCTTCAGCGCTGCCGCGCTCAACGGGTTGCTGTCGATGCCCGAGCGCAGGGACGTGCTGGACCGCATTCGCCTGGGCGATATCGGCATCCTGCTGGTATCGCCCGAGCAGCTGCGCAGCCGCGGCTTCGTCGACGCGATCCGCTATCGTGACGTGGCGGCCTGGGTGTTCGACGAGGCGCACTGCCTGTCGAAGTGGGGGCACGACTTCCGCACCGACTACCTGTACGCGGCGCGCTTCATCCGCGAGCGCCACCCGGACGAGCTGCCGCAGATCGCCTGCTTCACCGCCACCGCGAAGCTCGACGTGATCGCCGATCTCGAGGCCCACTTCGCCGAGGTCCTCGGGATCGAGTTGCGCCGGTTCTCCGGCGGTCACGAGCGCGTGAACCTGCACTTCGAGGTGCTACCGGTGCGCAAGCAGGACAAGCTGGTGCACATCCAGCACCTGCTGGCCGAGACGCTCGGAGACCAGGACGGAGGCGCCATCGTGTTCACCGCGCGCCGCAAGAGCGCCGAGATGATCGCTGGCTTTCTGCGCGCAAACGGCTGGGCTTGCAGCCATTTCCACGCCGGACTCACGCCCGAGGTCAAGAAGCACGTGCAGAACGCGTTCATCGACGGGGATCTGCGCGTGATCGTGGCCACCAACGCCTTCGGCATGGGAGTGGACAAGCCGGACGTGCGCCTGGTGGTGCACGCCGAGATCCCGGGATCGCTGGAGAACTACCTGCAGGAAGCCGGCCGGGCCGGGCGCGACCGGCGCGATGCCCGCTGCGTGCTGCTCTACGACGAGGAGGACGTGGAGCTGCAGTTCGGGATGTCGTCGCGCTCGCGGCTGACGCAGAAGGACATCGCCGAGATCCTCAAGCTGCTGCGCCGCCGGGCGGGACGCTCGGCGGAGCGCGAGGTGGTCATCACCTCCGGCGAGATCCTGGCCGACGAAGAGCTGGACGTCTCCATCGAAACCGAGAATCCGGACGCCGACACCAAGGTGCGCACCGCGATCGCCTGGCTCGAGCGCGCCCGCTTCCTGCGGCGCGACGAGAACCACACGCGGGTGTTCCCGTCCAGCCTGCGGGTGCGGACGCTGGACGAGGCGCGCGAGCGGCTGCGCCGCGCGAACCTGTCCGCGGAGACGAATCAGAAGTACCTCGCGGTGGTCGAGCTGCTGATGGGCGTGGAGCCCAACGAGGGCGTCAGCACGGACGAGCTGATGCAGCAGACCGGCATCCCCAGCGAGGAGTGCATCCGGGTGCTCAACGCGCTCGAGCAGCTCGGGGTGTTGAGCAACGACCTGCAGATCTCGGCGTACGTGCGCAAGGGCATCGCGCGCTCCTCGCACAAGCGGCTGGAATGGGTGACGGCGCTGGAATCGGCGCTCCTCGCTGCGCTGCCCGAGCAGGCTCCGGACGCCGAGGAGGAGGGCTGGCTGGACCTCAATCCGCGGCTGCTGTGCCAGCAGCTCAGGGAACGCGTCGGGCCGGAGGTGCTGCCGGACGATGTGTTGCGCCACTTGCGTGCGCTCGGCCAGCCCTTCGGCGAGGCGGGCGCCCAGCGCTCCTGCCTCGCCGTGCGCAAGCGCTCGCGCGACCACTACCGGGTGCGACTGCACTGCTCGTGGGCGGATTTGCGCGAGCATGCGCAACGGCGCAGCGCCGCGGCAGCGAGCCTGCTCGACTATCTTTCCGGCAAGATCCCGCCCGGCGTGGCGGGCGCCGACCTGCTGGTGGAGGCCAAGGCGGGCGAGCTGTGCCAGGCGCTGCGGGCCGACCTGGCGTTGATCGGGAGGCTGCAGGACGAGGCGCAGGCGGTGCAGCAGGCGCTGCTCTATCTGGACAGTCTCGGAGTGCTGGTGCTGGAGCGGGGGCGGGCGGTGTTCC
>DAIQQA010000324.1:0-2054 GCA_036787045.1 Burkholderiales bacterium | reverse complement strand
GAGCGGCCAGTGGGCTGCACCAATGAAATGCGGAGCCCACTCCCTCTCCCTGTGCGGGAGAGGGCTGAGGGTGGTACTAATCGAATCCGCCGTTACAGTTCGCTGGCGGAGAGGGCGGATACACGGAGGCGCCAGCAGGTGCTTTCTTCGTGCCTTCGTGGTGAGAGGTGGAACTGGCGTCTGGCACGACTAGCGCGCCGCATCTCCCATGCGGAACTCGTGCGTAAGCTCGTCGAGCTTCGCCTTGAGGGAGGCGTCGAGCTTGAGCTCGGCGGCAGCGACGCTGGCCTTGAGCTGGGCCGGCTTGCTGGCGCCGATGATCGGCGTGGTGATCGCGGGGTTGGCCAGAGTCCAGGCCACGGCGAGCGTAACGAGCTCGATGCCGCTCTCCCGCGCCAGGGCGGACAGACCATCCACGGCGTCGAACTCGCGATCCTTCCAATAGCGTTCCGCGTACATGCTCCCCGCCGTTCCGAGGGTGAACCGGCCGCCCTCGGGAGGTGGCCCCGAGCGCTTGTGCTTTCCGGTGAGCAGCCCGCCAGCGAGTGGGTTGTAGGGCATGACGGCGAGGCCCTCTTCTTCGCAGAGCGGCAGCAGCTCGCGCTCGATCTGCCGGAAGAGGAGGTTGTAACGCGGCTGGACTGAGACGAACTTCGTGAGGCGGAGAGCTTCGCTGCGCCCCAGTGCACGCGCGACGCGGTACGCATGGTAGTTGGAGCAGCCGATGTAGCGTGCCTTGCCGCTTCGCACTACTGCGTCGAAGGCCTCGAGCGTCTCATCGGTCGGAGTCGCAGTGTCGTATTGATGGATCTGGTAGAGGTCGACATAGTCGGTGCCCAGGCGCTTCAGGGACGCGTCGATGGCGCCCAGCACATGCTTGCGCGAGGTGCCCTGCTGCCAAGGCGCTGGCCCCATCTTGCCACTGCACTTGGTTGCGACGATGAACTGCTCGCGCCGGCCGCGCAGCCACTTCCCCACGACTTCCTCGGTGCGCCCTGCGATCTCGAGCGTGCCGCCGAGCGGATAGACGTCAGCCGTGTCGAGGAAGGTGATGCCGGCCTCGGCGGCTGTGTCCAGGATCGCGAACGAGGTTGGCTCGTCGCATTGCAGGCCAAAGGTCATGGTGCCCAGACACAGGCGCGACACCTGCAATCCGGTGCGGCCGAAACGAACGTGCTGCATGCGGTCTCCTCCCCTCTGCGTTGAGCTGCGTTGACTCTCGGGCACCGCCTGGGCGCGGCGGGGCTTCGAGGTCAGAGGAGAGACTGTAGCCGATTTCCGCAGCAAGAGCGTCTGCGAAGGCAGGCGGCACCGTCCGAACGCTCAGCGGCGAGTCGGCAATGATCGCTAGTGATGCTGCAACCGGTAAGGATGGGGGCAGCGCGTCCGCGACGCGCTGCCATCCGAAACGACGGTAGGTCAGAGCGAATTCAAGAACTTCAGCAACTGTGCCTGCTGGCTTGGGGACAGGGTCTTGTACTTGTTGGTCACACCCGCGGCCTGGCCGGCGTGGCGGAGAATCGCCTCCTGCCCAGTGAACGACAGACCGTCGTGCATGAGGCGGTTGCGAGTCCGCAATCCCCACAACGGGGCCGTGCGAATCTGATTCGCCGTGGAAGGAAGCGTGGGGAGAACCGGTATGCCGTCGCCTGTGCCGATGTTGTGCAGCAGGAAGTCGCTGTAGGGATGGATAACCTTGTTGCCCAGTGCCTCCGGCACGGTGAACTGGCCGCCGTTGATGCGTGTGCCCGGCGCCGCGGTCACGATCGAAGGAGTATGGCAGATCCCGCACCCGATCTGATTGAACAGCGATTCACCTGTCTTCACGGCAGAGTCGATGGGCCCGCGCGATGGTGCCTTTGTGGAGCGCATGAAGTCGGCGAAGGCGACGATATCCACACCGTCGTCTTCCGGCTCGGGCACCGGGTCGTATCTGGATCCGTATTTTGGGGAGTCGTAGCTGATATCGGTCCCGCTGTATGTATTCTCGTCGGGAAGGAGCGGGCTGGTGATGCCCATCTCGTTGAGGTATGCATCAGCTGAGAACGATACCA
>DAIQQA010000212.1:0-7431 GCA_036787045.1 Burkholderiales bacterium | reverse complement strand
CGCCGGCTGCGTGCTGGTGATCTCGCACGACCGCTGGTTCCTCGACCGCATCGCCTCCCACATCCTCGCCTTCGAGGGCGACTCTCAGGTCGTGTTCTTCGACGGCAACTACCAGGAGTACGAGGCGGACAAGCGCAAGCGCCTGGGTGAGGAGGCGGCCCAGCCGAAGCGCATTCGCTTCAAGCCGCTGAAGCACTAAGACAAACCAACCTCACCTACCACGAAGGACACGGAGGACACGAAGGAGCGCGAAGGAACTCTCCAGGTGGCGGCGCAGCCGCGGAGCTGATGCGCTCTTGCTTGACGCCAAGGACCAAGGGGGGAAGGAGCGTGCTCCGAAGGTAAGGCCAGCGAACACGCGGTTTCCTTCGTGTCCTTCGTGATGAATAGGGTTGTCGGCTCTCCCCTGCATTGTCTTTTGTGACTGGTGGGCTCGATGGGGTCGGCGTTATCCCTTGAGCATCGCCGTCAGCGAGCGCACGTCCTCGGCAGCCTCGGCGAGGATCGCGCGGGCGGCCTCTTCGTTCAGACCCTCGGCGGACAAGTCGGGCGCATCGCTGCCGTTCGCATCCGGCGGTGGAGCGATTCCGGACGACTTCGAGCAGCGGTCTGCCACGCACAACAGCTCCGCCAGGCTGCCCGGCGTGAGGTTCTCGGGCGCCAGCTCATGCTCGTCCACGGCGCGCACCAGCGATTCGGGGAGATTGAGGTTCTGTAGCAACGCTGCGCCGATCCCCGGATGCCACTCGTGCACCAGCTCGCGCAGCTCGTCGGCGCGCTCGACCAGCTCGGGGAAGCGCGTCGCGCGCCACATCAGATAGAAGTGGCCCAGATCGTGTACCAGGCCCGCGAACAGCGCTTCGTCGGGGTCGGGTGTTCCGCGATGTCTGGCGAGTACCCAGGCCAGCGCCGCGACTTCGAGGCTGTGCTCCCAGAGTCGCCGGGACTGTGCTGCAAAGGGCTTGAGATCTTTGGCGTGCGCGATCTGGTCCATCGCCAGCGAGACGGCCAGGCTGCGCACCGCGTTGTGTCCGACGATGATCAGGGCGTTCTTGAGGTCGGTGACCGGCCTGCCGTTGGGGCTGAGCGCGGCACTGTTGGCCAGCGCGACCACACGCGCGGACAGCAGCGGCTCGCTGCGCACCACCTTCGCCAGCTCGTTCGTGCCGAGCTCCTTCCTGCTCAGCGCCATGCGCACGCGCAGCGAGGCCTCGATGAAGGTCGGGAACTTGAGGTCCTTCTGCGACAGGTCGCGAGCGATGTCCTGCAGGAACCTGTAGGAGAAATCCTCGGTCTGGACCGTGTCCGGCATGGCGGGTGGTCGGGGGCGGCGGAAGCCGTGAAAGGTCGATCGGCCTCTTCAACATCGGCGCATTCGCGGCCGGATTTAGGTCTTCCATCGCTGCCGCGCTACATCTCAACGCAGAGGCCGCAGAGGAAGGCGAGCGGGGGCTGCCTTGCGATCCCTTCTTCAGATGGGTGCGATCACGCGGCTCGGGGGTCGTGTCAATCCTGGAAGATCCTGTTGATCCTGACTTTCCGCTTGTGGCTCTGGGCTTGACCGCGAAGGCCCGAGCAGGCATGGTGCGCGGTTGCCGATCAACCCGAAACAACACCGATGTCCCCTGCCCAGAAGCTTCGCAGCCAGCTGTCGCTGCCCGTCATCGCCGCGCCGATGTTCATCGTCTCCAACCCGACCCTGGTCATCGCCCAGTGCGAGAGCGGGGTCGTCGGCTCCTTCCCCGCGCTCAACGCTCGCCCCCTGGAAAAGCTCGACGAGTGGCTTACCACCATCGAGAATGCGCTGGCGCAGCGCAGGCGCGTGCAGCCAGATGCGAAGACTGCGCCTTTCGCAGTGAACCAGATCATCCACCAGTCCAATGATCGGCTGGATCACGATCTCGACGCTTGCATGCGCCACCAGGTCCCGATCATCATCACCAGCCTGCGCGCGCCGAACGACGTGGTGAAGAAAGTGCACGAGTACGGTGGCATGGTGTTTCACGACGTGATCTCGATCCGGCACGCGCAGAAAGCCCTGGAAGCCGGCGTGGACGGCCTGGTGCTGGTGTGCGCGGGTGCGGGCGGCCACGCTGGCATGGTCAGCCCGTTTGCGCTCGTGCGCGAGGTGCGCCGCTTCTTCGACGGACCCATCGCCCTGTCGGGCGCCATCACCGACGGTCCGGGGATCCTTGCCGCGGAGGCGATCGGCGCGGACTTCGCCTACATCGGCACTCGCTTCATCGCCACGCAGGAGGCCAATGCGGTGGACGCCTACAAGCAGATGATCGTGGACAGCACCGCGGCTGACGTGGTCTACACGCCGTTCTTCACTGGCGTGCACGGGAACTATCTGAAGAAGAGTGTGGCCGCAGCGGGCCTCGACCCGGACAATCTTCCCCTGGCCGACAAGACCTCGATGAACTTCGGTTCCAACCGCCCGGCCAAGGCGTGGAAGGACATCTGGGGTGCGGGGCAGGGCGTGGGCAACATCGACGAAGTGCTGTCGACGCGGGAACTGGTTGCACGCATGCAGCGGGAGTATGCTGCGGCCAGGCAGAGGCTGGCGCTGGGTTGACCGCGTCCAGCGCATGAGTCGAACTCTCCCCAGTCCCCGGGCGATGCTGGGGGTACTTGATCGACTGAACGATGACACTGGCGTTGCCCGATTTCGCCTCCCCTGGAGCAGATTCCGTCGCTCGAGCCTGCCCGGGCGCCGCTGCGGATCAAACCGCAAGCCATCCGCTGCGCGTAGAATTCGACCGACGCTCTCAAGGAGGCCTCATGCCGCTCATCGACCTGCTTCCCAGCGACGCCACGCTGACCCAGATCCTTCCCGGGCATGTCGTATTCGCCCAGGGCGACCAGGGCGGCGTGATGTATGTGCTGATCGAAGGGGAAGCGCAGATCCTGCTCGACGGCAAGGTGGTGGAGACCGTTCGCGCCGGCGGGATCGTCGGCGAGATGGCGTTGATCGACGCCGGACCGCGCAGCGCCACCGCCATCGCCAAGACGCGCTGTGTCCTGGTGCCCATCGACGAGCGCCGCTTCAACGAGCTGGTGGCCCAGCGCCCCGAGTTTGCGCTCGAAGTGATGCGCAGCCTGGTGCACCGCCTGCGCCGGATGGACGTGGAGCGCTAGCCCGGATATTTCATCGGGACGCGGATTTCTGGGTCGTTCTGGGCGAGCCAGGTCGGGCTCGACCGTCGCAGCCGGTTCGGAGTGTGATTGTGGCGTTTTGAACACGCTGCTAGTCCGCACTCCCCGCCAACATCTGCGCCGGGCGCAAGCCGTGTCTTCCGTCCACGAGCCCGTTCACCGGCTCGTCATGGCACAGGCTCGGTGTGAGCGCCGTCCTCGAAGTCACCGGTGGTCTGGAAGTCGTACTTGAGGTTCGCCCAGTCGTTGAAGCCGTTCAGCCCGGCGCTCTGCGCGTTAGTCACCGCACCCACTTGCTGGTCGTCACCGGCGGCCGTGCTGTCGTTCGACCTATCCGGTCCGTCGCCGATACCCGCAGGCTCGCTCGGGTTGGTTTGCTTCAGCCCCGGGAGCACTCCACGGGAGTAGTCGACTCTGCCTCGCAGCGCGCCGGCACCGTCCGGGTCGGTCGAAGGAATACCGGACATCTGGAAGCCGTAGTTCATGGCGCTGAGGTAGTTCGGCTTGCGATTGACGCCGTCAGCTCCGCCATGCTGCAGGCCGAAGTTGTGGCCGAGCTCGTGCATCAAGGTGCCCGCCTGCTGGGCCACGGTGCCCACGTCTTGATCGATCACGCCGTCTCCGTCCGTGTCCCCGGCCCCGGGATTCCAGCCCCCGAGCGAGACCTGGAAATCGTTGCCGGGCAGCTCAGCGCATCCCGAAATCGTCGAATCCACCGCCTGACGGTGGGTGAACAGGGCGTAGTGATACGCGAAGCGGCGTGGATTGGCGGGCCCGAAGTTGGCGGGATCCGCCTTTACGGTGTCAAAGTTGCCGATTCCGGGGCTGCCGTCGAAGCACAGACCCGGGATGTTCAGCACGTCCTGGTGAGCGATCGGGTTGCCCACGTCGATGCGCAGAATGATGCCGGTGCTGCCGTCGGGATTGCGTACGCTGGCATCCGCGAAAGCCTGCACCACGGCGGTGACGGCGGCGTTGCTCGGCCGGTGATTGTGCGTGTCTCCCGCCGCGCAGTCGCTCCCGCCCGCGGTGCAGTCCATCCAGTCGATCTCGACGAAAACGTTCTTGCGCTGCGGGTGGGCGCCCAGAGCAGGCAGGTCGAGGTCGACGATTCCGTCTCCGTTGCTGTCGATTCCGACCGTCTCCCAGTCATCCCACAGGCCGTCGCCGTCGCTGTCGACGTTGATCCGCACCACCGCGATCGAATCGTTGAAGTCGCTGTTGCCCGGGTTCTCCTGGTCTTTCCAATTGAGCTGGAATATTCGATCGGGGAACTCCGGGTGGGGTGTGGTCCTCAAGTGGTCGTCAGCGTCCGCGTTGTCTGCCGAGGCGCTCGACCAGATGAATTCGCACTGCGGATCGGCGTCGGTCTGAGCGCAGAGTCCGAACCGCAGCACGGCGCCGGCAGCGAACCCCTGGATCCCCGGCATTGCGGGGTCGGCGTCCAAATCCACGCGGCACCCGCGCTGCGAGATCTTCTCGCTCAGAATGTGCGTGCCGCCGAGTCCGGCCGCCGGCTCGAGCTTGCATCCGCTGACCGCTACCGCAACCTCCGGTGAAAGCACAGACAGGGTATTGTGCAATCCTGCTTCGGACCCGAGGAGCTCGATCGACACCCGCCCGCCGACTGGCAGCGTCAGGTCGGTTGCCCGCGTGATGGGCGAAGCCACGGCGAGCAGCGACCCGAGCGAAGCGCCCAGGCAAGCGCGATGGTGCCTCATCGTCTCCTCCTTGTTCTTCTGCTCGGTACGGCTGGCCGGTGACGCCGCGTGCGAAAACACCGAGCTCCATCACGTTATGTCGCCTTCTCCGGGAGGGCAAAGTTTGTCAAAGACAGTTGCATATGCCAGGCAGCGTCCGACCGGCGGGACGGTCGGTGGCGATCGTCGCAGAGAGCGCCGGCCGGGGCGCCCCTGCACTCGCAGACAGGCGAGACGCCCAGGACCGCCCTGATCGGCCCGGTAACCGCCGCCGGGCCTGCCGCGTTGCTCAACCCTGCAGCGTCACGACCACCAGCCCGCAGGCCAGCACGGCGATACCGGCCAGTTCCAGCCGGGTGAACCGCTCGCGGAACACGCGCTGCGAAATGATCAGCGTGAACACCAGCTCCACCAGCGCGAGCGTGCGCACGTGTGCGACCGGCTCGATCGCCATCGCCGTGAACCAGCCGATCGAGGCGGCGGCGCCCATGAAGCCGGCGAACAGCGAGGCGCGCCACGCGCGCAGCACGGCCGACAGGACTTGCGGCTTGTGCAGCAGCAGCCCGCCTCCGAGCAGCAGCGTCTGCAGCACCTGCGCGGCCAGCAGGGTATAGGCGGCGGCCATCAGGAAGGGGCTTCCTTCCAGCGCCAGGGCCGCACCGCGATAGCCGACCGCCGACAGGGCGAAGCCCGTGCCGGAGGCGAGGCCGAGCAGCGCGGAGCGCGTGGTCCAGCCGATCAGCAGCGCGCGCAGAGGCCGCTGCCGGTCGGCGGGCGAGATCATCAGCACGCCCAGCGTGCCCAGTGCGATCGCAGCAGCGGTCAGCACTCCGACCCGGTCGCCCAGGAACACGAAGCCGAACAGCGCGACCTGGATCAGCTCGCTCTTGGAGTAGGCCACACCGAGCGTGAAGTTGCGCTCGGCCATCACGCGCAGGAGCAAGGCCGTGGCGGTGATCTGGCTCACCGCGCCCAGCAGCACCCACCCCGCGAACGCTGCGGTCGGTGTGGGCAGGGCATAGCCGCCGACGACGTGCACGCCGATCAGCCACAGCGCAGCGAACGGCAGGCCGTACAGGAAGCGCACCAGCGTCGCGCCGAGCGTGCCGAGTGAAGCGGTGAGATGGCGCTGGGCGGCGTTGCGCAGCGTCTGGGCGAACGCTGCCCAGAGCGTGATGGGAATCCACAGCCAGGGAGCGGCGCTCATCGAACCTGTAAGCAGAACGTGGCCACGGCGCAGCTCGGCGGGCGGAGCAACCCTCCAATCGCGGCAGAGAGTCTGCCCTGGACTCGATCCGGGGAAGGGGGTAGAGGGAACTCTAACACGCTATCATCGAGCTCGAACGCAGAGCGGCGCGAACCGTTCGACGACGCGAGGAGAAGCATCGGCATGGATGAACGACAGCGGATTTCGGGTGGTGGGCCCTCTGTCCGGCTTTACCGAGAAAGAGACGCTGAAGAGCTGGACGCTGCTGACGACCTTCGTGTCGGTGGCCGGCCTGCTCGAGGTGCTGATCCCCTCCAGCGTGCTGCTGCTGCGTTGACCCGAGCCCCAGCGAGTGAGGCCATGTCGCTGCTGCCGCGCAGGAAGTCTGTCGTGAAGCTTGCGAGAATACTCCTCGGAGCAGCGCTCGCAGTGCCTGCGAGCGCTGTGCAGACGCAGTCCTACCCCGCGAAGCCGATCCAGATCGTCGTGCCTTACACGCCGGCGGGCACGTCGGACATCCTCGCGCGCGTCATCGGCCAGAAGCTGACGCAGAGATGGTCGCAGCAGGTCGTTGTCGTGAACAAGCCCGGCGCGAACGGCAATGTGGGGGCGGACCTGGTGGCCCGCTCCGCGCCGGATGGCTACACGCTGCTGCTCGCCGACATTGGCGCGCTGTGCATCAGCCCGAGCGTGTTCTCCACGCTGACGTTCGATCCGGCGAAGGACTTCCAGCCGGTGGTGCTGATCAGCTACTCACCGCACATCCTCGGTGTGCATCCGTCGGTACCGGTGCGCACGGTGAAGGAGCTGATCGATCTGGCGAAGGCCAGGCCGGGTCAGCTCAACTTCGCGATGTCGGGGCTGGGAGGCGCGCCGCACCTCGCCGGCATCGAGTTCGCCCTGCGCACCGGCATCGACTGGACCTACGTTCCCTACAAGGGTGGCTCGCAGGCGGTCGCCGACGTGGTCGCAGGGCACGCTGACGTGCTGTTCAACGGCATGCTCCCGACCCATCCCTTCGTGAAGAGCGGGAAGCTCAGGGCCCTGGCCGTATCCTCTGCGAAGCGTGTCGCCGCCGCACCCGATATTCCGACCGTGGCCGAGTCGGGCCTGCCCGCCTTTGAGACCGGCTCGTGGCAGGGTGTGCTGGCGCCCGCGGGCACGCCGCGCGCGATCGTCGACAAGTTAAATGCTGAGATCCGGCGCATCCTCGCTACGCAGGAGATGAAGCAGCTACTGGCGGCTCAAGGCACGCAGGTTCGCGCCGGCACGCCCGAGGCAATGGCCGAGTTCATGCGCGCTGAGATCGCGCGCTGGCGCAAGGTCGTGGCGCAGTCCGGGGTGAAGATCGAGTAGTCGCTGCCC
>DAIQQA010000323.1:0-2066 GCA_036787045.1 Burkholderiales bacterium | reverse complement strand
GCGCGTGCGCTCTATGCCGAGGTCAAGGCCGCGGGCTACGCGGGTGGCTACACGCGTGTGACCGACTTCATTCGGGCGTGGCGCGAAGACGAGGGTCAGGCGGCGTTGAAGAACGCGTTCGTGCCGCTGGATTTCGCGCTGGGTGAAGCGTTTCAGTTCGACTGGAGCGAGGAGGGCTTGGTGGTCGGTGGTATCTACTACCGGCTGCAAGTCTCGCACATGAAGCTGTGCGCGAGCCGCGCGTTCTGGCTGGTGGCCTATCCGAGCCAGGGACACGAGATGCTATTCGATGCCCATACCCGCAGCTTCGCGGCCATGGGTGGGGTGGCCCGGCGCGGGATCTACGACAACATGAAGACCGCGGTCGACAAGGTCAAGAAGGGAAAGGGCCGTGTCGTGAACGCGCGCTTTGCCGGGATGTGCGCGCATTACCTGTTCGAGGCCGACTTCTGCAACGTCGCCTCGGGGTGGGAGAAGGGGCGCGTGGAGAAGAATGTGCAGGACAGCCGCCGGCGGGTCTGGATCGACGCGGCGCGGGAGCGCTTCGGCTCGTTTGCCGAGCTCAACGCTTGGCTGGGGGTGCGTTGCCGCGCGCTGTGGGAGGACGTTCGCCATCCCGAACATCGCCGGTTCAGTGTCGCCGAGATGCTCGAGCACGAGCAGGCGCATTTGATGCCGATGCCCGAGCCGTTTGACGGTTACGTGGAGAAGCCGGCGCGGGTGAGCAGCACCTGCCTGGTGGTGGCGGCGCGCAACCGCTACTCGGTGCCGTGCGAGTGGGTCGGGCAGGTGCTCAGCACGCGGTTATATCCGGGGCGAGTGAAGGTGGTTGCCGGAGAGGCGCTGGTCGCCGATCACGAGCGCCTGGGTAATGAAGGGCACACGCGTTACGACTGGCAGCACTACATCCCGTTGCTGCAACGCAAGCCCGGAGCGTTGCGCAACGGCGCACCGTTCGCCGATCTGCCCGAGCCGTTGCAGCGGCTGCGTCGCGGGCTGCTGCGCGAAGTCGGCGGCGACCGTGTGATGGCGCAGGTGCTGGCGATGGTGCCCAGTGCCGGGCTCGATGCGGTCCTGGTGTCGGTGGAACTCACGCTGGAGAATGCGCCGCCATCGGGCCGGGTGAGCGTGGAGCATGTGCGCAACGTGCTGGCGCGGCTCACTGCGACAGCGGCGCCCGAGAACGCGGCGACCACGCTGCAGGTAGCCACCCTGCCGCTGGCCGATACCGCGCGCTACGACCGGCTACGCGCCGACGACAGCGCCGAGGAGATCGACCATGCGTGACATCCTCTTGGAGCTCAAGCAGCTTCGACTGCACGGCATGGTCGCGGCCTGGGCCGATTTGGTCGAGCAAAGCACCGCAGAGCTGGAGGCTGCACGCTGGTTGCTCGAACATCTCATGCAGGCCGAGATGGCGGACCGCGCGATGCGCTCGGTCAACCATCAGATGCACGCGGCGAGGTTCCCGGTACATCGCGATCTGGCCGGATTCGATTTCGACGCCTCGCCGGTGGATCGCAAACTGATTCATCAGTTGGCCCAGATGTCGTTTACCGAGGCGGCAACCAACGCCGTCATGGTGGGCGGGCCGGGCACCGGGAAGAGTCATCTTGCGACCGCCATCGGCGTATCGGGCATTACCCGACACGGCAAGCGGGTGCGATTTTACTCAACGATCGATCTGGTAAACGCGCTGGAGCAGGAGAAGGCCCACGGCAAGGCTGGACGCATCGCCGCGAGTCTGCAGCGCATGGACCTCGTCGTGTTGGACGAGCTGGGATATCTTCCCTTCAGCCAGGCGGGCGGGGCACTGCTATTCCACCTGCTCTCGCGCCTCTACGAGCACACCAGCGTGATGATCACAACGAACCTCGACTTCGCCGAGTGGTCCAGTGTGTTCGGCGATGCAAAGATGACCACTGCATTGCTCGATCGCCTCACCCATCACTGCCATATCGTCGAGACCGGCAACGAGTCGCATCGCTTCCTGCATAGCAGTGCGGTGGCCAAGAAGCGCATCAAGGCGCGCGAGTTGGCGCGCAAGCCCGACAAGCCGCATCCAC
>DAIQQA010000076.1:16943-23131 GCA_036787045.1 Burkholderiales bacterium | reverse complement strand
TCGATCAACTCGCCGATGCAGTGCATGATGAAGGAGATCTGCGCGCAGTGCCTGCAGCCGCAGGTGGATCCAGCCACAGGCAGGACCAGCTACGTGTTCTCCTGCTTCAATCAGGACCAGCCGCTGGACTGCGTCGACTTCCCCGGCCTGGCGGCGCGGCTGGCGCAGAACTCGGTGCAGGAGAAGCTCACAGCGCAGTGGATCGATAGGTGTCTGGTGCATCTGAACCGCCGCGCCGCCGCCGCGTAAGCAGATCTTGAACCACAGGGGCACAGAGACACAGAGGGAAAATTCCGCATGCGCAACCGCCGAATACTGACCGACAGCACAAGCGTGCCGCTGACGGTGGACTCGCGAGCGGAATCGTCCTTTTCGCGTTCCTCTGTGTCTCTGTGCCTCTGTGGTGAGAGGCAATGTCCGTGACTGCAGCCGAGATCGACGCGCTGCTGCCGCAAACGCAATGCACGAAGTGCGGCTACCCCGGCTGCCGGCCCTATGCCGAGGCGATCGCACGCGGCGACGCCGATATCAACCACTGCCCGCCGGGGGGCGAGGCGGCTGTCCACAAGCTCGCCGCCCTGCTGGGCACCGGGTTCAAGCCACTCGATCCGGCCAACGGAGCCGAGCAGCCGCGTACCGCGGCTTTCATCCGCGAGGAGCTGTGCATCGGCTGCACACTGTGCATACAGGCCTGCCCGGTCGATGCCATCGTGGGCGCTCCGAAGTCGATGCACACGGTGCTGATCGACGCCTGCACCGGCTGTGAACTGTGCGTGCCGCCGTGCCCAGTGGACTGCATCGACATGCTGTCCTTGCGCGAGCTCGCGCACCGCGGCTCGCGTGCTGCCGCCAGCGAGGCGTCAACACCGGTCGCGGCGCATGCGCAGCGCTGGCGCCGGCGTCACGAGCTCCACCAGTTCAGGTCGGCGCACGAGCGTCGGGAGCGCGATGCGCGGCTGGCCGCCAAGGCCGAGGAGAAGCTGCGCATGATCGATGCGCTCAGCACGGGGGACGGGATCGAGCGCAAGCGTGCCGTGGTGCGCGCCGCCCTGGAACGCGCTCGCGCCAGACGCGCCGGCGCCAGCTGAGCCTGGACCTGCGATGAACCCCGCGAAGCGTGAAGAGATCTTCCGCCGGCTGCAGGCGCGCAACCCGGCGCCGACGACCGAGCTGCAGTTCGCTACTCCCTTCGAGCTGCTGGTTGCGGTGGTGCTGTCGGCCCAGGCGACCGACAAGAGCGTGAACCTCGCCTCGCAGCGGCTGTTCGCGACCGCCAACACGCCTGAGGCGATCCTTGCACTCGGCGAAGAAGGCCTGACGGACCATATCAAGAGCATCGGGCTGTTCCGCACGAAGGCGAAGAACCTGATCGCGACCTGCGGGATCCTGCTGGAGCGCTTCGGCGGTGAGGTGCCGCGCGAGCGGGAGGCGCTGGAGAGCCTGCCCGGGGTGGGGCGCAAGACCGCCAACGTCATCCTCAACACCGCCTTCGGCGAGCCCACCATCGCCGTGGACACGCACATCTTCCGCGTGGCCAACCGCACCGGGCTGGCGCAGGGAAAGACGGTCGAGGAAGTAGAGCGCAAGCTGCTTAAGTCCGTCCCGCCCGCCTACCGCAAGGACGCGCATCACTGGCTGATCCTGCACGGCCGCTACGTCTGCAAGGCGCGCAAGCCCGACTGCCCGGTCTGCCCGATCGCGGACCTCTGCGAATATCGGTCAAAGACGCGAGCCGCGAACGGAGCAAGCCAACGACCGCAGGATTGACCGCAGGACGCGGCGGACGCAGGGGAATCTCTTTGTTGTGCAGTCCGATCATTCGGGGCAACCGCTGATATGGCATCCTGTCGTTTCCCTCCGCATCCTCTGCATCCTCCGCGGTGAGATCATCTTCCCGCCATCCAGCTGCCCGCCGATGTTCACTCCCACCCGCGACCAGGCCCGCCGCTTCTTCTACGACGCCTGGGCCCGCTATCGCCGCAGCGAGCCCCTGTCCGGGCTGGAGCAGACTGCCCTGGAGGTCATCCTCCTCCATCCCGAGTACCATGGCCTGCTGGAGGATGCCGACCGCCATCTCGACCGCGACTACTCTCCGCAGAGCGGTGGCCTGAACCCGTTCCTGCATCTGTCGCTGCATCTGGCGGTCGCCGAGCAGTTGTCGATCGATCAGCCGCGCGGAATCCGCAGCGCATTCGAAGAGCTGCGGCGGCGCCTGGGCTCCGAACACGACGCGCTGCATGCAGTGCTGGAGTGCCTGGGTGAAACTCTCTGGCAGGCCCAGCGCCAGGGCACGGCGCCGGATGAGCACGCCTATCTCGATTGTCTCGCACGCCGCGCGCCGAAGAAATGAAAAAGGCCGGCGCAGCGCGCCGGCCTTCTCGTCGTCGCATCCTCGCGAAATCAGTACTTGACCTGCAGCGCCTTCTGCCGCGAGAAGTACAGGGAGAGATTGCGGATCTCTTCGTCGGTTAGCGGCTGCGCCATCGGGGACATCAGCGGGTTCTGGCGCGTGCCCTTCTTGTAGGCTTCCAGGGAGTGCACCAGGTAGTCGGCATATTGGCCCGCCAGGATCGGCGTCTCCGGCGTGAGCGGCTTGGTGCCGTCTTCGCCATGGCAGGCCGCACAGACCTCACCAGCCTTCTTCTTGCCGGCTTCGTAGTCCGCGGCCAGCGCCGGAGCGGCGGCGAGCAAAAAGGTACAGGCCGCAGCGAAAAGGATCTTATTCATTGTCTTCATCCCGTGGGGTGTGCGCACGCGGCTACTTGCCGCTGGTGTAGTACGCGGCCAGATCCGCCATGTCCTGATCGGAGAGCGACGCGGCCACCCCGTTCATGGACGGGTGCTTGCGCGCACCGCCGCGGTAGTCCTGCAGCGCTTTAACGATGTAGCCGGCCGTCTGGCCGCCCAGCTTCGGCGCCGAGTAGACCACCGGATAGGCCGTACGGTATCCGGCAATGCCATGGCAGCCCTCGCACATCTGCTTTTTCTGCTTGCCTGCTTCAGGGTCTCCATCCGCAGCCTGACCCGGCAGGGACGCGCACAGCGCCAAACCCAGACCGATGGCAACAACCATTCGGGAGGAAATCATGGTGGGATGTTCTTGGGAGTAAGTGGTTGTTATGGGATACAAATCAGCGCGAACTGTAACGGATCACTCCCGGCAGGTCAATGCTGGAGGATCGAGCGCGACCAGGTCCTTCCGCCAATGCTTGCTGCCGGGCCTCAGCCCCCGGGCAGAGGCCCGCCTTCCATGATCGGGACGCTCTGCATAAACCGGTTGTCATGGGTGTCCTCGACCTCCACGCGCAACTCGCCCTTCTCCCTGGGCACGAACCAGAAGCGGAAGGTCGGATTGTCGCTGAGGGAGAAATCGACCTCCGCGCTCATCACCTGCTTGCCGGCATAAGTCACCATGACACTGCGCACGAACTGCGGAACCGCGTCGGGATCGAAGTCTGCGGCCAGAGCCGATTCGTTCGGATGGCGGATGTTGACCTGCACCAGGTTGGGCTCGTTGTACCTGATGGCGTCGTCGAAGCGGAACTTCATCTTGCCCAGCAGCGAAGCCGGAACGCGGTACTTCCCGCCCGGCGCCGAGCACCCGCCGGCCGCCTTGACCCAGCGCGAATCCATCCACAGCTTGCCATCGTTGGTCTCGGCGACGGCCCGCACATGGCTATAGTCCTCGAAGCGCAGGCGCGTTTCGACCTGGGCCCGCCCGCTGTCGGGGGTAAAGTGGAACACACCGGCCGCCGGAGAGGGATTGCGTTCGACCAGGAGATAGATGGTCTTGATGTAGCGCTCGGGGGTCTGGTCGATCTGGGCCTTGACCGCGACCGGTACCGTCGAGGCGTCGTCGGCGCGCAGTGCCAGATAGACCCGGATCACGTCCTTGCCGTCCAGGATCTCGCGATCCCCGAACATCAGCGTGCGGATCGAGCCCCAGTACTGGCTCGTTGCCGGATCCGGCTCGGCCTTTTCGTTCGCCAGTGCCGGACCAGCGAGCGCCACGCCCGCCGCCAGCACCAGCCACGCGAGAGTCAGCCTCGCTCGCATAGCCGCTCCTCCATCCCGTACCGTTGAAAGCCGGCAAAAGTATAGCCAGTTTCCGACCCGCCGCGGCGCGACCGCCACGCAGCGCGCGCCCGAGTCCCGGACCGCATGCGCTACTCCCACTCCAGCTCCGTGAATGCCGCAGTGACGTTGCGACGGTGGAACAGCTCGAAATTCACCCAGTTGTTCTGCTCCGCCAGACCGACCGTGTCGACCGCCTCCTGGATGGTCTTCCCGTCCTTCAGGGCCTGGCGCGTTTCCTTCACGAGGACTTCCAGGTAACGCGCCTGCGGTCCGAGCGCAGCCGGCCAGGGGAGATCCGTGCGTCCATGGCCTGGAACGAAGTGCCTCGCAGGGATCGCGGGAAGCTGGCTCAATACTGCGACGAACCCGAGAATGCTGCCGTCCACTACCGGCGTGTGATCGACGAACAGCAGGTCGGACAACCAAAGTGTCGCGGTCTTCTCGTCGTAGACGGTGAGGTCGTTATCAGTATGCGCGACCGGCCAGGCGCGCAGGCGCACGGGCCGGCTGCCCAGATCGAGGACCATCTCGTCCTTCACCAGCAGCGTCGGGGCGATCGCCTCGCTGCCGTGTGCGAGCTCACCGAGGTCGCGCTGCAAAGTCTTCACGTAGAACTTGCCGCGGGCGGCCATGGCGCGCGGCAGCTCCGCATGCCCGACAAACTGCGGCCGATCCTCGAGGAAAGCCGCCGCGCCGAAGAAGTGGTCGGGATGCACGTGCGTGAGGATCACGTAGCACACCGGCAGGTCCGTCACGCGCCGGATTGCCGCACGCAACGCCTTTCCTACCGGCAGCGAGCCGCCGGTGTCGATGGCGGCCACGCATCTGTCGCCGACGATGAAGCCGATGTTGGCCTGGTCGCCCAGATTGCTGGGCAGGCGCTCCTCGTGCACTCCGTAGTGCACGTAGTTGCCCGGCGCGATCTCGCTGACGGCGAAGACTTCGGCCGCCGCGGCTGCCCCGATCGTGGCGACGCAGGCTACCATCGTCGCTAGCCAGGCGGCGGCCGGGCCGAAAATGCTTCTCGTCATGGTCTGTATTCCTCCAGTCCGTCAGCCCCAAGGATGCCGCAAAACGCCGCAGCGGGGCAAACGCGCGCAGTTGCGCCGCAGGACGAACTCCATTAACGTTCCGCCGCCCATGCGCCAAGCGTCATTGCTCGTCTTCCTGCTGCTCGCACTCCCGCACCCGAGCCTCGCGGCGGATCTGGAACCGGTGAAGGTCGTCGAGGGCGTATACGCGTTCGTCGGCGAGCTCGGCGAGCCCACCGTCGAGAATGAAGGCAATGTCGGCAACTCGGGTTTCATCGTCGGCGCCGGCGGCGTGGTGGTGGTGGATACAGGGATCTCCTACCGTCATGGGCAAGCCATGTTGCGGGCGATCGCGCGCGTCACCGGCAAGCCGGTCCGGCTTGTGATCATCACCCATCCCGTGCAGGAGTTTCTCTTCGGCAACGCCGCGTTTGCGGAACGGGGAATCCCGCTGCTGGCACACGCCGAGTCGGCCGGGCTCATGCGCAGCCGCTGCGAGCATTGCCTGGCGAATCTGAACCAGCTGCTCGGCTCCGTGCTGATGGCGGGCTCGCGCCTGGTTCTGCCCACGCGCACGGTCGATAGCTCTACGCGATTGACAGTCGTCGGGCGTGACCTCGACCTGCTGCACTACGGCTGGGCCGCCACGCCCGGCGATCTTGCCGTCTACGACCGTTCCAGCGGCGTGCTGTTCGCCGGAGGCCTGGTGAGCGCCCGCCGCATCCCAGAGCTGCGGGATGGCAAGCTCGCCGGCTGGCTGTCGGCGCTGGACCGCCTCGAAGCAATCGGGGCGCGCTGGGTGGTCCCGGGCCACGGACCGGTGTCTGCGCCCACTGTCATCGGGCAGACGCGCACCTACCTCTTGGCGCTGGATGCCCGTGTGCGCGAGGTATACGACGCGGGTGCGAGCCTGCTCGAAGCGGTCGACATGGTCGACCTGCCCCAGTACCGCGACTGGGGCATGTATCCCGTCACGCACCGGAAGAACGCCCACCAGCGCTACCTGGAGCTGGAGCTGCAGGAGTTCGGGACGGAACCGGCCAGGTAGTGATCTCTGCGACCGACCTAGGAAACGCGTTC
>DAIQQA010000076.1:0-16843 GCA_036787045.1 Burkholderiales bacterium | reverse complement strand
CGCGTGAATACCCGGTGGTCTCCTTCGTGTCCTTCGTGGTAGATGAGTTTTGCCATGCAGCGCAGATGCGGTTTCTAGGATAATGGCGCCTGTCCCGCTCGGATCGATCCCCCAGCCATGGGCCACCGTCTCACCAAGATCTATACGCGCACCGGCGACGCCGGTACCACCGGGCTCGGCGATGGCTCCCGCGTGCCCAAGCACGGGGCGCGGGTGGAGGCGCTGGGCGCAGTGGACGAGCTGAACAGCTGCCTCGGGGTGCTACTTGCAGAGCCCCTGGGCGGGGACCTGCGGGACCTGCTCACCGAGGTCCAGCACGACCTGTTCGACCTGGGCGGAGAGCTTTCGGTCCCTGGCTACACCGCCATCCGCCCCGAGCAGATCACCCGCCTCGAGCAGGCGCTCGATCATCACAACGATGGGCTGGAGCCGCTCAAGGAGTTCATCCTGCCCGGGGGCAGCCGCACCGCCGCCCTATGCCACCTGGCGCGCACCGTATGCCGCCGCGCCGAACGGCGCGTCGTGGCCCTTGCATCCAGCGAGACGGTCTCGCCGTATTGTCAGCAGTATCTGAATCGGCTGTCGGACCTGCTGTTCGTGGTCAGCCGCGTGCTCAACCGGCGCGATGGCCAGGGCGACGTGCTCTGGCGCAGGGGCCGCGGCTGAAGGCATCGCGGATGAGCTTCGCGGCGCCGACCCGCCACGCGCTGCCCTCCGTCGCGGCGATCCGCGCCGCGATGATTCATGGCTGAACCCGACATTCTCGCCCAGTTGATGGCACGCTGCGCACTGCGCGATCAGCGTGCCTTCGCTCAGCTGTACCGGCATACCGCAGCGAAACTGTATGGGGTCGCGCTGCGTATATTGCGCAGGCAGGACTGGGCCGAAGAGGTATTGCAGGAGAGTTACGTCAACATCTGGAGCCACGTGGAGGAGTACTCCGCAGCCAAGAGTGCACCGATGACCTGGATGACCGCCATCGTGCGCAACCGCGCTCTGGATTGGCTCCGACGTCCGCATTTCGAGCATGGCAGCGAAGACTACGACCTGCTGGTCGAGGCGCTGCCCGACGACGCGCAGGCGCCGGAGGCGCTGCTCGCCCTCGGGCGGGATGCGCGCGCGCTGGCAGAGTGCCTGAAGCAGCTGAGCGGAAACCAGCGCCAGAGCATCACGCTGGCCTACCTGCACGGCTTGTCCCACGGCGAATTGGCCCAGCACATGCGTGAGCCGCTGGGGACGGTCAAGACCTGGATCCGGCGCGGGCTCGAGCGGCTCAAGACCTGCATGGAAGCAACGTGAAGTATCGCAACGACCAGATCCGCGAAGCGTTGGCTGCCGAGTACGCCCTGGGCACGTTGCAGGGGGCCGCACGGCAGCGCTTCGAGCGGTCTCTAAGACAGGACCCGGCGTTGCGTCGCCTGGTCGCGCAGTGGCAGGCGCGGCTCGCACCGCTGGACGAAGCGGCGCAGCCGGTGACGCCGCCCGCGCGCGTGTGGCGCGCCATCCAGCAGCGCGTCGCGCCGGCGTCCCGCCGGGCGGGGTTCTGGAACAGCATCGGCTTCTGGCGCGGGACCGCGCTCGCCAGCACGACTGCCGCAGTGCTCCTGGCAGTGTCGCTGCTGACAATCGTGCCACGGCACGAAACGATGGTCGTGGTGATGTCCGACGACCAGTCGCGTCCGCAGATCACGGTCTCCTGGCAGTCGCGTCAGCGCGGCGAGAAGCAGTTGCGGGTGCGCGTGATGGGTCATCAGACGATGGACCCGGAGACAGCCTGGGAGCTGTGGATGCTGCCGCCGGGAGACCAGAAGCCGGTCTCGCTGGGGCTGATCACGACGCACGAAACCCAGACGGTCGTGGTTCCTGTGCAACTCCAGCAGGCCATCGACTCCGCCCGGGCGCTCGCGATGAGCGTCGAGCCCAAAGGCGGTTCGCCTACCGGCCTGCCCACCGGCCCGGTGCTCTACCAGGGACCCTGCACGAAGCTCTGACGGCGCCGCGACCGCCGGCACCACCGCGTCTGGTTACTCGACCAGGTTCGCTGTTGTCTCAGCGCTCCATGTAATGCAGCAGAGTCGAGCTGGTCTGGCGCAGCCGTTGCGACAGCAGCGTCACCAGCTTGATGAGCAGCTTCGCACCCAGGCTGGGCTCCTCCAGGATGATGCGCACCATGGCATCGCGCGACAGGACCGCGAAGGTCGTGGGCTCCACTGCGATGCAGGTGGCAAAGCGCGGCTCGCCGTCGATCATGGACATCTCGCCCAGTGTCATGCCCGGACCGACGCTGGTCATGGGCTGGATCGCGCCACGCTTGTCGGTTTTGACGATATCCACCTTGCCCTGGATGATGAGCAGCATGTAATCGTCGACATCGCCCTCGCGGATGATCATGCTGCCGGGCTCGGCCCGATACACCTGCATGAAAGCGGCAAGCATCTGCACATCCTCGCGGCTGAAATCGTCGAAGAATTTCGAGTGGCCGATCATGTCGTAGATCTGCTGGGCAAGCGCGGTCCCCTCGCCCAGGTTCTCGAGGCTCTTCAACAAGGAGTTTTGCGGCGTAAACTCGGCCATGGCGTCGCGACGAAGGCTCGTTGTGCTCGACGGCGCCCGACCGACCCCCGCATCCAGACAGCGTGTGCGCCCCCGCGCGCGTCGCTACGGCACACACGCGCGCACAACGGCTGGAACGGTCGGAGTCAGGCATGGGTGTACCTGCTGCAGACGACGCGCAACCTCACGTCCTGCGGGCAGGCTGCTGGAAGGCCGGCGCCGGTCCCCTTTGAAACCGGCCTGATTATGGGTCAAGCCGGCAGCTTTGGCAAAGCGCCCGCAAGCCGCATGCCTGGGCCGCATTTCACACACCTCCCCGGGATGACACTGGAAGGAGTTGCAGCAACAGTTTGCCCGATCGGGACTGTTCGACAGGCTGTCGGCGGGCTGCGCCGATTCTGGCGCCAGTGTGAGAAATGCGGGCTGGCGGTCAGGCGTCCCGGTAGCGCTGGGCCAGCGCCGTGCGCTTGAGGTAGGCCTCGCGCGCGATGCCGACATCCTCGACGAAGTGCGGCAGTTCCGACAGGAGCAGGGCCTGCGGGCCGTCCACCAGCGCCTTGGATGGTTCGGGATGGAAGTCGACCAGAATCATGTTCGCCCCTGCCGCCACACCTTGCGCAGTGACGTGCATGAGATCGAGGATTCCCTCCGGACCGCGCGCCCGCGAACCCACCGAGTGCGACGGATCGATGCACACCGGCATGCGGGTCAGGCGCTTGACCACTGGAACGTGGGCGAAGTCCACGAAGTTGCGGTGCGGATCGCCCATGTGCGTCTTCATCCCGCGCAGGCCGAACACGACACGCCGGTTCCCCTCGCTGGCCAGGTATTCGGCGGCATTCAGCGACTCGTCCAGGGTTATGCCGAAGCCGCGCTTGATGAGCACCGGGAAGTCCTTCTGCCGGCCGACGGCCTTGAGCAGCTCGAAGTTCTGCGTGTTGCGGGTGCCAATCTGCAGCATTACGCCGACCGGGTTGCCGGTCTCCTGGAGGGCAGACCGGATCTCGGCGACGTGCGATTCGTGAGTGACCTCCATGGCGATCACTTTGATCCCGTGCTTGCCGGCGATCTCGAACACGTAGTTCAGGCAGCCGCGCCCGTGGCCCTGGAAGGCATAGGGGCTGGTGCGCGGCTTGTAGGCGCCCATGCGCGTGCAGCTCAGACCGTTATCCCGCAGAGCGCGGCACATCTGGTCAACGTGCTCGGGCGTGTCCACCGCGCACAGCCCGGCGAAGATATGCAGGGTGTCCTGCCCGAAGCGCAGACCCTGGTAGTCGAACCACGCGGGGCGGTCGTCGTCCTTGTGCCGCCCCAGCACGCGGTACTCCTCCGACACCCGCACCACCCGCTCCACGCAGGGCAGCGCCTGCATGTCCTCGAGTACGAGCTGCTTGGTGCTGCCGATGAGATAGACCTCGGTCACGGTCCGCAGCACCCCCTCGATCCGATGCACCCTCACCTGGATATCGGGCAGCGCCGCCAGCTGCTCCATGAGGCTGCGGTACTCGGGGGAGCTGGGCTCGGCGGTTTCGTTGAGGATCAGGATCATGGCTGCGGGATCAGGGTAAGTTCACAATTCTAGCTGGGTGCGTGTCCGTGGACACCCGGGTTCTCCTGCGCCGATGATGGGTGGACCTCGGACGGCCCCCGCCACAACCACAACGGGTCGACGCAACCCTCTCGTCAGCGGAGCCAAGAATGACGGATCAGGCGCTATCCCAGCTCGTGGCGGAGCTGTTCATGGCCATCAAGATGCTTTCCGGCTATCCGGTTCCGGAGAGCCCGCCACCGATCCATCGGCTGCCGCGCGCCCAGCTCGAAGCCCTGGTGTGCAGCGGGTCTGCCTGCGGCGTGAAGGGGTTCTACCTCAAGGGTCAGGGCGTCTACCTCGACGCGGACCTGGAACTCGACAAAGACGTCAAGGCGCGCTCCATCCTCTTGCACGAGCTGGTCCACCACGTCCAGGGCGTAACCGGGAAGTTCGACAGCATGCCCGACTGCCATGGCTGGTACGCGAAGGAGTACGAGGCCTACGCCATCCAGAACAAGTATCTGCGCTGGGAAGGCAGCGGAACCAACTTCTACATGGATGCCGGCTGGCGCGACTGCCGGCACGAGATGGACGACTGACTCGAAGGCAAACCCCAACTCTCACCACGAAGACACGAAGAACCCCGCAGGAGAACCAGGCAGTCAGCTCATGTTCTCGTGTGAAAAGGTTTCGGGCACTCGGCTGGCCATCCCGTTGACCTTCCGCCGAAGACGCAAGAACATACACGACCTCTTCGGGTCTCTTCGTGCCTTCGTGGTGAGAGGTTCGGGCTTGGGTAGTCAGCTGGCGGTGCCGCCGACCGTGAGCCCGTCGATGCGCAAGGTCGGCTGGCCGACGCCCACCGGCACGCTCTGACCTTCCTTCCCGCAGGTGCCCACGCCCGTATCCAGCGCGAGATCGTTACCGATCATGGACACGCGCGTGAGCGCATCGGGGCCGTTGCCGATCAGGGTCGCGCCCTTCACCGGATAGGTGACCTTGCCGTCCTCGATCATGTAGGCCTCGGAAGCGGAGAAGACGAACTTGCCGCTGACGATATCCACCTGTCCACCGCCGAAGTTGACCGCGTACAACCCGCGCTTGACCGAAGCGATGATCTCCTGCGGATCCTTGTCGCCAGCCAGCATGTAGGTGTTGGTCATGCGCGGCATCGGCACGTGCGCGAACGACTCGCGCCGCCCGTTGCCGGTGACGGGCACACCCATCAGGCGTGCGTTCAGCGAGTCCTGCAGATAGCCCCGCAGCACGCCGTCCTCGATCAACACCGTGCGCTGGGTCGGGTTGCCCTCATCATCGATGTTCAGCGATCCCCGCCGTCGCGTGATCGTGCCGTCGTCCACCACGGTCACACCAGGAGACGCAACCCGCTCGCCGATGCGGCCGCTGAAGGCGGAGCTGCCTTTGCGGTTGAAGTCGCCCTCCAGCCCGTGGCCAACGGCCTCGTGCAGCAATACGCCGGGCCAGCCCGGGCCAAGCACCACAGTCATGGTGCCGGCAGGTGCGGGCCGCGCCTGCAGGTTGATCAGCGCCTGGTCCACGGCCTTGTCGGCGTAGCCGCGCAGCACCTCATCGGTGAAATAGGCGTAGTCGAAGCGCCCTCCGCCGCCGGCCGAGCCCTGCTCACGCCGCCCGTCTTCCTCGGCGATGACCTGCAAAGACACGCGCACCAAGGGCCGCACGTCGGCACCCACCACGCCGTCGGACCGCGCGACCAGGACGACTTCGTACTCCCCTCCCAGACTGGCTATGACCTGCTTGACACGCGGGTCGCGGGCCCGAGCCATGCGCTCCAGCCGCTCCAGGAGCGCGACCTTGTCCGGGTCCTTCAGACTGCCGACGGGATCGTGCGGCAGGTAGAGCGCGCGCCCTTCGCTGCGGCGTTCCACCGCCGTGCTGCCCCCGGCGCCCTGGCGCGCGATGGCACGGGTGGCCTCCGCCGCCGATTGCAGCGCGGGCAGGCTGATGTCGTCGGAGTAGGCGAAGGCTGTCTTGTCGCCGCTCACGGCTCTCACGCCCACACCCTGCTCGATATGGAAGCTGCCGGACTTGACGATCCCCTCCTCGAGGCTCCAGCTTTCCCCGCGGCTGTACTGAAAATACAGATCGGCGTAGTCGACCTGATGGGTCATGATCTGTCCGAACACCCGGGTCAGCCCGGCAGCATCCAGACCGTAGGGCGCCAGAAGCGTGCGGTCGGCGGTGGCAAAGAGAATTTCGCTGTTTGCGGGTGCGTTCATGCGCGATGCGTCCTGAGGGCGGAGGTGAGGGTGCTGAGTGCTGGGCGTCAGGTGACGGGCGTCGGCTGCAGGCTTCAGGTCCGCAGCTAAAGCGCGCGGATCGTCCGATGCGTTAGCGCCGGAAGGCTGCCGCGCAGCTCGTTCTGGTAGTTGGGGTTCACGCCGGCGATCACAACCCCGGAGCCGCGCGGCAGGCGGTCCAGTACCACCCCCCAGGGATCCACGATCATGCTGTGGCCGTGGGTCTCGCGGCCGTTCATGTGGTAGCCGCCCTGCGCCGGCGCCAGCACATAGGCCACGTTCTCGATCGCGCGGGCGCGAATCAGCGTCTCCCAGTGCGCGCGCCCGGTGGTCTCGGTGAACGCGGCGGGCACCACGATGATATCCACATCCTGCATGGCCCGATACAGCTCGGGGAAGCGCAGGTCGTAGCAAACGGACAGCCCGATGCGGCCGAAGGGCGAGTCCAAGACCTTCACTTCCTTGCCCGGGTGGATGGTGCGCTGCTCGCTGAACTTCTCCTTGCCGAGCGCGAGGCTGAACAGATGGATCTTGTCGTAGCGCGCCACCTGCTTGCCGCTGTCGTCGTAGGCCAGGATGCTGTTGAAGATCTTGCCGTCCACCGGCGATTCGAGCGGGATCGAGCACCCGATCAGCCAGATCTTGTGGCGTCGCGCCGTCTCGGCCAGGAAGCGCTGGATCGGGCCCTTGCCCTCTTTCTCGCGCGCCTCGACCTTATCGGTGTCCTTCAGCCCCATGATGGCGAAGTACTCGGGCAGCGCCACGAGCTTCGCGCCCTGCTCCACCGCCATCTCGATGAGGCGCTTCGCCTCGTTAAGATTGCCGGCGATGTTGGGTCCCGAGGCCATCTGCACTCCGGCGATGCGGAACACCGGCGGCCCGCCGGAACTGCGCTCGGCAACCGGCCTGCGGGCCGCCGTGGCACGCGGGCGCGCTCGTCCGAACCCGGACTTGGTTGCGGCCTTTGCTGTACTGTGTCTTTGCGTCGATCTCACTGGCGCCCTTGCTTGCCTTCGCCGGCCGGTTCGTGCTTCTTGTTGGCCACCACCGGATCGGCCCAGGTCCCGGTGACGGTATACTCGAGACTGATCATCTGGTTGATCGGATCCTTCAACGCCTTCTGCGCGAACAGCGTCGCCAGCCCGACCGCCGGATTGACAATCGCCGCTCCGAGCGCCACGCCCTCGGTGAGTGACGGGACGACCTTGACATCCAGGGCTTGCGTCTCGCGGACTAGGTCCAGGTCGCCTCGCATGTCCACCCGCGCGGAGGTTCCGTTCATACGGAAGTTCTTTGTGGTGGCCACGCCGCGCTGGATGGAGGCACTGCAACGGATCTCGTCGAACGGGAAGCCCTCGCTGAAGATGTCGCGGAAGTCGAGCGTCATGCGACGCGGCAGCGCCTGCAGGCTCAGCACACCGATCAGCTTGCCGATACCCGGTTCGACCCGGACGAACTGCCCGCTCTTCGCCTCCACCGAGAGGCTGCCGCTCAGGGTTGGCAGATCCAGTGCATAGGGTGGGCCGCTCCAGCTCAGCTGCGCCTCAAGCCGCCCGCTACCGCCCTTCACCCCTTCGGGCAGCTTGAGCTTGGCGAAGTAGCGGCCGATGTCCACGACCTCCGCTCGCACGTCCATGCGGGTGACCGGGCTCGCCGTCCACGCCTGCCATACTCCGGACATGCTGAGCCGCCCCTCGGGGCTGCGCAGATCGAGCGTCTCGATGCGCCAGTCGCTCCGGTCGGGAACCGCCCGCAGCACGAGACGTCCAAACTGACGCTCACCCATGCGGAAGTCGTCGGCCACCACATCCAGCGAGGGCAGACCGCGGTCCGCGTCCTCGCCGGTCGTGGCCTGCAACACCGGCCCGGGTGCTGGAACGAACAGGCGCGAAAAGCGGGCCGTAAGCGTCCCCTGGCCTCCGGGTGTCCAGGTGAGGGTACCGGTGGCTTCGCGGCCGGCGATACTGGCCTGCCAGGCACCCTGCGCGCGCCGCGCCTCCATGAGGACGTCGGTCCAATCCCTGGAAAAAGCGAACACGCGGCCCGCGCGCAACTCTAGGCCAGCGAGCCCGCCCGGTTGCTCAGCCGCGGGTTTGCCCAGCACCGCATGCCAACGGTCCAGGTCCAGGTAATCCAGCTGCCCGGCCAGCCAAAGCCCATCGCGCTGCGGTGTGGGGGCCGGCGAGCCCAGCCGTAGCTCGCCTTGCGCGATGCGGGCCGCATTCTCCCGGCTATACGCCAGTTGCCCGGATAGGACGTTGCCCAGCGCAAACACGACCAGGTCCTGATCGGCTCCCCGTGGCCGGCGCTCGAGACGCAGCGCGAGCGCCCTACCCGCGGGCTTGGCCAGAGGCGCAGGCAGCGACGAGCTCACGCCACCCAAGTCCGACTCCACCAGCAGGTCGTAGTTCCCGCTGCCGAGGGTGACCGTCGCCGTCCAGTCGGCCGTGCCGGCAAGATGACCCATCCAGTCGAGCCCCAGCTCCTTGCGCAGTCCGGCCATCTCGGCGCGCCCGGTTCCGCGCACCACGATCCCGGCACCCGGCTGACGATCCAAAGTGAACCGCGCAGGCATGCCGAGCACGCGCACGCTGCCCTCGCGCAGGCTCACGTCCTCGCGAGTGAATGACAGCACTCCGGCCAGCTGCTCCAATCGGGGAACGCCGGCGCCAGCGACCAAGCTGTTGTCGGCGAAGCGATAGCGCCCCGCGACCTGCGTGTCCGCGGAGTGCTTGAGCGGGACCTCCAGGGACAGTGCGAGGCGACCGCGACCGCTCGCCTGCAGGTTGCGGGTGAACCCGTCCAGGCGCTGATCGATCGGGCTCTGCGAAATGAAGCGCAGGAACTCGGCGGTCGGCCCTTCGCCCTCCCCCTGGACCTGCAACAGCGGCTCCTGGCTGCCGACGTCCGCAATCACCGCAGTCGCGGGACCGATCTGAGCGCCGAACACCCGTCCAGCATCAACCTGCACCGTGAGACGAGGTCCGCGCACAGCGAGCTGGCCGACAACCCCTTCCAACGCGGGCCAGCCGGATGCGTAGGCGAGCGTGCCGCCCTCGATCCGCCCGACCACCTCGAAGATCCCGGAGGCATCGTTCCTGAAAGGAAAGCCTTGCAGCTCCCCGTGAAGGGTGAACCGGGCGTCGCGCAGCTGCCCGTCCAGGATGGACCTCTGCAGCCAGTCGCGCACGTGCTGGTGCACGACCAGGGGGATGTAGCGCCAGGCCTCCGGGCCTGCCGCCCGCGCCAGCGCGCCGGCCAGATCCACCCGCCCGGGTCCCTCGTCCTGCGCCTGGTAGGAGCCGGCCAGACTGCCCTCCAGGTGGGCACTGGAGAAAGTCACGCTTTCCAAGCGCACCAGCGGACGTCCGTCCGGCATGGTCCACGCAACCCTGGCGTTCAAACCGTCGAGCGGCAGGGGCTCGACGAAGACCCGCGGCATCTCGACGGCGGATGCGCCCGCGCGCAGTGTCAGTGAGCCGCCGTGCTGGTTAGCATCCAGCATCCCGCTGACTGCGGCGACCCCTGGGACATAGCCCGATGGACGCACGGCAAGGTTCTCGAAGGTCCCCTTGATCGCGTACTCGCCGCTGTCCTTGATGCTACCGCGCCAGCTCAGGCGGAAGCCTGTGACGGTACCGCGCGGTTGCAGCTCTGCCAGCCGCTCGCGCAGCGTTTCGTCCACCGGCAGACGGTCGACGAGGTGAGTGACCGCAGCGACATCCAGAGCGTCGAACTGCACCTCGTACAGCGCATCGGGGTCTGCTTCGCGTCCCGACCGGACGTAGCGAATATCCGCCGGAGCCAGCACGAGGCCATCGGGCGTGGCGAAGTTCAAGTCATCGGCCGCGAACTCCCAGCGGTCGGGCTCAATCTGCCATGCCAGCCGCCCCTGGAGTCGTTCGAGCTCGAGCTCCGACAGGTCATCGCGCAGGCGGGTGCGCACGCCGGACAGCCGGACATCGGCAGTGACGCCGCGCACCCGCCCGCCCTGCACATCGATCCAGACCTGCATTCCCCCGGCGCCGCGCTCGACCTGCACCGGCAGCAGCACCCAGTGGCGGAGCGCGGCGAGGTCGGCGTAAGCAACCCCGAGGTACAGCTGTCCCCTCCACTCGCGCAGGTCGCGAAGCGTGCCGCCGTCCAGGTCGCCGCGCAAATCGACGGGGGAGGCCACTTCGAGGGGCGGCACGGCACGCAGCCCGAAGCGGTTGCGGCGGAACAGCCGGTCGACCTCGAGTTGAACCTGCTTGAGCTCCAGGGGCGTCCCGCCCAGCGTCTCGTCCACCCAGGTGATCTCGGAGTCGCGCAACGCGACCCGATGCTGTCGCAACAGCCAATCGGCGAGCCCATCGTCGCCGCTGCCGCCGCGCAACGGGATCCCTGCGATCAGCAGCGCACCGGCGGCGTCGCGGCGAACCTCGAAGGACAGGCCGGACACCTCGATGGAGTGGAAGCGCGGCTCCAGTGCGAGCAGCGAAGCCCAGGACAGGGTACTGTCCACCGAGGCGAGCGCCAGCCGCTCCTGACCCTGGCGATCGTACAGGCGCACATCCTGCAGCTCGAGCCGCGGCCGCAGGCCGTCCCAGTCGCCGCGGATCGCCCCGATATCGATGCGCTGGTTGGCCGCACGGCTGATCGCCTGCGAGATCTGCGGGGTGTACTGGTCGATGTTCGGCAGCACCAGGTAGCGAATGGCCAGCATGCTGGTGGTCACCAGCAACACGCTGCCAAGCAGGGAATACAGCGACAGCCGGTAGATCCAGAGGGAGCCGTGTTTGAGCGCGCGCGCGGCGCGGCGTCGGGGCATGCTAGAGCCGATTGGCCAGCCCGGTTTGCCAGGGGTACGGGCGTGAAAATAGAATCCTCGGCACCGCACTAGCCCGCCACCTGGGCGCGCTCCAGCCTAACCAGCCGTGTGTCTCGTGTGACGCCGTCCAGTACACATTTTAGCTCGGAATCAGGCATGCCAATTCCCGATCACCGCTCTGCGCAGGCCCTGCTGACGGCAGCGGCAGCAACCAGCCGCTATTTGAAGCATGCGTTGGACCAGCCGCCGCCCTGCTTCGATCCTGCACGCCTGTCCGGCGCGCTGTCGGCACAGGATATCCGCGCGCTGCTCGATGCCGGACCGGTACAGGACGAAGCCGCACTGACGGGCCGGTTACGCCAGGTGCGCAAGGCGGTGATGATGCATGTGATCGCCCGCGACCTGGGCGGGTCGGCGGACCTGGCCGAGGTCATGCAAACCATGACCGCGCTCGCCGAGGAATGCGTGCGCTTCGCCTTGCGCCATCTCGACCCATGGCTGGCGCAGGCGCATGGCCGGCCGCTGGGCGCGGTGTCCGGCCAGCCCCAGACCCTTCTGGTTGTGGCCATGGGCAAGCTCGGCGGCGGCGAGCTGAATGTGTCCTCCGACGTCGACCTGATCTTCCTCTACCCAGAGGAGGGGCAGACCGACGGCCCGCGCACCGTCAGCAACCACGAGTACTTCACACGGCTGGGCCGCCGGCTCATCAACGCACTCGGGGAGTTCACCGCCGAGGGCTACGTGTTCCGGGTGGATATGCGCCTGCGCCCATACGGGGACAGCGGGCCGCTGGTGATGAGCCTGGAGATGCTGGAGAACTACCTGCACACGCAGGGCCGCGAGTGGGAGCGCTACGCCTGGGTGAAAGCGCGCGAGATCACGGGGCGGCCGGCGGACGAGCTGACCGCGCTGGTCACGCCCTTCGTCTACCGCCGGCATCTGGACTTCAGCGCCATCGCCAGCCTGCGCGAGCTGCACGCGCAGATCCGTGCCGAGGTCGGGCGCCGCGACCTGCATGACAACATCAAGCTGGGGCCGGGCGGCATCCGTGAGATCGAATTCGTCGCACAGGTGTTTCAGATCGTCCGCGGTGGGCGCGACGCCGGCTTGCGGCTGCGCCCGACCCTGGCCACGCTCGCCTGCCTTGCGCAGCGCCAGTTGCTGCCGGCCGACGCCGTCGAGCAGCTGCGCGCCGCCTACGTGTTCCTGCGCAACCTGGAGCACCGGCTGCAGTACCTGGATGATCAGCAGACCCAGATGCTGCCGGCGAGCGCCGCAGATCTGACGGCTGTGGCGCGGGCGATGGGCTTCCCCGACGCAGCCCAGCTGCGCGCGGCGCTGGAGCAGCACCGCGCGTGCGTTACGCGCCACTTCGAGGCCGTGTTCGCGGGCGCGGCGCAGAACGGCGAGCACCCGTTGGCCGGGTTATGGACCGGGACCGTCGCCGGCGAGGAAGCGCGAGCGCGCCTGCGCGCGCTCGGGTACGAGGACCCCCCCCGCGTGCTCGAGCGTGTGCACGAGCTGCGCATGAGTGCGGCATACCGGCGCATGTCGGCGTCGACCCAGGCACGGGTCGACAAGCTCGTGCCACGGCTGCTCGAGCTGGCCGCGCAGTTCGAGCATCCCGGCGCCACGCTGGAGCGGCTGGCGCGCGTGGTGCAGAGCATAGGGCGGCGCGAGTCCTATCTCGCGCTGCTGCTCGAGTATCCGGGCGCGCTCGAGCGCCTCGCTGCGCTGGCCGCCGCGAGCCCCTGGGCAGCGGACTACCTGGCGCAGCATCCGGTGCTGCTCGACGAGCTGATCTCGCAACAGGCTTTCGAACCACCCGACTGGAGGAGCCTGGCGGCACAGCTCAGACAGGACCTCGACGAGGCAGCCCGCAATACCGAGCGCCAGATGGACAGCCTGCGCCACTTCAAGCAGGTTCAGACGCTGCGCCTGCTGACCCAGGACCTCGCCGGTACGCTCCCGCTCGAGACGCTCAGCGACCACCTGAGCGACCTCGCCTGCCTGATCCTCCGGGAAGTGCTGCGGCTGGCATGGGACGGCCTGCGCACGCGCCACTGCGACCAGCCGCGGTTTGCGGTGGTCGGATACGGCAAGCTGGGCGGCAAGGAGCTCGGCTACGCCTCCGACCTCGACTTGATCTTCCTCTACGACGATGACCACCCGGAGGCGTCGGACAACTACGCGCGCCTGTCCCAGCGCATCAACACGTGGTTGACCAGCTTCACGCCTGCCGGCGTGCTTTACGAGACGGACCTGCGCCTGCGGCCGGACGGCGCAAGCGGCATGCTGGTCAGCCGGGTCGATGCCTTCGCGGCGTATCAGCGCAGCAAGGCCTGGGTGTGGGAGCACCAGGCGCTCACGCGTGCGCGCTTCGTCGCTGGGGACCAGGCGATCGGCGCAGCGTTCGAGCAGCTGCGCGTGGAGATCCTGCGCCTGCCGCGCACGCTGCCGGAGCTGAGCAGCGAAATACAGGCCATGCGCAGCCGCATGCTGGGTGGACACCCCAACACCAGCGGCCTGTTCGACCTCAAGCACGACCGCGGCGGCATCGTGGACGTGGAGTTCATCGTGCAGTACCTCGTGCTGGGCTTCGCGCACCGGCATGCCGAGCTCACGGGCAACATCGGCAACCTCGCGCTGCTCAAGCTGGCTGGCAGCCTGGGCCTGATTCCCGACTCACTCGCCACAGCCGTCCACCACAGCTACCGCGAGTTCAGGCGCATGCAGCACGCTCTGCGGCTGCAGGGCGAGCAGTACGCGCGGGTGCCGCAGGACAGGGTGAGTGGGTTGGTCGAACCGGTGATCGAGCTGTGGGCGGAGGTGTTCGCGGGAGGCGAGAGGCGAGACGTGACACGAGGCGCCTAAGGCGATTTCCCCTCGCCTCTCGCCGCCAGCCTCTCGCCTCGTCTGCTAGGACGCCCTGCGTCCCAGCAACCGGTACACCGTCATCGGCCCCTTGCCTTTGAACATCAGCTCCTGCGGGTCGCCGAAGGCGTAGCGGGTGCTCAGGCGACGGTTGGTGACTTTGTCCACCAAGATCTCGCCCGGCGGTGCTTCTGTCGTAATGCGGCTGGCGATGTTCACCGTATCGCCCCACAGGTCATAGGTAAAGCGCCTGGCCCCGATCACTCCGGCGATGGCCGGTCCTGTGGCGATGCCGATATGGAACGAGATGTTGTAGCGGCGCATGGCTTCGTTGCTGCGGGTGAGCTCCAGCATCTCCAGCGCCATCTCCGCCACCGAGCCCTCATACCCTTTGCGGTCGCCGGACAGGCCGCCCGCGACCATGTAGGCATCGCCGATGGTCTTGATCTTGTCCACCCCGTGCTTCTCCGCCAGCTCGTCGCAGCGCGTGAAGACCTCGTTCAGGAACTCCACCACCTTATCGGGCGCGAGCTCCTCTGCGAGCGAGGTGAAGTTGACGATGTCCGCGAACATCACGCTGACGTCATAGAAGCCGTCGGCGATGTTGCTCGGCGCGTTCTTGAGGCGCTGCGCGATGTGCGGCGGCAGAATGGTCGTGAGCAGCTGCTCGGACTTCTGCTGCTCGGCCTGGACCAGCTCGTGCTGCCGCGACAGCTCGGCCTGGAAGCTGTCCTTCTGCTGCACGAAGTAGCGCAGCAGCAGATAGACGATCGTCGACAAGATGGTGAAGTTGAGCACGAAGAAGACCGCCACCGTCTTCATCGGCACGCCGGCCATGTCGCCGCTTGCCAGGAAGTAGTCGAACACCCCGGACAGCGCGGTGAGCACGACATAGGCGAAGAACCACGGGATCGACTCGCGCGCGCCGTACACCACCATCGCGCCGACCGGGGCAAGCAGCGCCAGAAGGACGATGCCGCTGGAGCTAACGAAGCTGCCGATGCTCCATTGGATGACGAAAGGCGCGAACAGGAACAGCGACAGCTGCGCGAACCGGAAGAAATCGAAGTTGCGCGTCTTGAGGTAGACCACCAGGATCAGGGCTGACAGGATCTGGTACGCGAGCGGGATGGTGGTAGGCAGCTTCAGGCCCAGCATCCAGTAGATCGCGAGCCACACGATCGCGGCCATGTTCATCAGTCCGCTGGCGAACATCAGCAGCGTCTTGCGCAGCCGCAGCTCGTCGCTGTCGGACTCGTCCAAAGCAGCGCCCGCAACCCGGTGGAGCCAGGAGCCGGTCGTCTGCGGAGCAGCCTCGACTGCAACCCCCGGCCTCGCGGTTGCGTTTACCGGGGCGGCCTCGGCGACAGGCGGACGCGAGGCACTGACCGCACCCGCCGGGGTGGCGGCAATGGAAGCGTCTGCCATTGTGGAGTTCTTGGTAAGGATGGGTGGCACGACTCGAACGTTGACCCTAAAGCATGCTTTGTGCCGGGAACCGCTCCGGGTTCACACCGGGCTCTCCGCACTCTGGCGGGCAGCCCGATCGATGGCGCGCAGCAGCACGTCTGGCTCCTGGGCACCGGATACCGCCAGTCGCCGATTGAACACGAAAAAAGGCACGCCTTCCACGCCCAGCTCGCGCGCCATGCGGTCCTCATCCAGTACGGACGTCCGCATTGCCTCATCGTGCAGGCACGCGTGTGCCCGCTGCGGATCCATTCCCGCCCGCTGCGCCAGGTCGAGCAGCACCGGTTCGCTGGTCAGATCTGCACCCTCGAGGAAATAGGCCTGGAACAGCGTCTCGACCATGGCGTCCTGTCGCAACTCGTGTCCCGCCAGCCGGACCAGTCGGTGTGCATCCACCGTATTGGGCTGTCGGGCGATGCGGTCGAACGCAAAAGGGATGCCCACCTGCTGTCCGACCCGCGCGACCCGTCCGTAGACATCGCCGGCCGCCGTGCCGAACTTGCGGCTCACGTACTCCGCCCGATCCATGCCTTCCCGCGGCAGCCAGGGGTTGAGCTGGAAAGCGCGCCACTGCACCTCTACGGGCGGGTACGCCGAGGCAGGATCGGACAGCGGCAGCCGGCGCAGCGCTTCCTCCAGCCGGCGCTTGCCGATGAAGCACCAGGGACAGACCACGTCGGAGAACACCTCGATCTGGACGCGGCTCGGATCGCGAACCGGTGTATGGCTCTGTGCGGTCAATGGGCAACACTCCTGTAGCGGTGCCGCGCCCCCGGCCCGGGTTAACATACAGGACGGACGCTAACAGGCGGAGAAGCTACGCTAAAATAGCGGCTTTTGCGAGGGAGACCAACGAACATGTCGATGGCAGACCGTGACGGCCTCATATGGTACGACGGACAGCTGGTGCCGTGGCGCAACGCGACCACGCATGTGCTGACCCATTCCCTGCACTACGGGCTGGCCGTATTCGAGGGGCTGCGTGCCTACCAGACCGCCAGCGGACCGGCCATCTTCCGGCTCAAGGAGCATACCGAGCGCCTGTACAACTCGGCCCATATCTTCATGATGAAGATCCCTTACGAACGCGAGGCGCTGATCGAGGCACAGCGCGAGGTGGTGCGCGCCAACAAGCTCGATTCGTGTTACGTGCGGCCCATCGCCTTCTACGGCTCCGAGAAGATGGGCGTCTCGCCCAAGGGCGCACGGGTGCATGTGGCCATCGCCGCCTGGCCCTGGGGCGCCTACCTCGGCGAGGAAGGACTGGAGAGGGGCATCCGCGTCAAGACCTCGTCCTATGCGCGCCATCACATCAATGTGACCATG
>DAIQQA010000017.1:0-53047 GCA_036787045.1 Burkholderiales bacterium | reverse complement strand
TGTTGGTGAGCTTGATGAGGTCGCCGGTGATGGCGGTGGCCACGTCGATGGCCGCTTCGCTGATGTCTGGTTTACCGGCCCGGGACAGATAGTGGCGGGCCGCCTGCTCCAGCCCGTCGAAGTCGGCACAGCGCAGCGAGAACTCGCGCTCCGGCCGCGCCGCCCCCTCCGCCAGCAGCGCGAACCGGATGTTCGTCCCGCCGATGTCTGCCAGCAGCCGCATCGTGCTACTCCAGGCAATCCTGGCGCAAACCCATCAGTCGTGCAGGGTCCGCTTCACGACATCCACTACATTCGCCGCCGTGAAGCCGAAAAACTTGAACAGGTCGCCGGCCGGCGCTGATTCGCCGAAACGGTCGATGCCGACCACTGCGCCCTCGAGGCCCACGTACTTGCGCCAGTAGTCCGTCACACCCGCTTCGATAGCCACACGCGGCACGCCCCGCGGCAGAACCGCTTCCCGGTAGCTCTGGTCCTGACGATCGAACACGGAGGTGCACGGCATCGAAACCACACGCGCTGCGATGCCCTCCTCGGCCAGGGCCTTCTGCGAAGCCAACGCCAGCGCGACCTCCGAGCCGGTAGCGATCAGGACGACCCTGGGCGTTGCGCCGACAGCTTCCGCCAGCACATAGCCACCCCGTCGGATGCGCGCCACCTGCTCCTCGGATCGCGGAACATGCGGCAGGTTTTGCCGCGAAAGCAGCAGCGAGGTCGGCCCGTCGCGGCGCTCGATAGCCGCCACCCAAGCGGCGGCTGTCTCGACCGAATCGCAGGGCCGCCAGACCTCCATCCCGGGAATCAGACGCAAGCTGGCGGCATGCTCGACCGCCTGGTGCGTGGGTCCGTCCTCGCCCAATCCGATGGAATCGTGGGTGAACACGAAGATGCTGCCCACCTTCATCAGCGCCGCCATGCGCAGCGCGTTGCGCGCATAGTCCGAGAACGTGAGGAAGGTGCCGCCGTAGGGGATCAGCCCGCCGTGCAGGGCCAGTCCGTTCATGATGGCGGTCATGCCGAACTCGCGTACGCCGTAGAAGACGTAGTTGCCGCCGTCCGCACGCCTGATCGGGCGCGACCCGGACCACAGCGTAAGGTTGGAGGCGGCCAGGTCGGCCGAGCCGCCGATCAGCTCGGGCACGCCCGGCGCAAGCGCTTCAATGGCGTTCTGGGAGGCTTTGCGCGTCGCGATGTTCTCCGCCTTCTCCAGCGCGCCCGCAACCAGCGCGCGGGCGCGAGTGTGCCAGTCATCCGGCAGTGTCCCGCGCATGCGCCGTTCGAACTCGGCGGCGAGCTCCGGATGCTGGCGCGCATACTCGGCAAAGCGGTTGGTCCACAGCTTCTCCAGCCCTGCGCCTTTGACGCGCGCGTCCCAGCCTTCGTACACATCGGCGGGGATCTCGAAGGGAGGATACTTCCAGCCGATGTTCTGGCGCGTTGCGGCGACTTCCTTCTCTCCGAGCGGCGAGCCGTGGGCATCGTGGCTGTCGGCCTTGTTGGGCGCGCCCTTGCCGATGACGGTCCTGCAACAGATGAGAGTCGGCCGGTCGCCTGCCGCCCTGGCTGCGTCGAGCGCGTCGTGAACTGCGTCCATGCTGTGGCCGTCGACGTCCGGGATGACGTGCCAGCCATAAGCCTGGAAGCGCCTCGCGGTGTCATCGGTGAACCACCCTTCCACGTGCCCGTCGATGGAGATTCCGTTGTCATCATAGAGGGCGATCAGCTTGCCCAGCCCCAGGGTCCCGGCGAGCGAGCAGGCTTCATGCGAAATGCCTTCCATCAGGCAGCCGTCGCCGAGGAACACGTAGGTGTGGTGGTTGACGATCTCGAACCCGGGACGATTGAACTCGGAGGCGAGCACGCGCTCGGCGAGCGCCATGCCCACTGCATTCGCGAGGCCCTGGCCCAGCGGCCCGGTGGTCGTCTCGACGCCCGGCGTCATGCCGTATTCGGGATGGCCTGGCGTGCTGGAGTGAAGCTGGCGGAAGCGCTTGAGCTGCTCCATGGGCAGATCGAAGCCCGTCAAGTGCAGCAACGCATACAGCAGCATGGACCCGTGCCCATTGGACAGCACGAAGCGGTCGCGATCGGGCCATGCCGGGTTGCCGGGGTTGAAGCGCAGGTGGTGGTTCCACAGGACTTCCGCGATCTCGGCCATGCCCATGGGCATGCCCGGATGGCCCGAGTTCGCCTTCTGAACAGCATCCATGGCCAGCGCGCGCAGCGCGTTGGCAAGTTCCTGTCTGGTTGCCATCGACGTCGGTTGTAGATTGGAGGATACGGATTGGGACGGCCCGATTCCGAGTCGCGAAACCAAGCTTATATGGGAAATGGCAGCGGCGCCAGCACGGCGGCCGGCGTGCATCAAGCCCCCAATTCCACCGCTCACCACGAAGACACGAAGACACGAAGAAAACCAACAGCTGTGCAGTTCGGGACAGTCACCAGATAGGCCCTGAGCACGACTCCAAACCAGATCGCAGTGACTTTCTCTGCCTTGCTTCGTGTCTTCGTGGTGAGAGGTAAGCTCTAGGTGCGGCCGGGCGGGAACGACGCTACTGCTCGCGCCGGGACACCTTCACGCCGAGCTGCTTGAGCTTGCGATACAGGTGCGTGCGCTCGAGCCCCACGCGGTCCGCGACCTTGCTCATGTTCGCGCCTTCACGCGCGATGTGATACTCGAAGTACATGCGCTCGAACGCATCGCGCGCCTCGCGCAGCTCGCGGTCGAGCGGCAGCGCAGCGAGGGCGCCGGACAGTGGGGCGTCGAGCCTGGCCAGCGCACTGTTGACGTCGGCGGTACCGATCTCTTGTGCCAGGGCGAGCAGGGCCATGGTGCGCACAACGTTTTCCAGCTGGGCGAGGTTTCCGGGCCATTCCTGGACGCGAAGGGCGTTCAGCGCCGCGGTGCTGAGCGTGCGCGGCGGCACTTCCCTGGACTCTACCAGCCGGCTGAGGATCAGCTTGGCCAGTTCCGGAACGTCCTCGGCGTGCTCGCGCAGGCTCGGGACCCGCAGCTGAATCTGGCTGATGGCTGCGTAGAGGCGCGAGTCGAAGCCCGCCTCGGCCACCTGTCGCGCCAGAGCGCGCGAGGTCGAGCAGATCAGCCGCGTGTGGTAGCGATCCACCTTGCCGAGCTGGGCCAGCAGATTGCGCTGCTGCGGGCCGGTGAGATCGCCCACTTCGTGCAGGAACAGCGTACCCTCCGCGGCCTGGCCGACGATATTGTTGGCTGGGTCGTCGAGGATGTGGAAGCTCTCCGGCGCGACCCAGGGCGTGTTGGCCTGGTGCAGGAAGCGGGCACACAGGCTCTTGCCGCAGCCCGGCTCGCCGGTGATGAGCACCGGAAGCTTCAACGCCTTCACCGTCTCCAGCCGCTGCTTCAGCTCGGCGATGATCTGCCCCCGGCCCAGGTAGGCCAGGGAAAGGGCGGCGGGTTGCGCAGCCGGCGCCGGTTGCCGCAGAGCCTGCCCGACAGTAGCCAGCAGCTTCTGCAGGGCGATGGGCTTCTCCAGGAATGCGTAGGCGCCGATGCGGGTGGCCTCCACGGCCGTGTCGATGGTGCCATGCCCCGACATCATTACCACCGGCATGGTCAGCTGGCCGCTGCTGGCCCATTCCTTGAGAAGGGAGATGCCGTCGGTATCGGGCATCCAGATGTCCAACAACACGAGGTCGGGACGGGTGCGGTTGCGGATCAGGCGCGCTTCGCTGGCGTTCTCGGCCAGGCGCACTTGGTGCCCCTCTTCGCGCAGGATCTCGGAGAGCAGCTCGCGGATGCCGATCTCGTCGTCTACTACCAGTATCTGACTCATCCGCTTCAACCCACCCGGGCGCCTGCCGGCGCACGCGCCGGCTGCGTCGCGGAGCGCGCCACCGGCAGCAGGATGCTCACCTGGGCGCCGCCGCCCGGCGCATTGCCGAGCTCGATGCTGCCGTTGTGCTCCTCCACGATCTTCTTGACGATGGCGAGCCCCAGCCCAGTGCCCTTCGACTTGGTGGTCACGTAGGGCTCGAACGCGCGCGCCAGAATCTCGGGAGGGAAGCCCGGGCCATTGTCGAGTACAGACAGCCGCGCCGCCGGACCTTCCAGGCGCGTACGCACAGTGATGCGGGGGTTGCTGCGATCGAGAATGGCCTGCTCGGCGTTCTGCAGGAGGTTGTGGATAACCTGCCGCAGCCGCGCCGGGTCGCCGTGCACGGTCGGCAAACGCTCGTCCAGCTCGAGCGCGATCGCGGGCCGCTGCGCTTCGTACAGAGTGATAACCTCGCGCACCACGGTGTTGAGATCAAGCGGCTGCAGGCTGGTCTCCGGCGCGCGCGCGTACTGGCTGAAGGCGTCCACCATCCCTTTGAGCTGGGCCACCTGCTTGACGATGGTGTGCGTCGAGCGCGCCAGCACTTCGGCGTCCGCGGCCTGCAGCTTGTCGGACAGGCGATGGGCCAGGCGCTCGGCCGACAGCTGAATGGGTGTGAGGGGATTCTTGATCTCGTGCGCCAGGCGGCGCGCCACTTCGCCCCAGGCGGCAAAGCGCTGCGCCTGCAGCAGCCGGGTGATGTCGTCGAACACCACGACGAAGCCGGCTTCCGAACCGGCCAGCGAAGAGCCGCGCATCAGCAGCACCTTGCGCCCATCGTCCAGATCGATCTGCTTCTCCCAGCTCTCGTCGCCACCCGTGTGAATGGCCACGAGGACTTGGGCGCTGACCTCGGCCAGCCGGCTCTCGCGCTCCGGCCAGTCCTGCAGCGGCACGCCCATGAGCGGCTCCAGGTCAACGCCCAGGATCTCCCTGGCACTCGGGTTTGCCGAGCGCAGCCGCCTGTCGCTGTCGAAGGAGAGCACGCCGGCGGACAGCTTCTCCAGGATGCTCTCGACATAGGCCTTGGCCCCCTCGAGCCCCTCCTGATTGCGCATCGCTGTGGCACGTGCTTCGGCCAGCTGCGTCGTCATTGTGTTGAAGGAGGCGGTCAGGATGCCAAGCTCGTCGTGACTGCGCACCGGGTGGCGCAGGCTGAAGTCGCCTTGGGCCACTGCGCGGGTGCCGGCGGCGAGCAGGGCCAGCGGCGCCGTCAACCGCTCGCTGAAGACGATCGCGAGCGCCAGCGCGGACAGCAGGACCAGCAGGAGCGACAGCGTCAGAGACAGCCCGTAGAGGCGCTTCAGCCCTGCGCGCGACAGAGACAGCTCCTGGTAGTCCTGATAGATGGTCTGCACGGCGTCGGCGTCCCGGGCCAACGCCTCCGGAACGGGTTGCACGAGCTGCAGCAGCACCATCTCCCCCGACAGCCGGTTGACCGGCACCACCACACGCAGCCGCAGCGGCTGCTGTTCCTTCGACTCGATCTCGCGGTACGACTGCTGCACGCGGGCCTGCTGCGTCGCACGCGCCGGCAGCAGGCTCGGCATCAGGCCGGCGCCTTCGCTGATGGAAAACGCGATGATGCTGCCGTCCGGCTGGAACAGCGTAGCCTCTCGAACGCCGGCTTGTTCGCGCATGGCATCCAGCTCGGGCAGCAGCTGCGAAGGCCGTGCATCCGCAACCTTGAGCGCCATCGCATCGGCCTTCGTGTTGAGCTCGCGCAGCATGTTGTCCAGGGTCGTGCGCCCCAGGCTCAATCCGCCCTCCAGTGCCTTCTCCACGCGCACGTCGAACCAGGACTCGATGCTCTGGTTGAGGAATTGCACGGATACCGAGTAGACCAGCGCGCCGGGCAGCACAGCCACCAGCGAGAACAGGAGCACCAGCCGCAGCGTCAGCTTGGAGCCGAACAGGCCGGCGCGCAGGCGCCGGCGCAGTGCGACCAGCTGATACCCCACCAGCACCATCAGCACCAGCACCACGGTGACACCGAGGAACAACAGCAGCGGCAGATCGCGCGCGAACATCGGCGTGTTGGAGCTCGCGGAGAGCAGCAGGTACAGCATCACCCCGCCCAGCATCAGGATCGTGGCGATGAGGTACTTCATGCCCCGCGACAGCAGGGAGTTGCGCACGGTGCGGATCGACGGCGTCACGGCTTGAAGGTCCAGCGATACCAGTCCGAGGACAGGTCCCAGTCGGTCGACCCCAGCGCATCGATCTGCAACGGCTTCGGAAGCTGCGAGGTGTCCAGCTGCAAACGCAGAGCAGCGATGTAGACGGCGCCGGGCTCGACTTCCTGGTAGCGCACGACAGGAGCGTAGCGGATCCTGCCTACCACTGCGAGCGCTTCATCCAGGGTGTCGAAGTTCTGGTTCAATGCGCCGAAGGCGAGCCGGTACTGGCGCGTGAGCGCGTGGAAGTACAGCCTGTGCTGGGTGCGGAACTCGGACACGGTGCGATTCCACAGGTTGAAGGTCCACCAGCGCGGATAGATCAACTCGAACTCGGTGACGAAGGTGAGCGCCACCCCGCGCGTGAGCGCATCTTCCAGCAGAGGCGTGAGCGCGATGTCGTAGGTCGCCTCCAGCGCGTAGCCTGCCTCGGTGGGGGCGAGCTCGGCGGACTTGACGTAGACGCCCTCGGCCTGCGCGCGCAGCGCGAAAAGCAAGGCGAAGAGCGCGAGCAGACGCAGCACCGGATTACCTGCGCTAGTCATCGAGCTTCTGCAGCAGGGCGTAGAAGAAACCATCGTGCCGGGCGTCCGGGAGCAGCTGACCGTCGGTCTGCGCAAGCTCCGTTATCGGCAGACGCCGCGCGTTCTTGTGGGCGCTGAGGAAGTCTGCGATCTGCGCCTGATTCTCCACAGGAAAGACCGAACAGGTCGCGTAGAGCAATTTACCACCAGGCGTCAGCGTCCGCCACAGGGCACTCAGCAGACGCGCCTGCTCGCGCGCCAGCCGCTCCAGATCTTCCGGGCGCCGCAGCCACTTGATGTCGGGATGGCGCCGCACCACACCCGAGGCCGAGCACGGTGCGTCCAGCAGCACCCGCTGATATGGCCGCCCGTCCCACCAGCCATCCAGCTCCGCTGCATCCGCCGCGATCAAGGAGGCGTCGAGTCGCAGCCGATCCAGGTTTTCGCGCACCTTCTCGAGGCGTCGCGGGTCGCGGTCGATGGCGGTCAGCTCGATCCCGGCTGTCTCCAGCAGGTGGGCGCTCTTCCCGCCGGGCGCCGCACACGCATCTAGTACGCGCATGCCGTCGGCAAGGTCAATCAGTTCCGCCGCCCGCTGAGCCGCCAGGTCTTGCACCGACACCCAGCCGCTCGTGAATCCAGGTAGCGATTCCACCGCTACCGGTTGCCTTAGCATGACAGCAACCGCCCCGACCTGCTCGGCAGGAATCCCTGCGCCGCGCAGCGCGAGCAGATAGGCATCCACGGACAGGCACCGCCGGTTGACGCGCAAGGTCAGGGGGGGATGCAGGTTGCCGGCATCCAAGACCGCCTCGAACTGCGCCGGATAGGTACGCTGGATCTCGTCGATCCACCACTGCGGATAGGAGAAGCGCCCGGTGAGTGTGGCACGCGCCTGTCGCAGCACCGTCGCGCGCTCTCGCAGAAATCGACGCAGAACCGCATTGACCAGCCCCTTGGCCGAAGCCTTGCCCAGTCGTGCGCAGGTGCGCACGGCGCCGTCGACGACGGCGTGCGCCGGCGCCCGCGTCCATTCCAGCTGATAGAGAGCGACCAGCAACAGCGCTTCCACTTCGCTGTCGGTGGTTGGCTTGCGCAACAGCAGCCGCAAAACTTCTTTCAGTGTCCCGAGCCACCGACAGCTCCCATAGGCGAGGTCCTGGACGGCCGCCCGGTCGGCGCTGCCAAGGGCCGGATGGCGGTCCCGCAGCGATCCCAGCACTGTGGTCAGGCTGCGCCCGTCGAGAACTTCGAGCAGGGCCCGCGTGGCGAGTTGCTGGACTTCGACCACTGCGTTGCCGCTCAGCCTCCGAGCCGGTCGCCCACCCGGATCGGGAAGCCGAGCTGGAACTCGCGCAGGCCGAGGCGGCGGCCGCCGGCGCGCTGCAGTTCCTCGATGTGCAGCGTCCCGCCTCCGCACTCGACGACCAGTGCGTCCGCCACGACTTCCCGGACCAGCCCTGGCGTGCCGCCCGCGCCGGAGGCGGGGCGGGCCCGCCACACCCGCAGGGTCTCCCCACGCAGGCGGGTCGTGGCCACCGGGAACGGGTTGAAGGCCCGCACCTGCCGGTCGAGCTCGTGCGCGCTGCGCGTCCAGTCGAGCTCGGCTTCGGCTTTCTGGATCTTGTGCGCATAGGTCACCCCGTCCGACCCCTGCGGCTGCGGCTGCAGCGACCCGCTGGGAAGCAGTTCCAGCGCTCGCACAATACAGTCTGCGCCGAGCCTGGCGAGCTTGTCGTGGAGCGACGACCCGGTGTCGTCTGCGGCGATCGGGATGGCTTCCTGCAGGTACACGGGGCCGGTATCCAGCCCGGCGTCCATGTGCATGATGCTGATTCCGGTATGGCTGTCGCCGGCCAGGATGGCGCGCTGGATGGGCGCGGCGCCGCGCCAGCGGGGCAGCAGCGAAGCATGGATGTTGATGCAGCCGAGCGGAAAGAGCGCCAACACCTCCGGCGGCAAGATCAGCCCATAGGCGGCCACCACCATCGCTCGAGCTTCTGCCGCTGCAAGAGGCGCTCGCGCCTGCGCCGTACGCAGTGTGGCCGGCTGTTCCACGCGCAAACCACGGTCCATCGCGAGCTCCTTCACCTCGGAGGACTTGAGCCGAAGGCCCCGCCCGCTCGGCCGGTCGGGCTGCGTTAGGACCAGCGCAACGTCATGGTTCGCCGCTAGCAGTGCTTGCAGCGCCGTGCGGGCGAATGCGGGCGTTCCGGCGAACACCAGACGCATCACATGGCCCGGCGCTGCTGCTTCTTCAGCTTGGCTAGAATGCGCGTCTGCTTCAAGCGCGAGAGATACTCGACGAAGACCTTCCCCTTCAGGTGGTCCATTTCGTGCTGGATGCACACCGCCAACAGACCGGAAGTCTCCAGCGTGAAGGGCTGCCCATTGCGGTCCAGCGCCCGTACCTTGATCCACTCGGCGCGCCGCACAGTTTCGTAGATGCCCGGCACGGACAGGCAGCCTTCCTCGCATTCGGCGTCGCCACGCGATTCGAGAATCTCGGGGTTGATCAGCACGACCAACTGGTCATGCGTCTCCGAGATGTCGATAACGAGGACCTGGCGGTGAACATTCACCTGGGTTGCGGCGAGACCGATACCGGGGGCGGCATACATCGTCTCCGCCATGTCCCTAACGAGTTGGCGGATTTCGTCGTTAATGACCTCCACGGGGGCGGCAACCGTGTGGAGCCGCTCGTCGGGGTAGTGGAGGATGGGCAGCAATGCCATACAGCTTGCCTACTTAACAAATTACGAGCAGAATCTACGGAAACTTCTTGACTTTGCTGGGGTTATGACCCTCAGGCGGCGCAGTAAGTCGGGCGCCGGCTGAGCCCCCCTGGGAAGGACATTGGAGCCTCGAATGCCCAGAATTATAGCGGTTATCCCCTTGATCCTTTGGCTTGGTCTGTGCGCGGGCGCGTCCTGGGCACAGGAGGACGAGGCCACGACGCCGACGGAGACGGACACGGAGGAGGTGGTGGCGGCGCCCGCCCCGGCCGCCGATGAGTTGATGTTGCAGGACAATATTCCGGCGCGCTATGTGGTAGTCAAGGGGGATACGCTCTGGGGCATCTCCTCACGCTTCCTGAAGAACCCCTGGAAGTGGCCCGACCTCTGGGGTGTCAACAAGGATGTGGTGCGCAATCCGCACCTGATCTACCCCGGCGACGTGCTGATACTCGATCTCACGGGGGCCACACCGCGGCTGCGCCTAGAGGGTGCACCCGATGGTGGCCTGTCGCGCTGGTACGGCTACGAGCTGCAGGAGTCCAAGCTGGCCCCGCAGATGCGCTCCCAGGCTTTGGCCCCGTTGCCCATCCCCACCATTCCGGCGAAGGTCATCGAGCCTTTCCTGATTCGCCCGCTCATCGTGAGCCCGGCGCAGGTCGCCGCGGCCCCGCAGATCGTCGCGAGCGTGGACCAGCGTGTGGTCGTTTCGACCGGCGACACCGCCTATGTCGTCGGCCTGGACCAGAAGAAAGGGCAGCGCTGGCAAGTCTACCGCCAGGGCCGAGTGTTCCAGGATCCGGACAACAAAGAAGTGCTCGGCTTCGAAGCGGTGTACCTGGGTGACGCCAACGTGACCGGCTTCGGTCGGGTCAGCACGGTGCAGGTCGTAAGCTCGATTCAGGAGATCTCCAAAGGAGACCGGCTGACGGTGGCGCCGCCGCTGCAGAGTGCGCCGTACGTCCCGCACGCGCCGTCCCGGCCGGTTGAGGGTCGCGTCATCGCCGGCTCTGACGGGACCGTATCGGAGATGGGGACGTATTCCGTAGTCATCCTCAATCGCGGCGCGCGCGACGGGCTGGAAGTCGGACATGTCCTGGGGCTGTATCGCTCGGAAGGCACCATCGCCGTGTCGGCCACCGAGTCGCTGCCGTTGCCCGAGCAACGCTATGGTCTGCTGATGGTCTTCCGCGTCTTCGAGCGTATGGCGTACGGGCTAGTGATGATATCGAACCGTCCGGTCAATGTGCTCGACACGTTCCGTAACCCTTGAGAGCGTGCCGATCCACGCGAGCAGCTGCTCGCTGTCCCACCCTGCGGATCTGGCAGCGGACGCTGGCGGCGCCTCTGGGTCGACAGCGCGTTGATGGGACCCACGGCGGGAGGGCACTTCGCCGAGGCGCAGAACTGGCTCCGTTGCACGCTCGTCACTGAGGTCGGCAGCGCGGCGCAGCGCAGGCTGCTGGCCGCGCTGGGGTCGCCCGAAGATGTGCTCGCGGCGAGCATCGGGTCGCTGGAGGCGATCGTCGGGCGGGCACAGGCAGAAGCCCTCAAGCGCGGGCCCGACCCGGGCCGGGTCGCCGCAGCGCTGAGCTGGCTCGAATCGGGCAACAGCCGCCTGATCACGCTCGCCGACACAGATTACCCGGCCGCACTCCTCGAGATCGCCGACCCGCCGGTCGTCCTGTATGCGCGCGGTCGCACCGAGCTGCTGCAGCGTCCCGCGCTGGCCATGGTGGGCAGCCGCAATCCTACGCCCGGAGGCGCAGCGGATGCCGCAGCCTTCGCGGAAGCGCTCAGCAACGCGGGGCTGACGATCGTGAGCGGGTTAGCGCTGGGCATCGACACCGCGGCGCATAGCGGCGGCCTCGCGGGCGCGTCCTCCAGCATCGCGGTGCTGGGCACTGGGCTCGATCGCGTATACCCCGCGCGCAACCGGGACCTCGCGCACCGCTTGAGCAGCGAGGGGCTGATGCTGTCCGAGTTCCCGCTGGGAACTCCAGCGATGGCGCAGAACTTTCCGCGCCGCAACCGCATCATCAGCGGACTTGCGCGCGGCTGCCTGGTCGTCGAAGCGGCGTTGCGCAGCGGCTCGTTGATAACTGCCCGGCAAGCCCTCGAACAGGGTCGGGAAGTATTCGCTATCCCCGGGTCCATCCACTCGCCGCTTTCGAAGGGTTGCCACTGGTTGATCAAGCAGGGCGCCAAGCTGGTGGAGTCGGCACAGGACATCCTCGAAGAGCTGAAGCTGCCGGCGCCGAGCAGTGGAGCCACCGCGCCGGCCAGAGTATCGGATCCCGCTGCGGAGGCGGTGCTCGCTGCGATGGGATATCACCCGATCGATCTGGACCTGCTTTGCTCGCGAACCGGCTTGACGCCCGACGCCGCTTCCGCCATGCTGTTGACGCTGGAGCTCGACGGATTGATCTGCCGCCTGGCGGGCGGAACCTATCAGCGCATCCGCTAGGCAAGGGCCGAGCTCGGGAGGCTTTGAGGCATCCGCAACAGCCTTACGTGTTCGACATCCTCGCCTATCTGGTTGAGCGTTACTACGAGCTGGGTGCCTACCCCGATCAGGACACGCTGTCCCGGCAACTGGTCGCAGCTGGCTTCGAGACGCAGGACGTCCATGAGGCTTTACGCTGGCTGTCCGGTCTGGAGCCGCATGGGTGGCGACATCGCGGTCCCGGGACCGAGCTGGGCCCTGACGATCCGCTGTCGCTGCGCCATTACACGCCGGCGGAGCAGCGCAAGCTCGACGTGCCCAGCCGGGGCTTCCTCCACTTCCTGGAGGCCGCCGGAGCGCTCGACGCGAGTCAGCGCGAGGTAGTGCTCGACCGCGTGATGGCCTTGACCGACGTTGAAATCGGTCTCGACGAACTCAAACTGGTGATCCTGCTGGTGCTGTGGAACCAGGGGCACCCGCTGGACTCGCTTATCCTCGACGAACTGCTCGTCAGCGAACGCATCGTCACGCTGCACTGACGCGGCCAAGGGCGCAGCCGGACTGGTCCGGCGCGCCGATTGCTGCCGCTAAACTGAACTGAAGTTTTCCTATTCATTCTGGCGCTCGCCAGTTCCAGGGCAACGCATGTCTCGAAATCTTCTCATCGTGGAATCGCCTTCCAAGGCGAAAACTCTCAAGAAATACCTGGGCCGCGACTTCGAGGTCCTCGCTTCCTATGGCCACGTGCGCGACCTCGAGGCCAAAGAGGGCGCAGTGGATCCCGACAACGACTTCAGCATGCGCTACGCGCTGGTCGAGAGGAACAAGAAGCATGTCGACGCGATCGCCCGAGCGGCGGAGGGTGCGGAGCAGATACTGCTCGCCACCGACCCGGACCGCGAAGGCGAGGCGATCGCCTGGCACCTGTCCGAGCTGCTGCGCGGCAAGAAGAGCCTGCGCGGCCGGCCGGTGAAGCGTGTGGTGTTCTACGAGATCACCGAATCGGCGGTGAAAGAGGGAGTCGGTCATCCGCGCGATCTCTCCATGCCGCTGGTGAACGCACAGCAGGCGCGCCGCGCGCTCGATCACCTGGTCGGCTTCAACCTCTCTCCTCTGCTCTGGCGCAAGATCGGACCGAGCCTGTCCGCAGGCCGTGTGCAGAGCCCGGCCCTGCGCCTGATCGTCGAGCGCGAGCAGGAGATCGAGGCCTTCAAGAGCCAGGAGTACTGGACCGTCCATCTCGACAGCCACAAGGAGAAGGAGAGGTTCACGGCGCGCCTGAGCCAGTATCGCGGCGAGAAGGTCGAGCAGTTCTCGATCGTGAGCGAGGCCCAGCAAGCCGAAGTGGTGGAGGCTATCAACAAGGCTGCCCGCGGAACCGCCACGGTGGTCCGGGTGGAAAAGAAGCCGAAGACACGCTCTCCGGCAGCCCCATTCATCACCTCGACGCTGCAACAGGAAGCCGTGCGCAAGCTGGGCATGACCGCCGAGCGCGCCATGCGCACGGCCCAGCAGCTGTACGAAGGCGTGGACATCGGCTCCGGCACCGTTGGCCTGATCACCTATATGCGCACCGACTCCACCAACCTTGCGCACGAGGCTGTGCGCGAGATCCGCGATTACGTGGCCAAACACTTCAACGCGACCTACCTGCCCAAGGATCCGGTGGAATATCGCAGCAAGTCGAAGAATGCGCAGGAGGCGCACGAGGCGATCCGGCCGACGTCGATCTTCCACACTCCGGAGGACCTCAAGGGACACCTGACGCCGGACCAGGCGCGCCTTTACGAGATGATCTGGAAGCGCACACTGGCCTGCCAGATGGCGCCCGCCCGGTACGACACCACGGGGCTCGACATTGCCGTCGGCGGGAAGGACGCGCTGTTCCGTGCCACCGGTCAGACGCTGGTATTCCCCGGATACATTGCGGTATACCAGGAAGGCGCCGACGACAGCGTCGACGAGGGCGATGAGAAGCTGCCGGCGCTGCAGGAAGGCGAGCAGATCCCGGTCGACCGCATCTTCGGCGAGCAGCACTTCACGCTGCCGCCGCCGCGCTACACCGAAGCAAGCCTGGTGAAGAAGCTGGAGGAGTATGGCATCGGGCGGCCGTCCACCTATGCCAGCATCATCTCAACGCTGCAGGAGCGCGGCTATGCCCTGCTCGACAAGAAGCGCTTCGTGCCCACCGACCTCGGGCGGCTGGTCAATGGGTTTCTGACGGCTCATTTCGATCACTACGTGGATTACGACTTCACCGCGCGCATGGAGGATCAGCTGGATTTCATCTCCAACGGCGAACGCGAATGGGTCCCCGTGCTCAGAGGGTTCTGGAACGAGTTCTCCCGCACACTGGCAGAGAAGCAGGATGTGAACCGCGGTGTGCCACTGGGAGAGCACTGTCCCAAATGCAAGAGCGACCTGTATCTGCAGAACAGCAAACGCGGGCTGTTCGTGGGTTGCAGCGCCTATCCCAAGTGCGACTACACGCGGCCCTGGGGCAATATGCCCGAGGGGCCGATCAATCTGGGCAAGGACCCGGTGTCTGGATTGGACGTCCTGCTGCTGCGCGGACCCTATGGGCCCTACGCCCAGTTGGGGCCGACCGTCGAGGGAGCCCAGAGCAAACCCAGGCGGGCGTCCTGGCCGCAACACCTGCCGGTGGCCACCGCGGACCTGGAGACTGCACTGAAGGTGCTGTCCCTGCCCCGCACGCTCGGCAATCATCCGGAGACGGGCAAGCCTATCGAAGCCAACGTCGGACGCTTCGGTCCCTATGTCAAGCACGACGGCGCCTTCAAGTCGATCCCCAAGAGCGACAGCGTGTATGACATCACGCTGGAGCGAGCGCTCGAGCTGCTCGCCGCCCCCAAGGCAGCGCGTGGCCCGGGCGGAAAGCAGCTCGGGCCGCACCCGATCGACAACCAGGCGGTGTCGCTCATGGAGGGCCGTTACGGCCCATACATCAAGCACGGCAACGTCAACGTAACTGTGCCGTCCGACATGGATCCGGCCACCCTTACCCTCGAGGATGCCGTCGATCTGCTGGCGGAAAAAGCAGCCAAGGAACTGGCCAAGACGGGCAGTACCGCAGCCCGACCGATTGCGGCACAACGGCCCGCGAATCAACGCGGGCGCCCACAGCGCGGTGACGGTGGGCAGCGTGCGGGTGGCGGCGGCGCTCCGCGTGGCGGTGGCGTACCGCGTGGGGACGGTGCCCCGCGTGGCGGTGCTCCGCGTGGCGGTGCTCCGCGTGGGGGCGGCGCGCAGAGAGCGGGTACTGCGCAGCCCAACCGGGCACAGGGCAATCGCGGCGGTGGGGGCAAAGGCAAACCAGCGGCACACCAGCCGCGCCAGCCAGGCCAGCGCGCTCCCGCGGCTCGCTCTGGCGCGCGGCGTCGGCCGGTCTGATACCCGCCAGCTAGACGTCGAGATTGCGCACGCCCAGGGCGTTGGCCTCGATGAAGGCGCGACGGGGCTCGACGACGTCCCCCATCAGCGTCGTGAATATCTCATCGGCCGCAATCGCATCCTCGATCTGTGCGCGCAGCAGCCGGCGCGATGCTGGATCCATCGTCGTATCCCAGAGCTGTTGCGGGTTCATCTCCCCGAGGCCCTTGTAGCGCTGGATCGTCAGGCTGTGCTTGACCTGCTCCAGCAGCCAGTCGATGGCCTGCTGAAACGAGGTCACCGCGGTTTCGTCGTCGCCGCGCTTCACGCGCGCGCCTGGTCCGACCAAACCCTCCAGAACCCCGGCGGTGCGACGGATCTGCTGGTAGTCCCCGCTTTCGGCGAAGTCGCGGTCCAGCACCGACACACGCTGGTTGCCATGGAACATCCGCCGGATCAGCAGGCGGTAGGATTCCGTCTTCTCATCGAACTGCACATCAATCACCGCATCGGTCCCCGGCAGGGCGGCTGACAGCGTTTCGGCGGTTTCGCGCGCTGCCGCATCGGAGCTGAGGTCCACAACCGCGCCCTTCAGCAGGGCATGCAACACTACGCTGTCTATCCGCCGGGACAGCCGTTCGATCACGGCCTCGGCCAGGATGTATTCGCGGGCGACCTCGGCGAGCGCGTCGCCAGAGAGCGTGTGGGCGCCTTCGCCAGGGATGAGCTGCGCGTCCTTCAGCGCCAGCTTGAGGAGAAGCTCCTTGAGCTCGTGGTCGTCCTTCAGATAGCGCTCGTCACGGCCATGCTTGACCTTGTAGAGCGGTGGTTGCGCGATATAGATGTGGCCGCGCTCGACCAGCTCGGGCATCTGGCGGTAGAAGAAGGTCAACAACAAGGTGCGGATGTGGGAGCCGTCCACGTCAGCGTCGGTCATGATGATGATGCGGTGATAGCGCAGCTTCTCGGGCCGGTACTCCTCCTTCCCGATTCCGGTTCCCAGAGCGGTAATCAGGGTGGCGATCTCTTGAGAGGAAAGCAGCTTGTCGAAGCGGGCCTTCTCTACGTTCAGGATCTTGCCCTTGAGCGGGAGGATGGCCTGGAAGCGGCGGTCGCGGCCCTGCTTCGCCGAACCGCCTGCAGAATCCCCTTCCACCAGGTACAGCTCGGACTGGGCAGGGTCCTTCTCCTGGCAATCGGCCAGTTTGCCCGGCAGCCCGAAGCCGTCCAGGATGCCCTTGCGCCGCGTCATCTCGCGCGCCTTGCGGGCCGCCTCGCGGGCGCGGGCGGCGTCGATGATCTTGCCGACGATGATCTTGGCGTCGTTGGGGTGCTCCAGCAGGAACGCCATCAGTGCGTCGGCCACGACCTCTTCCACCGCCGGTCTGACCTCCGAGGACACCAGCTTGTCTTTGGTCTGCGAGGAGAACTTGGGATCGGGAAGCTTGACCGAGAGCACGCAGGTCAAGCCCTCGCGCATGTCGTCTCCGGTAGTCTCCACCTTGGCGCGCTTGGCGAACTCGTTCTGCTCGATGTACTGGTTCAGCGTGCGGGTCATGGCTGCGCGCAGCGCAGTGAGGTGCGTGCCACCGTCACGCTGGGGAATATTGTTGGTGAAGCACAGCACCGCTTCCTGGTAGGAATCGTTCCACTGCATGGCGACCTCGACGCCGATGCCGTCGCGCTCGCGAGCAGAATGGAAGATGTGGGAGTGCAGGACGGTCTTGGTCCGGTTGATGAACTCCACGAACGCGCGGATACCGCCGGCGAACTGGAACACCTCTTCCTTCCCGCTGCGCTGGTCCACCAGCTCGATACGGATGCCGTTATTGAGGAACGACAGCTCACGCAGGCGCTTGGCCAGGATGTCGTAGTGGAACTCGACATTGCCGAAGACTTCCGGACTGGGACTGAAGTGGACTTCAGTGCCGCGCCGCTCGGTGGTCCCGAGTTCCTTGAGCGGTGCGCTGGGCGCACCGTTGCGGAACTCCAGCTGGTACACCTGGCCACCGCGGCGGATCGTCAGCCGCAACCATTCGGACAGGGCATTCACCACCGAGACGCCAACGCCATGCAACCCCCCGGAGATCTTGTAGGAGTTGCTGTCGAACTTCCCGCCGGCATGCAGAACGGTCATGACGATCTCGGCTGTAGAGCGCCCCAGTTCGTCGTCCGGATGCACCTCCACAGGAATCCCGCGCCCGTTGTCGATGACGGTGATGGAGTTGTCGGTATGGATGATGACCTGTACGTCGTCACAGTAGCCCGCCAGGGCCTCGTCAACGGCGTTGTCCACCACCTCGAAGACCATATGGTGGAGCCCGGTTCCGTCGCTGGTGTCGCCTATGTACATGCCAGGCCGCTTGCGCACGGCTTCCAGTCCCTTCAGGACCTTGATGCTCTCGGCGGTGTATTCGGAAGGAGATGGCTGCTGCATGTGCTCTCGCTGGACTGACGAACAGGGTGAAAAGGCTTCCGATCGGGATCAGATCCGCATTGGCATGACGACATACTGAAACTGGGCGTTGTCCGGCAGGGTCAGCAGCATGCTGCTGTTGGCGTCGCCCAGTGAGCATTCGACCTGCGCGGAAGAAACGTTGGCGAGCACATCGAGCAGGTAGGTAACATTGAAGCCCACGTCGAGCGGCTCATCGTTGTACGGGATCTCGAGTTCCTCCTCCGCTTCCTCCTGCTCGGTGTTGCTGGAGACGATGCGCAGGCTGTTCTCAGTCAGTACCCAGCGAACCCCACGGAACTTCTCGTTCGACAGGATGGCTGCCCGCTGCAGGGACTGCTGCAGCGTCTGGCGATCGAGCACGAAGTGCTTCCGGTAACCGGTCGGGATCACCTTCTGATAGTCGGGGAACCTGCCGTCGACGACCTTGGTGACGAACTCGATGCTGCCGAAGATGAAGGCGACCTGGTTGTCGCGCACTTCGATCCGCGTCTTGGCATCCCCTTCACCGAGCAGCTTCACCAGCTCCAGCACGGCTTTGCGTGGAAGGATAACCTCAACCTTCGGAACGTCGATCTCGAGCGGCAACGTGGCCAACGCCAGCCGGTGGCCGTCTGTGGCTACCACAGTCAGGCCGGCCGGCGACAACGACATCAGCAGGCCGTTGAGGTAGTAACGGATGTCCTGCTGGGCCATGGCGTACTGGACCAAGGCAAGCAGCTGCTTGAGATCGCGCTGGCCGAGCTCGAGCACGGCGGTAGCGTTACCGGACGGCGCCAGCCGCGGAAAGTCCTGTGCGGGCAGTGTCTGCAGACTGAACTTGCTCTTGCCGGCCTTGATCTGGAGGCGTTTGTCCTGCAGGTCCAGGGCGATCGCAGCCCCGTCAGGAAGGGCACGCAGGATGTCCTGCAGCTTACGGGCAGATACAGTCGTAGCGTGATCACCGGAGCCTGCCGCCGTCTCGGTGCGGGAAGCGACCTGCAGCTCCAGGTCCGTGGCGGTGAGCGTAAGCTGGTCGCCCTGGATCTCCAGCAGAACGTTGGAGAGGATCGGCAGGGTATGGCGACGCTCGACTACCCCGCTGACGGATTGGAGTGGAAGAAGGAGTACATCCCGTTGTACGGTTATTGATGTCATGTTTCTTCCTGATAATAATTAATAGAAGAGCTTGGCATCTGTGGAATTCACTGCCACGACCGTCCAGTGCGGGCCGCCAGGGACGCGAAAGGCAGTGGATGGCCGTGGGATATCCGGTGGACCAATTGTGGATGATCCCGGGACGCGGTGTCGAAGGCTGAGTTGTGTACTTTGCATCCCCAGGATGTTCAGCTGCGCAGAACCTGGAGCAAGGCTTCGAAGTCCCGGCCGATCTCGGGATACTCGGTCTTGAGCTCGGCGATCTTGCGGCAGGCGTGGAGCACGGTGGTATGGTCGCGTCCCCCGAAGGCCTCACCGATGTCCGGCAAGCTCAGCTGCGTCAGTTCCTTGGCCAGCGCCATGGCCATCTGGCGCGGGCGGGCAATATTGCGGGACCGCTTCTTCGAGTACATCTCGGCGACCTTGATCTTGTAGTAGTCCGCCACCGTGCGCTGGATGTTGTCGATTGAGATCTGGCGGTATTGGATCGCCAGCAGATCCTTTAGTGCCTCGCGCGCCAGCTCGACGGAGATCGGCTGTCCGGCGAAATTCGAGTAGGCGATGACCCGCTTGAGGCCTCCCTCCAGCTCGCGCACATTGGATTGGATGTGCTTGGCGATGAAGAATGCCACGTCCTCCACCAGTCCGATCCCGTCGGCCTCGGCCTTCTTGAGCAGAATCGCCACCCGCATCTCCAACTCGGGCGGCTCGATCGCGACGGTGAGGCCCCAGCCGAAGCGGGAGATCAGCCGGTCTTCCATGCCGCTGATCTCCTTCGGATAGGTGTCGCAGGTGATGATCACCTGCTTATGCGCCTCTATGAGCGCGTTGAAGGCATAGAAGAACTCTTCCTGGGTTCGGGTCTTCCCGCTGAAGAACTGGATGTCGTCGATGAGGAGCAGGTCCAGGGAGTGGTAGTACTTCTTGAAGCCGTCGAACGCCTTGTGCTGGTAAGCGCGTACTACATCGGAGACGTACTGCTCGGCGTGGATGTAGCGGACCTTGGCGTTCGCGCTGCGATCCTGCACGAGATTGCCGATGGCCTGGAGCAGGTGCGTCTTGCCCAGCCCGACGCCGCCGTAGATGAAGAGCGGGTTGTAGGCCGTACCTGGGTGCTCGGCGACCTGAAGCGCCGCAGCACGGGCTAGCTGGTTGGCCTTGCCGGTGACGAAGGAGTCGAAGGTGAACGTGGGATTGAGGCGGCTGGTTTCGCGCACCCGGGGTTTTGCTTCTGCCGGCAGTACTGCCACTTCCATAGCAGGAGAAGCGTGGGCCGTCTCGCGCTGCGCCAACTCCAGAGAGATCGTGAGTTGCCCCTTCTGATGTTCGCGTGCGAGTTGCTCGATGACCGGGAGGAAACGGTCCTTGACCCACTGTAGAACGAAGCGGTTGGGTGCCTGGACGACCAGGCTCCTGCCGGAGACGCGCGCCTGCAGCGGCTGGATCCAGGTCTTGAACTGCTGGTGGGGCAATGACTGCTCGAAATGCTGCAGGCAGAGAGCCCAGAAGGCATCCATTCAGGGGGGAGAGGGGCAGGGGCGAAACGCCCAGGGGCAAAGGCAATCATGATAACAGTCACGGAAGGACTTATCCACAGGAGCGCCCGTGGGGTTTGGGCCAAGCGACGGTCTTCGGGCGATCGGTGCTCGATTGAGAGTTGACAAAGCGGGCGCTGCGCGCGTGTAATAGCCGGCTTTTCAGCTCTCTCGCAGGGACTCAAGATGAAGCGGACCTATCAGCCGTCGAAGATCCGGCGCGCGCGGACCCATGGTTTCAGGGCGCGAATGAAAACCCTCGGGGGACGCAAGGTGCTCAATGCGCGCCGGGCGAAGGGGCGCAAGCGCCTGGCGCTGTAGGGCTCGGCTGCGGCATTCCCTGGGCTGGTCTGCCAGACGTTCCGAACTCCACGATGGCTGGTTTTCCCCGGGCCGCCCGGCTCCGGTCGGGGGAGGACTTCAAACGGGGCCTGACGGCCCGCAGGCGTGCGTCGGGCCGCTGGTTCACAGCGACGATCGCAGCCAACCAAAGCGGAAGGGCGCGGCTCGGTATCGTCATTGGCCGGAGGGTGTTGCCGCAGGCCACCGCGCGAAACCGAATCAAGCGGGTTACCCGGGAGCGCTTTCGTGAGCAGGCAGCGCGGCTGGGTGCGGTTGATGTGATCATCAGGCTGCGCGCAAGGCTGAACTCGAACGATATGCCAGCTGCAGAGGCAGAGGTCAAGCGGCTGCTGCGGGAGCTCGCTTGATGCGAAGGTTGTTGAGCCTGCTGCTGCGTGGTTACCAGCTGGCCATCAGTCCGCTGCTGGGCGTTTCCTGTCGCTTCCATCCGACCTGTTCCGAGTATGCCCGCGAGGCGATCATGAAACACGGGGTCGTGCGCGGCGTGTGGCTGGCCGCACGGCGGCTCGCCCGCTGCCATCCATGGCACCCAGGCGGCATCGATCAGGTACCCTGAACTGCAGGCCACCATTTGCACACCATGGACAGTTACCGGCTTTTCGTAGGATTGGTCTTTGCCGTCTCGGTATTCCTGCTGGTCGATGCCTGGGTCCGGGATCACCAGCAGGCAAAGCCCGCACCGGCCACGCCGGCGGGCCAGGCACTCAGGGGAACCCCGGTCCCGACCATCGAGACCCCGGCGGCGGGTCAGTCCGGCGAACCAGGAAAACCGATCACGGGCCCTGCAGCAGTGCCAGCCGGCAGTGCAGCCCTGGCGAGCGGGCAACGCATCCAGGTGAAGACCGATTACCTGGTTGCAGAGATCGACACGCTCGGTGGCGACCTGCGGCGCGTGGAGTTGCTTCAGCACAAAGAGCGAGGTGACAAGGAGAAGAGCTTCGTCCTTCTGCAGGAGAGCCCCGCGCGCCTGTACGTGGCGCAGAGTGGGCTCTTTCATGGCGAGGGACTGGCCGACCACAAGACTCTGTTCTCGGTCGAGAACGCGTCCTATGAGCTGGGTGCAGACCAGGAGGCGCTAGTGGTGCGCCTGGAGGCGCCCGAGACGGCTTCTGCGAGGGTGGTGAAGACCTATACGTTTCACCGCAGCAGCTACGTCGTCGATGTCGGCTTCGAAGTCACCAACCTCGGCGACGCGCCCAGCCAGCCGGATGCGTACTATCAGCTCGTGCGCGACAGCAACCCAGCCGAGGGCGATTCCAAGCTGGTGCCGACCTACACGGGCGCCGAGCTCTACACGGAAAAGGACAAGCTCAAGAAGGTCGCCTTCTCGGACATCGAGGCGAATAAGGTTGAGAAAACCGCGACGGACGGTTGGATCGCGTTCGTGCAGCACTATTTTCTGACCGCCTGGCTGGTCGAGCCGGGCAGGACAAGAGTGTTCTTCCTCGAGCCTCTGGCAAACACGAACGGTCTGGTAGCCGGCGGTGTTATCACGCCGGTGGGAACAATTGAGCCCAAGCAAACCGCGAAAGTGGAACTGAAGCTCTATACCGGGCCCCAGGAACAGGAGCGTCTGAAGGCACTGGCTCCCGGTCTGGAACTCACGGTGGACTACGGTTGGCTGCGGGTGCTGGCCGTGCCGCTGTTCTGGGTCCTCAACCACATCCATGAACTGGTTCGCAACTGGGGGGTCGCGATCATCCTCCTGACGGTGCTCATCAAGCTGGCGTTCTATCCGCTCTCAGCGGCAAGCTACAAGTCCATGGCACGGATGAAGGTGCTCGCGCCAAAGCTGCAGCGGCTGAAGGAACGGTACGGCGATGACCGTCAGAAGATGCACCAGGCGATGATCGAGTTGTACAAGACCGAGAAGATCAATCCGCTCGGTGGCTGTCTGCCGATCGTCGTCCAGATCCCCGTGTTCATTGCGCTCTACTGGGTGCTGCTTCTGAGCGTGGAGTTGCGGCATGCACCTTTTATGTTTTGGATCAATGACTTATCCGCTCCAGACCCGTATTTCATCCTGCCGGTCCTGATGGGCGCAACCATGTTCATTCAGACCTGGCTGAATCCGACACCACCCGATCCGATGCAGGCCAAGCTGATGAAGATCATGCCGGTCGCCTTCAGCGTGTTCTTCTTCTTCTTCGCGTCCGGGTTGGTGCTGTACTGGCTTGTGAACAACATCCTTTCCATCGGTCAGCAGTGGCAGATCACACGCGCGCTGGAGCGGTCGAAGGCCGCTCATGGCGGTACCTGATCTGATCACGGCGGTGGCGACCGCCCCCGGACTGGGGGCGATCGGCGTGCTCCGGATCTCCGGGTCCAGCCTGCGCGGGTTGTTTCTTCCCCTCCTGGGGAGGGAGCCGGAACCGAGACGAGCCCTCCTGGTCGATTTTCTGGACAGCCGTGGAGAGGCGATCGATCAGGGGCTGGCGATCTACTTCCCAGCGCCTCATTCCTATACCGGCGAACATGTCCTCGAGTTGCAGGGCCATGGCGGCCCTGCGGTACTGCAGCGGTTGCTCAAGCGCTGCGTGGAACTCGGGGCCCGGCTGGCCGAGCCCGGGGAATTCACCCGCCGTGCCTTCCTGAATGACAAGCTGGACTTGGTGCAGGCGGAGAGTGTGGCCGACTTGATCGAAGCCCGATCGGAGGCAGCGGCGCGTTCCGCGTTGAGATCACTAAAAGGCGCGTTTTCACACGAGATCCATGCTCTGGTCGCGGATGTGACCGCACTCCGGATGCTGGTCGAGGCTTGCATCGACTTCCCCGAGGAGGGAGTCGACCAGCTCGAAGCAGCCAGCGCAAAGCAGAGACTCACGGAATTGCTGGGCCGGGTGAGGGCGGTGGAGAGCGCAGCCCAGCAGGGCAGCCTGCTTCGCGAGGGGGCGAGGGTTGCGCTGATCGGACGGCCGAACGTAGGGAAGTCCAGTTTGCTCAACAGGCTGGCCGGGGAGGAGGTAGCGATCGTCACCCATATCCCTGGGACCACGCGCGATGTCATCCGCCAGGAGTTGATCCTGGACGGGGTCCCGATGCACATCCTGGACACGGCCGGGCTGCGGGAGCCGAGTGACCCGATCGAGCGCCTGGGGATCGAGCGGACCAGGGAGGTCATCCGGACCGCCGACTTGGCCCTTGTGGTGGTCGATATCCGAGAGGGCTTGACACCCGAGGACGTGAGAATCCTGGGCGAGGTACCGAGAAGCGTCGGTAGGATCATCGTTGTCAACAAGATAGACCTCAGCAGCAGTCCCGCCCAGGCGCGGGATACGGCACTGGGGCGCGAGGTCAGGGTCTCGGCGCTATCTGGGGAAGGGGTAGATATCCTGAGACGGGAGATGCTGAAGGCGGCGGGTTGGTGTGCCGGGGAGGAGGGGGTGTTCCTGGCCCGCGCGAGGCACCTGGAAGCGTTGGCCCGCGTGGCCGCGCATCTGGCGCGCGCCGAGGGGCGCTACAGAGAGCTTGAGCTGTTTGCCGAGGAGCTTCGGCTGGTTCAGCTTACTCTGGGTGAAATCACGGGTGAAGTGACGGCCGACGATCTGCTCGGGGAGATCTTCGCGCGATTCTGCATAGGCAAGTAGTTCCACGTGGAACCTTGGCGCGCGATGTTCCACGTGGAACCTGTCCTTTGCCACGAAGCGCAGCGGCGGTATGATTGTCGCCCTTTCGCTGGACCTCCTGAGCATGAACCACCCGGACCGGTTTGATGTGATTGTCGTAGGCGGCGGGCACGCCGGTACCGAGGCAGCCCTGGCTGCAGCGCGGATGGGCAGGCGCACGCTGCTGCTGACGCACAGCATCGATACGCTCGGACAGATGTCTTGCAATCCATCGATCGGAGGTATCGGGAAGGGCCATCTCGTCAAGGAGATCGATGCACTGGGCGGCGCAATGGCGGCCGCTACGGACGAGGCAGGGATCCAGTTCCGTATCCTCAACTCCAGCAAAGGCCCTGCCGTGCGTGCTACGCGGGCCCAAGCCGACCGGGCGCTGTACAAGGCCGCGATCCGGCAGCGGCTCGAGACGCAGCCCAATCTGGTTCTGTTCCAGCAAGCAGCCGACGACCTGATCGTCGATGCGGATCGCGTCACCGGTGTTGTCACCCAACTCGGGCTGCGCTTCCACGCGAGCACTGTAGTTCTGACGACGGGGACCTTCCTGTCTGGGCTGATCCATGTCGGCCTGCGAAACTATCAGGGAGGCCGTGCCGGCGATCCAGCATCCGTCTCTCTGGCAAGCCGTCTGCGTGAGCTCGAGCTCCCCGTGGGACGCTTGAAGACTGGAACACCACCCCGGCTCGACGGGCGCTCGATCGACTTCTCCGTTATGAGCGAGCAGCCAGGCGATCAGCCGCCTCCGGTGTTCTCCTTCCTCGGCGCCAGCGACCAGCATCCGCGTCAAGTCTCGTGCTGGATCACGCAGACCAATGTACGGACGCATGAAATCATTCGCGGAGGGCTCGATCGTTCCCCGATGTATACCGGCGTTATCGAAGGCGTCGGGCCGCGCTATTGCCCGTCGATCGAGGATAAAATCACCCGGTTCTCCGGAAAAGAGAGCCATCAGATCTTCCTGGAGCCGGAGGGACTGGGTACAACCGAGATCTACCCGAACGGGATTTCCACCAGCTTGCCTTTCGACGTCCAGGTGGCCTTGGTTAGGTCGATTCGAGGCCTCGGGCATGCACATATCGTTCGGCCTGGCTACGCAATCGAGTACGACTACTTCGATCCGCGCGGCTTGAAACGATCACTGGAAACCAAGGCCATCAGCGGCCTGTTCTTTGCCGGACAGATCAACGGCACCACGGGGTACGAGGAGGCAGCAGCGCAAGGCCTGCTGGCGGGGATCAACGCGGCCCTGCAGGCAGGCGGTCAGGAGCCTTGGTGTCCGCGTCGGGACGAGGCCTATCTGGGTGTGCTGGTGGATGACCTGGTCACGCGCGGCGTAAGCGAGCCCTACCGCATGTTCACCAGTCGCGCAGAGTATCGCCTCAGCCTGCGCGAGGACAACGCCGACCTGCGATTGACTGAGATCGGGTTCCGTCTCGGCGTAGTGGATGCGAGACGCTATTCCGCCTTGTGCGCCAAGCGGGATGCCGTCGAGCGCGAGCGCCAGCGGCTGGCTACCACATGGGTGGGGCCTCGCACGCTCGCGCAGCCCCAGCGCGAGGTGTTTGGCGAGCTGCTCGACCGGGACTACACGCTGGAGGAGTTGCTGCGCCGGCCGGAAGTGAGCTATGGCTCACTTGCGGCGCTAGACCCTACCGGTGCAGGCGTTGCCGATCAGTCAGTGGCAGAGCAGGTAGAGATCCAAACCAAGTACCACGGGTATATCGAGCGTCAGCGGACAGAAATCGAGCGTCAGCGGGCCCACGACGACATGCTATTGCCGGCGGACCTGGACTACCGCTCCGTGCGCGGCCTGTCAGTCGAGGTTCAACATAAGCTCACTCTCCACCGCCCGGAAACGCTGGGGCAGGCGGGGCGCATCTCGGGCGTAACCCCCGCAGCCCTGTCCCTGCTTCTCGTGCATCTGAAGCGCCGCCGGGCGATTTCTCCCACCGAGCACCCAGGGTCGTCCGATGACGAGGCTGCCGCGTGAAGGGCGACACTGCAGGGGTCGAGCGCCAGCTGGACCAGGGTCTTGAGCAGCTCAATCTTTTTCTGGACCCGGAAGCGCGGACGCGCCTCCTTCGCTACCTCGGCCTGCTGCAGAAGTGGAACCGGGTGTATAACTTGACGGCAATCCGGCAGCCAGGCCGCCTGGTCAGTCACCACCTGCTCGACAGTCTGGCGGTCCTGCCCTACCTGCCCGGACCAACGCTGGTCGACGTCGGCACCGGCGCGGGCCTGCCAGGGATTCCGATCGCCATTGCACGCCCAGACTGGCAGGTCGTGCTCATGGACAGCAACCATAAGAAGGGGGCCTTTCTGCGGCAAGCCGTGATCGAGCTCGGACTGGCCAACGCGCAAGTGGCGCTTACACGGGCTGAGGAGTGGCGCCCGCCGCAACTCGTCGGGGGTGCGGTGTCGCGGGCATTTTCCGACTTGGCCGGCTTTGCGGAAGCGGCACGCCACATGGTCGCGCCGGGCGGTATCCTTGCGGCGATGAAGGGCTTGTATCCGGATGAGGAATTGGAGCAGTTACCGAAAGGTGTCCTGCTGGAAGAGGTCGTGCCGTTGCAGGTCCCGGAACTGCGCGCCGCGAGGCACCTCGTCCTTCTGCGCGTCGAAGACTGCCTCCCGTGACGCGCGTCCTGGCGGTGGCCAATCAGAAGGGTGGCGTCGGCAAGACGACCACCAGCATCAATCTGGCCGCGAGCCTCGCCATGGCCGGCCGTCGGGTTCTACTGATCGACCTGGACCCACAGGGTAACGCCACCATGGGAAGCGGTGTGGACAAGCGCACCATGGTCTCCACCATCTACCATGTCCTGCTCGGCGCTCAGCTATTAGCGGACGTCCGGGTGAAAGCAAGCGCTAACTATGATCTGGTGCCGGCGAATCGGGAATTGGCTGGGGCGGAGGTGGAGCTGATCGAACTCCCCGAGCGCGAGCGGCGCCTCAAAGAGGCGATCCGGCCGATCCAGGACCAGTACGACTTCATCCTCATCGACTGCCCCCCCGCGTTGAACCTGCTCACAGTCAACGGGCTGTGCGCTGCACAGGCGGTCATGATCCCGATGCAATGCGAGTATTACGCGCTCGAGGGGCTGTCGGACTTGGTACAGACCATCAAGAAGGTGCGTGCGGGCCTCAATCCAGGTCTGGAGATCGAGGGGTTGTTGCGCACCATGTACGATCCCCGCAACACCCTCGCCCAACAGGTCTCGGACCAGCTCCAGCAGCACTTCGGCGAGAAGGTCTACCGGACCATAATTCCGCGCAACATCAGACTGGCCGAGGCACCAAGTCACGGTATGCCTGCGCTGACGCTGGACCGGCAATCCAAAGGCGCACTCGCCTATCTGGCGCTGGCCGGAGAGATGCTCTCGCGGCAACCTGTATCCTCCTGATCCGCCATGGCAAAACTCAAAGGCCTCGGCCGCGGCCTGGACGCGCTCCTGGCTCCGGACGAACCTCAACAGCAGGACCGCCTCACGGACCTGCCGGTTACCGCCCTGCGGCCGGGACGATACCAGCCGCGCACGCAGATGAATCCCGAGGCGATCGCGGACCTCGCCGATTCGATCAAGGCCCAGGGGGTGATTCAACCCATCCTGGTCCGCCCCGTTCAGGATGGGCAATTCGAGATCATCGCGGGCGAGCGGCGCTGGCGTGCAGCGAAGCTGGCTGGCCTGGAGGTCGTGCCCACGCTGGTCCGCGACGTGCGCGACGACCTCGCGCTGGCCATGGCCCTGATCGAGAACATCCAGCGTGAGGACCTCAACCCTATCGAGGAAGCGCAGGGTATCCAACGCCTCATCGCCGAGTTCGGCATGACGCATGAAGCAGCCGCTGCGGCGGTTGGACGCTCGCGCAGCGGCGTGACCAACCTCCTGCGCCTTCTCAGCCTGCCCAAGCCCGTGCAGGATTTGATGTTGCACGGCAAACTGGACATGGGCCATGGGCGCGCCCTGCTGCCCCTGCCTGCCGCAAAACAGATCGAGCTGGGAAGCGCGATAGCGGCGAAGAGCTACTCGGTCCGACAGGCAGAGCATCTAGTGCGGGCAGCGCTTGCACCGCCCAGGAAGGCGCCCCGCCGCCGGGATCGTGACATCGAGATATTGGAGACCGAGTTGTCCGAACAGCTTGGAACCCGCGTGTGCATCGAGCCCCGGGGGGCTAAAGGTGCCGGGCGCCTGATCATCGACTACGCGGGTCTCGACCAACTCGACGAACTCGTGGCCAAGCTCCGCTAGCTACGCACGCCGCGATCGGGCGGCCCAACCCGGCCGCATGCGCCCCCAGCCCGCACGCAGTCGCCGGTGCGTCGCAGCACGTTGACGCAGGAGCATTCGGCCCAGTAAAATCCGCGGCTTTGCTCCGGGCGCTTCGTCTGGCGTGATGCATCCCGACAAGAGCAGGCCGTTCCGGACCGTCCTGGCGTGGCAAGCTGGCTGGGCCGTCCTTGCGGCGGCCTTGGCCGGCTGGCTGGCTGGGCGGCACGGTGCAGTCTCGGCCGCGCTCGGAGGTGGGATCGGGTTGGCCGGAGGCCTCGTCTTCTCCTGGCTGGTTGCACGCAACCGCGCGCTGACAGCCGATGGGATTCTGCTCAACGCGCTGAAGGCCGAGGCCGTCAAGGTGGTGTTGCTGTTCGGCCTCCTTGCGGTCGTGTTGGCGGCCTACAAGAACGTCGTCGTGGTTGGACTGATCGGGTCGTTCATCGTATCGATCGTGATATTCGGGTTTGCCTTTTTTGTTCGCGACGCTTAGCCGGGAAAGACCGCACCCATGGCCGCAGCCGGGGAAGAACTGACGCCCACCTCTTATATCAACCACCACCTGACCTTCTTCGCCAAGCAAGCGGGAGACGGTTCGTTCTGGACTCTGCACGTCGACTCCATCGTGACGGCAGTGATCCTCGGCATCCTCGGCATGGGGTTCTTCTGGTGGGTGGTCCGTGGGGCCACACCCGGCGTTCCCAACAAACGCCAGGCATTCGTGGAGCTCGCGATCGAGTTCGTCGATAACCAGGTCAAGGGCATCTTCCACGGCGACCGCCACAAGTTCCTGGCGCCCACTGCGCTCACCGTGTTCGTGTGGGTCCTGCTCATGAATGCCATGGACTTCCTGCCCATCGACATCATGGCGTGGATCTACGAGCATGTGTTTCACCTGCACAACTGGCGCGGCGTGCCCACCGCCGACGTCAACACCACCTTCGCGCTGTCGCTGTCGGTGATGGCGCTGTCCATCTACTTCGCGATCAAGGTGAAGGGACTGGGCGGGTGGATCCACGAGCTGTTCTGCGCTCCCTTCGGCTCGAACGTCCTGCTGTGGCCGGCGAACCTCGCGTTCAACCTCGTCGAGTACATCTCCAAGCCGCTGTCCCATTCTCTGCGTCTGTTCGGCAACATGTACGCGGGCGAGATCATCTTCATGCTCCTCTGGCTGTGGGCCGCCACCGGCATCACCGGCACTATCGCTTCGGTCGTGCTGGGGCTGGGCTGGGCGATCTTCCACATCCTGATCGTCGTTCTGCAGGCCTTCATCTTCATGATGCTCACCGTGGTCTACATCGCGATGGCGCACGAGAGCCACTGACCTTCAACCTCCACTACCTCCGTTCGAGAAAGGGAATCACCATGGAAAAGATGCAACTACTCGCCATGATCCAGGCCTACACTGGCATCGGGATCGGGCTGATCATCGGCCTGGGCGCAGCCGGGGCGTGTATCGGCGTGGGCATCATGTGCAGCCGGTTCCTCGAAGGCGCCGCCCGTCAGCCCGAGATGATCCCCGCCCTGCAGGCGAAGGTGTTCCTGCTGCTCGGTCTTATCGATGCCTCGTTCATCATCGGGGTCGGCCTGGCCATGCTGTTCGCCTTCGGCAATCCGCTGCTCGCTGTCATCCAGTAGGCGCCAGTCTCGCCGGCTGAGGGCCCAGTATGAATATCAATCTCTCGCTATTCGCCCAGGCAGCGGCCTTCGCGCTCTTCATCTGGTTCACGGTCAGGTTCGTCTGGCCTCCGATCATCCGCGCCATCGAGCTGCGCCAGAAGACCATTGCCGACGGGCTCGCCGCCGCCGAGCGCGGCAGGCAGGATCTCGAGCTCGCGTCCAAGCGTGCCAACGACCTGATCCGCGAAGCCAAGGAGCAGGCCCAGGAAATCATCGCCCAGGCCGACAAGCGCGCCGCCCAGCTGGTCGAGGAGGCCAAGGTCGGCGCCAAAGCGGAGGGCGAGCGCATGATCGCTGCCGCCAAGGCGGAGATCGAGCAGGAAGTGGCCCGCGCCAAGGACTCGCTGCGGGCCCAGGTGGCAGTGCTGGCGGTCCAGGGTGCGGAAAAGATCCTGCGCCGGGAGGTGGACGCCAAAGCGCACGCCGACCTGCTCGACGCAGTGGCCGCCGAGCTTTGACCGCGGCGCACCGAACATGGCCGAACCCGTAACCATCGCGCGGCCCTACGCAGTGGCCGCCTTCACCTTCGCCAAGGGCAAGGGCGAGCTCGCCAAGTGGTCCGAAACACTGGCCTTCCTGGTCGGCGTGTACCGGGATCAGCAGATGCAGAATGTCCTGCGCAACCCCGAGCTGACCAAGGACGATGTGCAGCGCACCTTGCTGGGTGTCTGCGGGGAGAGGATCGACGGCTCCGCGCGCAACCTGCTCGTCCTGCTGGTGCAGAACGACCGTCTGGAGGTATTGCCCGCAATCCGCGACCTGTTCGAGCAGCTCAAAGCCGACCATGAGAACGAGGTCGAGGCCCAGATCGAATCGGCTTTCCCGCTTTCCAGCGACCAGGTCCAAGCGCTGGTGCGCAAGCTCGAGGCGCGCACCAAGCGCAAGGTGAGGACCAGCGTAAAAGTCACCCCGGAATTGATCGGCGGCGTGCGCGTGCAGGTCGGAGACGAACTGTGGGACGCTTCCGTGCGCGGCCAGCTCGATACGATGGCCGTGGCGCTGACACGATAGAACGAGACTAGGAGCAACCATGCAGCTGAACGCCTCTGAGATCAGCGAACTCATCAAGAGCAAGATCGAAAGCCTGACGGCGGGCGCGGAGATGCGCACGCAGGGCACCGTGGTGTCCGTGACCGACGGCATCTGTCGCGTGCACGGGCTGTCGGACGTGATGCAGGGGGAGATGCTGGAATTCCCGGGCAACACGTTCGGGCTGGCGCTGAACCTGGAGCGCGACTCCGTGGGCTCGGTGATTCTGGGAGCGTACGAGCACATCACGGAAGGCGACACGGTGAAGTGCACCGGCCGCATTCTCGCGGTGCCGGTCGGGCCTGAGCTGCTCGGCCGCGTCGTCGACTCGCTCGGTCAGCCCATCGACGGCAAGGGCCCGATCAACGCCAAGATGACGGACGTGATCGAAAAGGTCGCCCCGGGCGTGATCGCGCGCCAGTCCGTGTCGCAGCCGGTGCAGACCGGCCTCAAGGCGATCGACTCGATGGTGCCGATCGGCCGCGGCCAGCGCGAGCTGATCATCGGCGACCGCCAGACCGGCAAGACCGCGGTGGCGGTCGACACCATCATCAACCAGAAGGGCAAGGACCTGATCTGCGTCTACGTCGCCATCGGCCAGAAGGCTTCCACCATCGTCAACGTGGTGCGCAAGCTGGAAGAGTACGGTGCGATGGAGTACACGGTGGTCGTCGCAGCGTCGGCCTCCGAGTCCGCGGCGATGCAGTACATCGCGCCTTACTCGGGCTGCACCATGGGCGAGTACTTCCGCGACCGCGGCCAGGATGCGCTGATCATCTACGACGACCTGACCAAGCAGGCCTGGGCCTATCGCCAGATCTCCCTGCTGCTGCGCCGCCCCCCGGGCCGGGAAGCCTATCCGGGCGACGTGTTCTATCTGCATTCGCGCCTTCTGGAACGCGCTGCGCGGGTGAACCCGGCGTATGTCGAGCGCTTCACCAAGGGCGAGGTCAAGGGCAAGACTGGCTCGCTCACGGCGCTGCCGATCATCGAGACACAGGCCGGTGACGTTACGGCGTTCGTGCCGACCAACGTGATCTCCATCACCGACGGCCAGATCTTCCTGGAGACCGACCTGTTCAACGCCGGCATCCGGCCGGCCATCAACGCCGGCATCTCGGTGTCGCGGGTGGGCGGGGCGGCGCAGACCAAGATCATGAAGCGGCGCGACACCGGCGGTGGCGTGCGCCTGGCGCTGGCGCAGTACCGCGAGCTGGCGGCGTTCGCCCAGTTCGCCTCCGATCTCGACGAAGCCACCCGCAAGCAGCTCGAGCGCGGGCGCATGGTGACCGAGCTGATGAAGCAGCCGCAGTACTCTCCGCTGCAGGTGTGGGAGATGGCGCTCACCCTGTTTGCGGTGAACAACGGCTACTTCGACGACATCGACGTCAAGAAGGCGCTCGCCGCCGAGCGCTCGATGCGTGACTATCTCAAGAGCAAGTATGCGGACCTGATCAACCGCATGGAGACGACCAAGGATCTGTCCAAGGACGACGAGGCGGCGCTGCACGACGCCATCAAGGACTGGAAGAAGAACGGTACCTACTGAGCCGCCGCGGCCCAAACGCAAGCAAGAGCGAATCCCGAGCCCAACATGCCCGGCACCAAAGAGATCAGGGTCAAGATCCGGAGTGTGCAGAACACCCGGAAGATCACCAAGGCCATGGAGATGGTCGCGGCCTCGAAGATGCGCAAGGCGCAGGACCGCATGCGCACCGCCCGGCCGTACGGCGAGAAGATCCGCAATGTCGCCGCCCACATCTCCCACTCCAACCCCGAGTACCGCCATCCGTTCCTGGTGGAGCGCGATACGGTCAAGCGGGTGGGAATCATTGTGATCACCACCGACAAAGGACTGTGCGGCGCGCTGAACACCAACGTCCTGCGCCTCATGCTCGCCCAGTACAAGCAGTGGCAGACGGAAGGCGAAGAGATCGAAGTGTGTTGCCTCGGCGGCAAGGGGCTGGGCTTCATGCAGCGCCTGGGCGCGAACATCGCCTCGCAGGTGACGGCCCTGGGCGACCGCCCGCACATCGAGCGGCTCATCGGCGCGCTGAAGGTCATGCTCGACGGCTACGTCACCGACCGCTTCGACCGGTTGCTGCTGTTCTACACGCGCTTCATCAACACCATGAAGCAGGAGCCGGTGATGGAGCAGCTGCTGCCGGTGACCGGCGAGCGCCTCGGCGCACCGGAGGGGAGCTGGGATTACATCTACGAACCCGAGGCCAAGGCGGTGCTCGACCAGGTCCTCACGCGCTACATCGAAGCGATCATCTATCAGGCGGTGGCCGAGAACATGGCCTCCGAACAGTCCGCGCGCATGGTCGCGATGAAGGCGGCCTCGGACAATGCGGCCACGCTGATCGACGAGCTGACGCTGATCTACAACAAGAACCGCCAGGCCGCGATCACCAAGGAGCTGTCGGAGATCGTCGGCGGCGCTGCGGCGGTGTGAGCTTGCCGCTCACGACACGAATCTGGCTTGAATAGGACTTCAACATGGCACAAGGAACCATCGTTCAGTGCATCGGTGCGGTGACCGACATCGAGTTTCCGCGCGAGGGCATGCCCAAGGTCTACGAGGCGCTCATGCTCGAGGACGTGGGCGACTCGCTGGCCGAGAAGGGACTGACGTTCGAGGTCGAGCAGCAGCTCGGCGACGGCATCGTCCGCTGCATCGCACTAGGCTCGTCCGACGGGCTGCGGCGCGGGATGAAGGTGAAGAGCACGGGCGGTCCGATCTCGGTCCCGGTCGGTCCGGGGACGCTGGGCCGCATCATGGACGTGCTCGGTCGCCCGATCGACGAGGCGGGCGCGATCGATTCGGACCAGCGGCGCGCCATTCACCAGCCGGCTCCCAAGTTCGACGAGCTGTCGCCCTCGGTCGAGCTGCTCCCGACCGGGATCAAGGTCATCGACCTGATCTGCCCGTTCGCCAAGGGCGGGAAGATCGGCCTGTTCGGCGGCGCCGGCGTGGGCAAGACGGTGAACATGATGGAGCTGATCAACAACATCGCCAAGTCCTACGGCGGCTATTCGGTGTTCGCCGGGGTCGGCGAGCGCACGCGCGAGGGCAACGACTTCTATCACGAGATGCAGGAGTCGAACGTGCTCGACAAGGTGGCGATGGTGTTCGGCCAGATGAACGAGCCGCCCGGCAACCGCCTGCGCGTGGCGCTGACCGGTCTCGCCATGGCCGAGGCCTTCCGCGACGAGGGCCGCGACATCCTGCTGTTCATCGACAATATCTATCGCTTCACGCTGGCCGGCACCGAGGTATCCGCTCTGCTCGGGCGCATGCCTTCGGCGGTGGGCTACCAGCCGACCCTGGCCGAGGAGATGGGCAGGCTGCAGGAACGCATCACCTCGACCAAGGTCGGTTCCATCACCTCGATCCAGGCGGTCTACGTTCCGGCGGACGACCTGACCGATCCGTCGCCTGCGACCACTTTCGGCCACCTCGATGCGACGGTCGTGTTGTCGCGCGACATCGCCTCTCTGGGCATCTACCCCGCGGTGGACCCGCTCGATTCGACCTCGCGGCAGGTCGATCCCAACGTCATCGGTGAGGAGCACTACAGCACCACCCGTGCGGTGCAGGCGACCCTGCAGCGCTACAAGGAGCTGCGCGATATCATCGCGATCCTGGGGATGGACGAGCTGTCGCCGGAGGACAAGCTGGCGGTGTCGCGCGCGCGCAAGATTCAGCGCTTCCTGTCTCAGCCCTTCAACGTGGCGGAGGTGTTCACCGGCAGCCCGGGCAAGATCGTTCCGCTCGCGGACACGATCAAGGGCTTCAAGATGATCGTCAACGGCGAGTGCGATCACCTCCCCGAGCAGGCGTTCTACATGGTCGGCGCGATCGAGGAAGCCTTCGAGAAGGCCAAGACGCTGCAGTGAGCCGCGCCGCCTAACCGGATAGACCGATGGCCAATACCATCCACGTCGACGTGGTCAGTGCCGAGGAGCAGATCTTCTCGGGCGAGGCGGAGTTCGTCGTGCTGCCGGGCGAGGCTGGCGAGCTGGGGATCTACCCGCGCCACACCCCGCTGATCACGCGCATCAAGCCCGGCTCGGTCCGCATCAAGGTAGCCGACCAGCCGAACGAAGAACTGATCTTCGTCGCCGGCGGCATCCTCGAGGTGCAGCCCAGCGTGGTGACCGTGCTGGCGGATACCGCGATCCGCGGCCACGACCTCGACGAGGCGAAGGCCGTCGAGGCGCAGCGGCTAGCTGAGGAAGCGCGCCGCAACGCCAAGGACAAGCAGGAGGTCGCGACCGTGGAAGGCGAGCTCGCCATGCTTGCGGCTCAGCTGGCCGCGATCCGGCGCCTGCGCAAGAAATAGCAACAACAACGACGAAGAAGAACAATCCCCGGCACCCGCTGGGGCTCGAGGAAAGCGGCTGCAGGCCGCTTTTTTTTGCCTGCCCCTTGATTGACAAGGTGCGGGCTAGCCAATAGCCTCGCAGAAGCCAGCACGCCACTCGAAGGAGACCCGTCATGCCCCTGTCCACTGTCCGCATGCTGTTCCTGCTGGCGTTCTGCGCGAGCGTGCTCGAGGCACCAGACGCGGCCGCCAAGGACGTGGCCAAGATCGTTTTCATCGGTCCACTGACCGGTGGCGTTTCGGCCAACGGCATCGGCGGACGCAACTCGGCGGACCTGGCGGTACGCTTGCGCAACGCCGACCCGAAGAGCAAATACGAGTATCAGCTCGTCGCACTGGACGACGAGTGCAAACCAAACATCGGCGTGGAAGTGGCAACCAAGGCAGCGGCCGATAGCAGCATCATCGCCGGCGTCACGCACTACTGCTCTACGGTGGCGATGGCAACCGTCGACGTCTACCACAAGTTCGGCTTGCCGGTGGTGGTATGGGGGGCGGTGCTGCCCGATATCACCTATGCCAACAACTACCGTGAGATCCATCGCGTCAACGGCACGATGATCAACCAGAACGAGACCGCAGCGAAGTTCATGACCGGTCTGAAGTACCGGCGCTGGGCGATCATTCACGACACCACCGACTACGGCAAAGGGCACAACAAGTACTTCTCCGAGTTCGTGAGCAAGAACGGCGGCCAGATCCTCGGCACGTTCGGTGTGACGGCAGACCAGCAGGATTTCTCTGCCGAGCTCACCAAGCTCAAGGAGCTGCAGCCGGAGGTGATCTACTTCGGCGGCATCACTCCGCTGGGCGTGCGGATCCGGACGCAGATGGACAAGCTGGGCATCAAGGCCGTCTTTCAGGGCACCTCGGGGATCGTGTCGGATGCGTTCATCGAGGGTCTCGGTCCCCTGGCCGAAGGCGTAGTTGCGTTCCGCGAGGGTGCGCCGCTGGAGAAGCTTCCGGGCGGCAGGGCCTTCATGGAGAAGTACGCGGCGCAGAAGTACAACGAGCCCCCCGAGGCCTACGGCGCCTTCGCCTTCGCTGCTGCCAACCTCGTCATGGATGCGATCGAGGCGGTCGGCAGGGATCGCAGGAAGGTGCGCAACCAGCTCAACAAGACCAGCGACTACCAGTCCGTGGTCGGCACAATCACCTTCGATGATCATCGTCAGAACGCGGTGCCGCTCATCTCCAAGTTCGTCGTCCAGGACGGCAAGTGGATCGTCTGGGAGGATAGCGACTTCGCCAAGGGCAGGCGCAAGCTCGTCAAGTAGTCTGCCGCGCGACCGCATCAGAGCCTGCCGATCCGACGCCGATGGACTGGAGCATCCTCGGGCAGCACCTGTTCAACGGGCTCATCCTCGGCGTGATCTACGCCATGGTGGCGGTGGGCTTCACGCTGTTCTTCGGCGTGCTCGACGTGATCAAGTTCTCCCATGGAGACGTGCTGATGACAGGGGCATTCGCCGGTCTGGTGACTTATCTGGGCATGGCGCAGATCGGTGTCGCCTCGCCGCTGGTGTTGCTGCTGGCGGTCGCCCTCGGCGCGATGCTGTTCACCGGCATCCTGGGTGCGGCCATGGCGCGCTTCCTCGTGCTGCCCCTGCGCAGTGCGCCGGCCATCAACGTGCTTCTCGTCACGCTGATGGCCGGGACGGTACTGCGCGAGGCTGTCAGGCTTTTCTATCCCGCCGGGTCGAACCCCAAGCCTTTTCCGCAGCTGTTGCCCACGGGCGCCTTCTCCATCGGCGGCCTGACCCTGCGCTACGACAGCCTGATCGTCATCAGCCTGGGCTTGCTGTCTATCATGGGGGTCCACCTGATTGTCACGCGCTCGAAGCTGGGCCTGGCGATTCGCGCCGTAGCCCAGGATGGGGAGACGGCGAGAATCATGGGGATTCACTTCCAGCGCACTGTGCTTCTGACCTTCGCGATCGGGTCCGCGATGGCCGCATTGGCCGGCGTCAGTGTTGGGCTGTATTACAACGAGATCAACTTCGGCATGGGGCTGCTGCTCGGCGTCATCGGCTTCAGCGCCGCGGTGGTCGGCGGGCTCGGCAACCTTTACGGTGCGATCATCGGCGGTTTCCTTTTCGCGGCCCTGCAGACGGTTGGTGCCGTGTGGTTCGACGTGCCGGCGTACAAGGACGTGTTTGCGTTCGCCGTGGTGATCCTTCTGATGGCCTGGCGACCCACCGGGCTGCTCGCCGAGCAGTCCGCCGAACGGGTATGACACCTCCTGCGCCTCACCGCGTGCCCTTGTGGCCCGCCCTTGCCGGCATCGTCGCGATCAGCGCGTTCTGCTACCTCTTCGTCCGGGTGGAGCACGAGTGGGAAGTGGCGGCGCTCGCGGCCGGTGCTCTGGTCGTACTGTTCGCGTTCGGCCGAACCCACCTGCCTGAGCTTGTTCGCGGGGGCTGGGCGGCGGCCCCCAGTCTGCTCGGTGCCATTTCGCTGCTGGCGAGTCTCGCCCTCATCGGCGCATTCTGCGAAGACCACTTCGCACTGCTGATGCTTGCGAAAGTCATGCTGTTCGCGCTGGCCTGCGTGGGCCTCACGATGCAATTCGGGTTTGCCGGTGTGGTGAACTTCAGCGGAGCCGCGTTCTTCGGCATCGGAGCCTACACCGCCGCAGTGCTGGCTGCGCAAACACCGCTCCCGCACCTGCTCGTGCTGGTCCTCGGTGGCCTCGTCGCAGCAGTCATCGGCTCGGTGCTGATCCTGCCGCTGCTGCGCACACGTGGTCATTACGCCGCGCTGATCACCGTGGCGTTCGCCATCCTGTTCAAGACATTCCTGGAGGTGAGCGAGCTGCTAGGCGGGCCACAGGGGCTCAAGGTGCCGGCGATCGAGATCCTCGGGTGGTCATTCAACTCGAACATCGAGATCGGCGAGGACTTCGAGGTCTCGTTTTATGTCCACTATGCCGTGCTGGCGCTGTTGCTGCTTGCTTGTGGACTCGTGCTGGTCCGCCGCCTGGAGCGCTCCTGGATCGGCCTGAGCATGGATGCCGTGCGTATTGACGAAACCTCTGCTGCGGTGTTCGGGTTCGATGTCGCACGCTGGAAGATCCTCGCCTTCATGCTCGGCAACTCTCTGGCGGGTGTGGCCGGCGCGGTCTATGCGATGATGACCGGCTTCGTGGCGCCGGCGAGCTTCACGCTGTCCGAGTCGCTGATGTTCGTGTCGATCGTGCTACTGGGCGGGATCGGCAACGTCGCAGGGGTGCTTCCCGCCACCGCGCTGGTCGTGCTGCTGCCGGAGAAGCTGCAGGTGATCCAGGAGTATCGCTTCCTGCTGTTCTCCGTTCTGGTGATCCTGATTCTGCTGTTCCGCCCGGCCGGCCTGCTGCCGCGCCGGCTGCGCGCCTATGTGCCCGGCTGGGGTCACCCGTGAGCATGTCCGGCGACCTGGAACCATGGCCGACCCACTGTTGAGCTGTGTGGGTCTCACGGTCCGGTTCGGCGGGTTGATCGCGTTGAACGGATTGACCCTGGAGGTTCGCGACGGCGAAGTGCTTGGCCTGATCGGTCCGAACGGCTCCGGCAAGACCACGTTCTTCAACGCTCTTACCGGGATCTATCGCCCGGCGGCCGGGCGCATCGGTTTCCAGGGCCGGGACATTACCGGCTCGCGGCCCCAGACGGTGTACGACGCCGGGGTGGCCCGCACTTTCCAGCGCTCACGGCTGTGCCTGGACCTGTCGGTGTTCGACAACCTGATGATCGGCAATCATCGCAACCTGAATCTGGGCCCGGTGTTCAATCTCCTGCGCCGGCGTGCCTTCGCCGAACAGCTCGACAGGCACCGCGAGCGCGCGGCTGCGCTCCTGCGCCAGTTCCATCCCGACCTCCCGGCACGCCTCTACCAGCCGGCGGGTGCACTGGGGATGATCGACCGGCGGCGGGTGGAGGTCTGCCGGGCGCTCATGAGCGAGCCAAGGCTGCTCCTGCTCGACGAGCCCTCTGCCGGGATGACTCACGACGAGACGCGCGAGCTGATGGAGGACATTCTTGCGGTCAAGTCGTGCCTGCCGCGGCTGTCCGTGGTATTGATCGAGCATGAGATGGGCGTCATCGAGCGGGTGACGGAGCGCTGCGTGGTCCTCAACTTCGGCGAGAAGATCTGTGAGGGGACCTACGCGCAGGTCGCCGCCGACCGTGCGGTGCAGGAAGCGTATCTGGGTACGGATTGACGATGAGCGAGCTGGTGGTCGACAAGCTGTTTGCCGCCTACGACCGGGTCGACGTGCTGAGTGGTGTATCGCTTGTCGCTCAGGCTGGGCGCATCACCTGTCTGCTCGGCTCCAACGGTGCCGGCAAGAGCACGCTGATCCGCGCCATCCTCGGACTGACGCCGCCGCACAGCGGAACGGTGAGGTTTGCGGGGCAGGATCTGACGGGGTTACCCACCCACCGCATCGTCGCGCGCGGTGTGGCCTGCATACCGGAGGGACGCAAGGTTTTCCCGAAGATGACGGTGGCTGAGAACCTGCTCGTGGGCGCATACCAGGAACGCGACCCGGCTGCGATTCGGGCGCGCATGGAGGAGGTTCTGGATATCTTTCCGCGGCTGCGCGAGCGTGCCAGTCAGCTCGCCGGCACCATGTCGGGCGGCGAGCAGGCCATGCTGTCGATCGGCCGCGGCCTGATGGCCTCACCGAAGCTGCTGATCATCGATGAGCCGTCGCTGGGGCTCTCGCCGCTGTTCGTGAAGGAGAATTTCAATGTTATTCAGCGCGTCAACCAGCTCGGCGTGACGGTGCTGCTGGTGGAGCAGAACGTGAAGCAGACGCTGTCCATCGCTCACTACGGCTATGTACTAGCGCAAGGTCGCGTGGTGGCGCAGGGCTCGGCCGCGGAGTTGAGAGATAATCCGAAGGTGCAGCAGGCCTACTTCGGAGCTGGCGGCTAGCCCCGCATTTCGGTGACCTGACACATACCAACGATCCACTAGAGTTTCTCTCTGTCCTCTGTGGCTCATGTAGTCTGGAGTATCAAGTGCCGACAACTTTGGACCCGGTTCAGCTCACCAAGGAGATCCTGCGGCTGAACACCGTGAACCCGCCCGGCAAGGAGGAAGCCTGCGCGCGCCTCCTCGGCCGGATTCTCGAGGATGCGGGATTCACCATCCGCTACCACAGCTTCGGGGCGGAGAGAGTGAATCTGATCGCCACCATCGGCGGGGTCCCGGACAAGCCCCCGCTATGCTTTACCGGGCACATCGACGTGGTGCCGCTGGGCGCGGCGGCCTGGACCAAGGACCCCTTCGCCGGCGAAACCGCCGCGGGCAAGCTCTACGGGCGGGGCGCGAGCGACATGAAAAGCGGTGTCGCCGCCTTCGTCGTTGCCGCCGCAGGCATGGCCTCGCACCTGGCGCGTTCACCCGGGCTGGAGCTGGTGATCACCGCGGGGGAGGAGACGGGCTGCGAGGGCGCGTTTCATCTGCTGCAGGACAAGGTGCTTGGACGTGCAGGTGCGGTCGTCGTTGCAGAGCCCACCTCGAACTATCCCTTCGTCGGCCACAAGGGCGCGTTCTGGCTGCGGGCCACCGCGACGGGCGTCACTGCACATGGCTCGATGCCGGACAAAGGAGTCAACGCCATCTACAAGGCTGCCCGCGCCGTCGGGAAGCTGGAGGCCTTCCGCTTTCAGAACCCGCCTCACGACCTCATGGGCCAGGCGACACTCAACGTTGGGACCATCCGGGGCGGGCTGAACATCAACTCGGTCCCGGACGAAGCGGTCGTGGCCATCGACATCCGGACCGTGCCGACTGTGAATCACGGCGCACTGCTCGAGGATCTCAGCCGGCAACTGGCGCCCGATGTCACGCTGGAGGCCATCATGGACCTCGAGCCCGTCTACACAGCGCCGGAGAACGCCTGGATGCAAAGCGTGTTCGACGTGATGACTCCGATCCTGGGCGCCCGTCCAGCACCGCGGGTAGCCACCTACTTCACCGATGCCGCCGCACTGAATCTGGCCTACAGCAACCCACCGACCGTCATCCTCGGACCGGGTGAGCCGCAGATGGCCCATCAGACCGACGAGTATTGCATGCTGGATCGCATCGAGCAGTCGGTGGCGGCGTACCAGGAGATCATCCGGCGTTGGTGCCTGTCTTGATGCGATCGAGGAAGCTCGCGTGCGCTTCAGCGAGCTGACACCGGCACAGCGCGTTGGCGCGCTGCTCGACGCGGGTAGCTTCGAGTCCATGGCGCCGTCTGGCTCGCTGGTGCTGGGGTATGGCAGGATCGCTGGACGCAAGGTCGGCGTTGCGGCGACGGACCCTGCGGCTGCACGCGGCGCGATCGGCGTCGCGGAGGCGCACGGCATGTCCGCGCTGCTTGCAGGTGCGAGGGACGCCGGCAGCCCGGTCGTGCTGCTGCTCGATTCCTCGGGCGCACGCGTGGACGAGGGCCTGCCGGCGTTGGGTGCCTTCCGCCGGCTGTTGCGCGAGGCCCTGCTGAGTCGTCTTGGGCGGCTGCCCATGCTGGCAGTGGTGGGGCGCGCATGCTTCGGCGGTGCAAGTCTGCTCGCCTGTGCGTGCGGGTGGCGCCACTACCTGGCGGGGGCAAGGCTGGCGGCTTCGGGCCCTGCGGTGATCGAGGCTGCAGCCGGCACTGGCCGATTCGATGCGCGCAACCACAGCAGCGTGGACGCGTTGATGGGCAGCGCTGCCCGCATCCGGGCGGACGCGCGGGCACACCTGGTTCAGGACGCTATGGAGTCCGTCGGCAATGGGGTAAGGGTTTGGTTGCGCGACGTCGGCGGCCAGGAAGAAGCCTGGAATCCCTATCCGGAGCACGATTCGCTCGGGCTGCGTCTGTCAGGTGCGGGGCTCGCTGCGCCCACGTCGACCATGCACGGCGCGCTGGCTGTACGCTTGGCCGCAGTTCTGCCGCCCGGCTACCAACCGCTGATGGCCGGAGAGTCGTTCTGCGCACTGCCATCGGCAGGCTCGGGCAAGGCCGCGTTCCTCGGAACGCTCAGCGGAGCGCCCGTCGGTGCAGCGACATGCTGGCAGCTCACGGACTGGCTGCTGGCACTGCACCGCGATCATCCGGACAGCCCGGTAGTCCTGATGCTGGACGCGGACGGGCATGCCGCCGCGGTCGCCGATGAGCAAGTGCTGCTGTCGGCCTACCTCGTGCACTTGAGCCTCACTCTGGCCTGGCTGCGCGCAGCCGGGCATCGCATCGTCCTCTGGATCACGGGGCGGGCATCCGGCGCATCCTATGTGACGTTCGCCGCGCCGGTGGACGCTGTATCGGCTCTGCCGTCGGCCCGTATCGAGATCCTTCCTCCCGCGGCTGTGAGGCAAATCGTGAAAGCGACGCAGGATGAGCCGCTCAGTCCGGCAGCCCTGCTGGAGGCCGGCGTTGTGGACGGTCTGCTCGACGAGCGGGTGAACGCCCGTTCCGGTCCGGCGGCGGAGAAGCCATGAGCGAGAATCTCTACGCGCATATCGAGCGTGCCACGCCGGACGATTGCGACGCGGTGGTCCTGGAGGACGATGCCGGCCACACCTTTTCGTGGCGGCAGCTGCACGCCGCCACCGCACGCTGCGCGGCCCTGCTGCGCGCGCTTGGCGCGATGCCCGGTGACCGCATCGCCGTCCAGGTGGACAAGTCGCCGCAGTCGCTGTTCCTGTATCTGGGCTGCCTGCGGGCAGGGCTCATCTATCTTCCGCTCAACACCGCGTACCAGCGCAGCGAGCTCAGTTACTTCCTCGCCGACGCCGAGCCCGCAATCGTCGTATGCAGACCGCAGTCGCAAGCCGAGATCCGGGCGCTCGGTGCGCCGGCGGCGAACGTGCTCACGCTCGACGAGCAAGGAGAGGGCTCACTGGAGCAGGCGGCCGCGTCGATGCAGCCCGATTTCACGACTTGTGCCGTGGATGCCGACGATCTTGCGGCCATCATTTACACCTCGGGCACAACGGGCCGCTCGAAGGGCGCGATGGTGACACATCGCAACCTTGTGTCGAATGCGCGGACGCTGGTGGACTACTGGGGATTCAGCGCGCGCGATGTGCTGCTGCACGCGCTGCCGATCTTTCACGTGCATGGCCTGTTCGTCGCCAATCACTGTGCACTGCTCTGCGGCGCACGCATGTTGTGGCACCGCAGGTTCGACGCCCAGGCCGTGCTGCGCGACCTGCCGCGCGCCACGGTGCTGATGGGCGTGCCCACCTTCTACACACGCCTGCTTGCGGACCCGGCGTTCGGCCCAGCGGGGTGCCCATCGATGCGCTTGTTCATCTCGGGCTCGGCGCCGCTGCAGATGGAGACCTTCCAGCAGTTCGAAGCCCGCATGGGGCAGCGCATCCTGGAACGCTACGGCATGTCGGAGGCGGGAATGATTACTTCCAACCCGCTCGAGGGTGAGCGCAAGGGCGGGACAGTCGGCCTGCCGCTGCCCGGTGTGTCGGTGCGGATCGCCGACGAGGCGGATCGCGCGTTGCCGCAAGGCGCCGTCGGCGGCATCCAGATCCGCGGCAGCAACGTGTTCCGTGGCTACTGGCGCATGCCGGAGAAGACCCGCGAGGAGTTCAGCGCCGACGGCTGGTTCAGGACCGGCGACGTGGGCATGTTCGATCCTCAGGGCTACCTGTCGATCGTAGGCCGCACCAAGGATCTCATCATCACGGGTGGCTACAACGTTTACCCCAAGGAGATCGAGCTGGTCATCGATGCCATTCCTGGCGTGCTCGAATCGGCGGTGATCGGCCTCCCCCATCCCGACTTCGGCGAGGCTGTAACCGCCGTGGTGGTGCCGCGGCCCGGCACCGATTTGTCGGAGTCCCGGGTTATCGAGCACGTCAAGCGGGAGCTGGCCAACTACAAGGTGCCCAAGCGTGTGATCCTGCTCGCGGACCTGCCGCGCAACGCGATGGGCAAGGTGCAAAAGAATGTGCTGCGACAGCGCTACGGCGCTTGAGTACGGGCCTTGTCACACTTGGGCCGGACGCCTATGCTTGGCGATGCAGTGCGAAGAGTCAAACGACCCGCCACTCGATGGCGAGCGTATCGGACAGACACAGGGAGACTTTCCATGAAGTTGCGTTGCATGTACCGACTGCTATCCGCGGCTGCCGTGCTTGGGAGCGTCGCGCTTCCTGCCGCCGCACAGACTTCGGCGGATCTCGTCGCCGCCAACCAGAACCGAGGGGAATGGCTGACCTACGGGCGCACGTACGACAACCAGCGCTTCAGTCCGCTGGGCCAGATCACTCCCCGCAACGTGGCGCAGTTGCGCCCGGTATGGGCGGCTTCGATGGGCTCGCTCGACGGTGTGGAAGCCACACCTCTCATCAAGGACGGCGTGGTCTACGTGAGCGGTGCCTATTCCCACGTCATGGCCTTCGACGCGCGCAACGGCCAGCGGCTGTGGCATTGGGCGCCGGAGTATGCGCCGGAGCTGGGAACCGTACTGTGCTGCGGGCCGGTGAACCGGGGCGTGGCGATCCTGGGAGATCTGGTCTACGTGCTGACCCTCGATGCGCGGCTGGTGGCGCTGAAGAAGAGCGACGGCACGGTCGCGTGGGAGAAAGCCATCGACGACTGGAAACGCGGCGTTTCGGCCACTGGCGCCCCGCTGGTGGTGAAGAACAAGGTGATCGTGGGCATCGCCGGCGGCGAGTACGGTGTGCGCGGCTACCTTCGCGCTTACGATGCGACGAGTGGCGCAATCGCCTGGACCACCTACACAGTGCCGGCGCCCGGCGAGCCCGGCGGCGATACCTGGCCGGGCGATACCTGGAAGACGGGAGGCGGGGCGACCTGGCAGTCGGGCGCCTACGATCCGCAGCTCAACCTGCTCTACTGGGGCACGGGCAATCCCGGTCCGTGGAACTCCGACCTGCGCAAGGGCGACAACAAGTGGACCTGCTCGCTGATCGCGCTCGATCCAGACAGCGGCGCGATCAAATGGGGCTACCAGTATACCCCCAACGATGGCTGGGACTATGACGGCAACAACGCGCCAATCCTGGCTGATGTGATGCTGGGTGGCAAGGCCGTGAAGGCTGCGCTGCAGGCCAACCGCAACGGGTTCTTCTACGTGCTCGATCGCACCAACGGCAAATTCCTGTTTGCCGTGCCCACGGTAGAAGGCATCAACTGGACCACCGGGCTCGACCCGGTGACCGGTCGGCCCAACGTCAATGAATCCATGCGGCCGCTCGCAGATGGCAAGACCGTCCGGCCCATCGTGCCGGGGCTGGAAGGCGGGACCAACTGGTTCCCCATGGCCTACAACCCGGATATGGGCGTGGCCTTCGTTCCGACGAACACCTGGGCCATGGCGCTGACCGGCTATAAGCCGGAGGACATCAAGTACGAACCCGGCAAGGTCTACATGGGCATGGACTACAAGATGCACCGCATCGGCGAGAAGATCGGGCACCTGAGGGCGTTCGACGTTGTCAACCAGAAATGGCTGTGGGAGATCGCTAGTCCCTTGCCTTTGTTCTCAGGGGTCCTCGCGACCAAGACTGGTCTGGTGTTCACCGGCGATCAGCTCGGTTTCTTCTTCGCGGCGGATGCCAAGACCGGAAAGGTGCTGTGGCGGTTCCAGACCGGTTCGGGCATCAATGCCTCGCCGATCAGCTACGAGCTCGACGGCAAGCAGTACGTCGCCATTCTGTCCGGCTTGGGCGGGGATCCCAGCTTCTACTTCAAAGGCCCGAAGGGCGGCACCCTGTGGGTGTTTGCGTTGGATAACCTGTCGGCGGATACGGCTGGTGCCGGCACCTGGAAGGTCGAAGACATCCCGGATGCGCTCACGCCCGTGCCGGGCAAGTAAGGCATGTTGAGATCGCGGTCACGCAGCGGGTGCGCCGCCGCCCGCCTCGTTGTCGCGCTTGGAGCGCTTGGCCTGCTGGCAGGGATGCCGGCAGGCGGGGCTCGCGCCCAGGCGCATCAACCGCCGAAGATCGAGAAGGACGATTACGTCTGGGAGCATACCTCCAACCCTTTCAGCGACGATCCCGAGGCGCTCGTCCAGGGGCGTAGGCTCTATCGCAGCACTTGCTACATCTGCCACCTGGATGGCGGCGGTCGCGGGCCGGACCTGCGCAAGTCCAGGCTGAAGGACCAGGACTTCCTGCGCGTGGTGATCAACGGCCGCAAGGGAACGCAGATGCCGGCGTGGAAGGGCAAGCTCAGCGAAGAGGAGATGTGGAAGATCTACAGCTTCCTGCTGGCGCCGCGCCAGTAGGCTGTCTGTCGGTCGGGCGGCGGGCCCTCGGCGGTGGTGACAGGCGAGCTACCGCCTCGGCGTCACAGTCCCCTACAGCAGAGCGATGATGAACTCCCATTCGCGCGGCTCGACCGGCGTGATGGATAGGCGGTTGCCGCGCTGTAGGATGCGCATGCCGGCAAGCTGCGGATGCGAGCGCAACTCCTGGATGCTTACCAGACGGGTCTTCCTGACCAGCGTCACATCGACATTCACCCACCGCGGGTTGTCCGGCGTGGCAACGGGATCGAAATACTCGCTCTTGGGATTGAACTGGGTGGCGTCGGGATACGCCTGCCGCGAGACCCGGGCGATGCCGGCGATGCCGGGCTCGGGACAACTGGAGTGGTAGAAAAACGCCAGGTCGCCGCGCCGCATGTCGTCGCGCATGAAGTTGCGTGCCTGATAGTTGCGCACGCCCCACCATGCAGTGGTCTTGCGCGGCGCCGCCGCGAGGTCGTCGATGCCGAACACGTCCGGCTCGGATTTCATCAGCCAGTAACGCATGAGTGCAGCGTCGACTTCCTGTCAGCCGGGGCAGAAACGAAACAAGCGGCCAGGCCGCTTGTTTCGTTCCTCGAAGGGGTCCCCTGCGAATGCCGTCAGGCTGGCATCTTGAACCTGAGGTTCAAGGGTGGTCGCTTTCCGAGCGCATCAGGCAATTCCGCGGTGGGACTCGCACAACAGCGCTACTGTAGGCCGCAACCAAAGCACTTACATTGGTTCACAGAATTTACAGCCTGGACAAACACCGCAGGGGGTAACTCGAACTCCGGGCAGCCGCCGCGGGAAAGCTAGAACAGCTCGTTCTGCGCCGCCAGCGCCTCATCGATGGCCGCCATCGTGCGTTGCATTCTACGCTTGAACTCACCCACGTCAAATCCGCCTACGCGGACCGAGAGCAGCTCGTGAGTGATATTGAGCGCGGCCATGATGGCGATACGCTCGACGCCGACCACCTTGCCGGAGTCCCGGATCTCGCGCATCTTGCGATCCAGATACTCGACCGCTTTCAGCAGATCGGCTTTCTCCTCATCGCTGCAGGCGATCCGGAAGTTGCGCTCGAGGATGCGGACCTCGACACCCTGCGCTTCCTTCTTCAGTCCCCGTCCTCGGGGATTCGGCTTAGCAGCGTCTCGAGTCGCTGCCGCGCCGACTCGATCTTCTCCGTCAGCTGCTTGTTTTGATTCTGTGCCGCGGCCAGTTCCTGGCGTAACTCGTTGTTGTCGTTGCGAAGACGGTGGCATAGCTGTACGAGCTGGCTGAGTTTATCGTCGAGGGTATTGAGCTCCACTTCCATCGCCACACTATAGTGACGAAAATCCTGATAAGTCAACTGTTAACGATTTGCTTTGAATGTTCTTTGGAAGCAGAGCCCGCGATCGCCAAACCGAGACGCCGGTGCACTCGACGATGAAGCAACGGCCATTCCACGCGCTTCTTGAGGGTATTAATCTGATCGGGACAACGCTTCGCACGGTCCCCAGGTCTTCCAGATTTCCGTCACGACACGCCAGCACTGGCGCCGCGATACGGCGATGCTACAATCGCCCGGCTCAGCCTGCAGGGGCGCCAAGCGGCGCATCGCCTGCGCCGAGCCGCATGCCTGCATGGTACCGGGCACGGATAACGTCTAAGGAGACTGCAGATGACCGCAACGTTGCGCACGTGTTTGACCGCCATGGCTGCTGCGCTGGCGGGCGCCACCCTGGCAGCCGCGCCGGCTCAAGCGCGGATGGACAAGATCGGCAAGGGCGAAGGCTACGTCGACATCGTCGCATGGCCGGGATACATCGAGCGCGGGGAGACCGACAAGAACTTCGATTGGGTGACGGACTTCGAGAAGAAGACCGGCTGCAAGGTGCGGGTCAAGACCGCCAACACCTCCGACGAGATGGTCGCGCTGATGAACGAAGGCGGGTTCGACCTGGTCACGGCGTCCGGCGACGCCAGCCTGCGTCTGATCGCCGGCGGCCGCGTGCAGGAAGTCAACACCAGCCTGGTCCCCAGCTTCAAGAACGTCGACCCGCGCCTGCAGAAGGCCCCCTGGCACCATGTCAACGGCAAGAGCTACGGCGTGCCCTATCAGTGGGGGTACAACGTGCTGGCCTACAACACCAAGGTGTTCAAGTCCCCGCCCACCAGCTGGGAGGTCGTGTTCAACGAGATGACCCTGCCCGACGGCAAGTCCAACAAGGGCAGAGTGCAGGCCTTCGATGGCCCGATCTACATTGCGGACGCTGCCCTCTACCTCATGAAGGCCAAGCCGGAGCTGGGGATCAAGAACCCCTACGAGCTGGACGAGACCCAGTACAAAGCCGCCCTGGATCTGCTGCGCCAGCAGCGCAAGCTGGTGGCGCGCTACTGGCACGATGCCTTTATCCAGATAGACGACTTCAAGAACGAGGGCGTGGTAGCTTCCTCGTCCTGGGGCTTCCAGGTCAACCTGCTGCAATCCGAGAAGCAGCCGATCGGCAGCATCGTGCCGGTGGAAGGTGCCACAGGCTGGGCCGACACGACCATGATGCACGTCAATGCACCGCACCCGAACTGCGCTTACATGTGGATGGAGCATTCGGTGAATCCCAAGCTGCAGGGCGACCTGGCGGCGTGGTTCGGCTCGGTGCCGGCGGTGCCGGCGGCCTGCAGGGGCAACAAGCTGCTCAGCGACGAGGGCTGCGACCGTAACGGCATGAAGGAGTTCGAGCGCATCTGGTTCTGGCGCACGCCGGTGTCCAACTGCGGTGGCGGGCGCACCTGCGTTCCTTACTACCGCTGGGTGACGGACTACATCGCCATTCTCGGCGGCCGCTGACCCGGTTCCCCGACACGCGGGCCGACGCATCTGCCGTCGGCCCGTTTCGCTTATGGCACAGGCATCCACTCCTGCGGTGCGGTTCTCCAGTGTTGGCCGCCACTTCGGCGAGGTTCGCGCCATCGACCGCGTCAGCTTCGAGGTCGCGGACGGCGAGTTCTTCTCCCTGCTCGGCCCGTCCGGCTCGGGCAAGACAACCTGCCTGCGGCTGATCGCCGGCTTCGAGCAACCGGATGCGGGCAGCATCGAGATCCACGGTGTCAATGTCGCCGGTGTGGCGCCGTACGAGCGCGACGTCAACACCGTGTTCCAGGACTACGCCCTGTTCCCGCACATGACCATCGGCCAGAACGTGGAGTACGGCCTGATGATCCGTCGGGTTCCGGGGGCCCACAGGCGCAAGCGCTCCGAGGCGATGCTCGAGATGGTGAAGCTCTCGGGCATGCGCGATCGCAAGCCCGCACAGCTGTCCGGCGGACAGCGTCAGCGCGTGGCGCTGGCGCGGGCGCTCATCAACCATCCGCGCGTGCTGTTGCTGGACGAGCCGCTCGGCGCGCTGGACCTCAAGCTGCGCGAGCAGATGCAGGTCGAGCTCAAGGCCCTGCAGCGGCAAGTGGGCATCACCTTCATCTACGTTACCCACGACCAGGGCGAGGCCCTGGCGATGAGCGACCGGCTGGCCGTCTTCAACCAAGGCCGGATCGAGCAGATCGGCGCGCCGGGAGTGATCTACGAGCACCCCGCGACCGCCTTCGTGGCCGGATTCGTCGGAGTGTCCAACGTCTGCGATGGGGACCTCGCCCGCCGTATCGGCGGATCGCCGGAACCCTTCTCCATCCGTCCCGAGAAGATCCGCATTCTCGACGGCGACACCCCGCTGGCGGAGGGCTGGACCGCCGCTGCGGGCGTGGTGGATTCCGTGGTCTACCTGGGAGCCGCGACCCGCTACGCCGTGGCGCTTGAAGGCGGCGGCCAGCTCACCGTCGTGCGGCAGAATGCCGACGATAGAGACGGCGGCCCGGTCGCCGGCAGCAGGGTGCGGCTGGCTTGGCAGCGACGGCATCAGCAGCAACTCTCGGGAGCTGCGGCGTGAACACTGCGGCTGCCATGCCGCCGGAGCCGGGGGTCCTGGCGCGCATCTCCACGGCCCTGTACCTGAACCCGCGGGTACTTCTATTTCTGCTGCTCACCCCGCCGCTTCTGTGGCTGGGCGTGATCTACCTCGGCTCGCTGCTGTCCCTGCTGCTGCAGAGCTTCTTCTACATCGACGAGTTCTCCGGGATGGTGGTGCGCGAGTTCTCGCTGGCCACCTATGGCCAGCTGCTGACGCTTGCCAATCTCGACATCGTCGTGCGCACGACGTCGATGGCCGCATTCGTCACGGTTGCGGCCGTTGCGCTGGGCTTCCCGCTCGCCTATTACATGGTGCGCTACGCCAGCACGCGCACCAAGGCGCTGCTGTACCTCGCCGTCATGCTGCCGCTGTGGTCCAGCTACCTGGTGCGGGTGTACTCATGGAAGCTGATCCTGGCCAAGGAAGGCATCATCACCTGGCTGGCCGAGCAGCTGCACCTGGTGTGGCTGCTCGAGGCGATCCTGTCGTTGCCGGTGATCGGCGGTCCCTCGCTGTCCACCTCCTACCTCGGGACCTTTCTGGTGTTCCTCTATATCTGGCTGCCTTTCATGATCCTGCCGATCGTCGCTGCGTTGGAGCGCGTGCCGCGCTCCCTCATGGAAGCGTCCGCAGATCTGGGCGCCAACCCGGGACAGACCTTTCGCAAGGTGATCTGGCCGCTGGCCCTGCCCGGGGTGGTGGCAGGATCCATCTTTACCTTCTCGCTCACGCTGGGCGACTACATCATTCCCCAGATCATCGGCACCTCCGAGCCCTTCATCGGCCAGGCGGTCTACCGGCACCAGGGCACAGCCGGCAACGTGCCCATGGCGGCCGCGCTGACTGTGGTCCCCATCGCGATCATGGCGGTCTATCTGACCATCGCCAAGCGGCTGGGAGCCTTCGATGCCCTCTGAGCCGCAGGGCCGTGTGCGCGCGGGCACCGGCGCGGGCTGGCCGTTGAAGACAGGTGCGTTGGTCACAATCCTGTTCCTGCACGTGCCGCTGGCTTTCATCGTGCTGTACGCGTTCAGCACCGACGCCAAGACCTTCGTGTTCCCGCCGCCGGGGCTCACCACGCAGTGGTTCGGCATCGCCTTCGAGCGCGAAGATATCCGGCAGGCTCTGGCGCTGTCGCTGCGGGTGGCTGCCGTGTCCACCGCGGTGGCCATGCTGCTGGGCACCCTGGCTGCGGCGGCGGTCTGGCGCTCGCGCTTCTTCGGGCGCGAGGCGATCTCGCTGCTGCTGATCCTGCCGATCGCGCTGCCTGGCATCATCACCGGCATCAGTCTGCGCAGCGCCATCGGCCTGCTGGAGGTTCCCTTCAGCTTCTGGACTATCGTCATCGGCCACGCCACCTTTTGCGTCGTGGTAGTGTATAACAACGTGCTGGCGCGGTTCCGCCGCTCCTCCTTCGCGCAGATCGAGGCCAGCATGGACCTGGGCGCGAACGGCTTCCAGACCTTCCGCCATATCATCCTTCCCAACATCGCCACGGCTCTGCTGGCCGGCGGGATGCTTGCCTTCGCGCTGTCCTTCGACGAAGTGATCGTCACGACCTTCACTGCGGGACAGCAGAGCACGCTGCCGATCTGGATGCTTACCGAGCTGGTGCGTCCGCGCCAGCGTCCGGTCACCAACGTGGTTGCAGTGTTCGTCATCGCCGTGACTTTTGTCCCCATCCTGCTGGCCTTCTACCTCACGCGCGACACGCACGAGGTGGCAGGCGGCGGCAAGTAGCGGCCTCGTCCAAGGAGACCAGCATGTTCCAGACCGATCTGCTCATCAACGGCAAGTTCGCACCCGGTCAGGGTGCGGAAGAGACCATCGTTAACCCCGCAACCGGTCAACCCGTCACCGTCGTGCGCGAGGCGAGCGCCGAGCAGGTGAACCAGGCGGTGGCTGCTGCTGCGGCCGCGTTCAAGGCCTGGGGCCAGGGCACACCGCAGGAGCGCGCGCTGCTGCTGCTCAGGCTGGCCGAGCGCATCGAGCAGGATGCAGCCGCCTTCGCCGAGCTGGAGTCGCTCAACTGCGGCAAGCCGCGCGTGAGGGTGCTCAACGACGAGATGCCGGCCATCGTCGACTGCTTCCGCTTCTTCGCCGGTGCGGCGCGCTGCCTGCCGGGCAGCAACACCGACGAGTATCTGCCCGGCCACACCAGCATGATCCGGCGCGACCCGATCGGCGTGATCGCGCAGATCGCGCCCTGGAACTATCCGCTGATGATGGCCGCCTGGAAGATCGCGCCGGCGCTGGCGG
>DAIQQA010000322.1:0-2100 GCA_036787045.1 Burkholderiales bacterium | reverse complement strand
AGCATCGATCCGGCACGCAAGATGCGGCTGCTCAACGGCTGGGACGATCTCGATCTCACCGCGCAGTACAAGGACAGGATCGAGGCGTTCGCCGCGAAGGATCGGACGGAAAGGCCGTGGGCGGTGCCGAGAGCAGGCTGAACTCTCTCCGCGTTTCCCTCTCCCCGCTCTTGCGGGGAGAGGGTGGCGAGCAGCGAAGCTGCGAGCCGGGTGAGGGGCCTGTGCGTAACTCGCAATAGCCCCTCACCCACCCCTCGCTTCGCTCGGGGCACCCTCTCCCCGCAAGAGCGCTAGCCCATCTACACATGTGCGATAGCCCAACCAGCGGCAAGGGTTTGGAAATCTGCCAGGCCATTGTGGAAAGTAATAGGCCCTGGCGGTGTGTGAGAAGCATATCCGCTCCAGCCGCCGAGCTTTGCGATGACCCAGGCTGCCCAAGCGAGGGATTTGCCGCGATGCGGATTTTTCTGGAGCTCGGTCTTGCCCTGCAGCGACTTGTTGAGAGCTTGGATGACCTCGATCTCCTCGCCGGAGAAGGCAAAGCTGGCCGGGAGCGTGTCGCGCCCATCGCGAGCCTGGACGAGTTGGATGACGATGACCGCCGCTTTGGCCGCAATGGCAACCAGCTTTTTGAGCCGATCGGCAGCCTCCAGCTGACTGTCCTCAATTCGCAATCCTTGGGTCTTCATCGAACGGAAAAGCTGCTCGATGATCCAGCGCAGCTTGTACCAGGCGACGATCTGCCAGGCGTCGGCGGCGCTGGCGATCTCGTGCGTGGTGAGCAAAAGCCAATGCACCGGCTCGGCACCTTTGGGCGGATGCAACTCAATGACCTCGACAAAGTTGAGCGTGACGCTCTCGGGCAGATCTTTGTCGAGCGTATTGCGCGGGCGCTTGAGGACCACCGTTCCGAAGCGCAGCGACAGGTGGGCCTTGCGGCCGCGGCGGTCGACCCGCTTGGGCAACTCGATCACCGCCTTGGCAGAAAAAGCCACACGGCTCACCGCCTTGCGGAGCGTCCCGCCTTTGACAAGAGCATGGTCGTGCATCACCCGCGACAGCAACTCGACGGTGTCGTCGGGCGTGCGCGCCCAATGGGCGTAGAAGTCGCCTTCCCGATCATTCATGACCGTGATCGTGCGGGCCTGCGCCAAGACGTCCTTGGCTTGCTCGGCGCTATCCACCCAGCGCCGGGATTCCTTGTCTGCCAGCACGCGCTGTGCATGCGGCGCTTTGCGCTTCTGCGTGCGCGTCCACACTTCGCCGCCGACAAGCCCAAGGCAGCTGCCCGTATCCGCGTCCACTCCGATCATGGCGTGCAGCAGCACGCCATACACATTGCCCTTCTTGACCTTGCCCAGCCCGCGTCGGTCTTCGTCCGTCGTCGCAAACTTGATCTCGCTGGTATCCTGAATCGCCAGCACGTGCCGCCCCGACGCTGCAGCCCGCGTCTGATCGCTCCAGCCCTCAATCAGACGATCAACCGTTACCCGCGGGTTGCTCACAAATCGCCAAAACCGCATCTGCGCGGACCACAGCCCGCGCGCCATCCGGCGCAAGGATACACTGCGGGTGCAAAGCATGCCGCGGAGCAGCGCCGCCCCCCTTTGTCGAGACGACGATCTCCAAACTTGCCCAGGGACCAACTCGGCTCTAGCTGCATCGCTGACGCTCCTTCGAATCAAGGTGTCAGCCACAGAACCACTCAGCTCATTACGAGGGAATCGCACTCGCCCCCACCGAGTCAATCTGTCGCGCTAAGATGTGTAGATGGACTAGCCGCTTCGCGGGGAGAGGTAAAGAAGCCTCAATTCACCGTGCTGAACCCGACCGGCGCGAGATCGCGCATGATGCGGTCGACCACTTTCGCCGCCGGGATGAAGCGCTCGATCTCGCGGCGCGGACCGATGCGCCATGACGGGTGCAGCGTGAACAGCCGGTCGACCGACTTCTGCGCCCGCTCGCGCTCTCCGGCCTTGAGCGCGACCAGCGCACGCGCGAGCAGCACGAGCGGATGGAAGTCGCCGTGCAGCAGTCCGGCATGATGCGCGGCGCGCGCGTCATTGCCGAGTACGTAATGCACGACGAACTGGGCGAATT
>DAIQQA010000075.1:0-23432 GCA_036787045.1 Burkholderiales bacterium | reverse complement strand
TGCACTTGTCTGCCGATCGGCACGATAAAACTGAAACGGCACTAGGTCCTGAGTCCTTGGTCCTCAGTCCCTAGCCCCTGATTTTTCTGGCTGGGGAGGAAGGATTCGAACCTTCGCATGCCGGAATCAAAATCCGGTGCCTTAACCAGCTTGGCGACTCCCCAAGCGCCCCGGCGCAACCGCGCCGAGACCGACGCAACCTGTGTCCACCCCCGCAGCGAGCGCTACTCGAGCCACTCCCACAGGGGATGACGATCCAATCCGCGCGCAACGAAACCTTGCATACCCTGCGGCCGGCGCTGGAACACGTCCAGCGCGGCGGATTCGCTGTCGAAAGCGGCGAACACGCACGCGCCCGACCCTGTCATTGCGGCCGGGGCGTGCTGCCGGAGCCATTCCAGATGCCGGGCCACGACAGGATACCGCCGGCACACGACCGCCTCGAGGTCGTTGCGGCCCGCCCCCGCGGAAAAGCTCGCTATTCTGATTGGAGTCGAATCTCGTGTCAAATCAGGGTCGGAGAAGACCTCTGCGGTGGACACCGCCAGCTGCGGAGCCAGCACGACATACCAGGCGGGCGGTAGCTCGACGGCGTGCAGCCGCTCCCCCACACCCTCGGCAAAGGCGTTGCGACCGAACACGAACACGGGCACATCGGCGCCGAGCTGCAGGGCAAGCTCCTGCAGCCGCGAGCGCGTCCACTTGAGCCCCCACAGGCGATTGAGGGCGATCAGCGTGGTCGCCGCGTCCGAGCTGCCCCCGCCCACACCCCCGCCTAGTGGCAGGTGCTTGTCCAGCACTATGGTGACACCAGCGTGCGTGGCCGAGGCCTCGCGCAGCAGGCGCGCCGCGCGCACGGTCAGGTCCTGTTGCGGCGGTAACCCCGGCAGGTCACCGCTTCGCTCGATGCGGCCATCCGTGCGGACCCGGAAGGTCAGCGTATCGGCGTGATCGACGAAGCGGAACAGGGTTTGCAGGAGGTGATAGCCGTCTGCTCGCCGGCCCACAATGTGTAGAAACAGGTTGAGCTTGGCAGGTGCCGGACACACCAGAGCCTGCTCACAGCTCGCGTCCACTCACGCTCCACTTCTCGACCAGCAGCCGCATGCGCAAGCGTTCCCCCTTTAAGTCGAGCTTGCTCGGGAGCCCTGACACGCCGGCTGGCGCCCAGTCCAGGTAAGAGACCTCCCAGCCGCCCTGGGACAGATACTTGAGCCTGCCCTGCGGGTCGAACGTCTCCTGCTGCGTTTCCACCCCCGGCCACTCCAAACCGCGCACCCAATACGGCAGGCCACCAAGCGGCAGATCCCATCCGAGCACATCGAAGGCGAGCTGCTGCAGGTCGCTCGCCCGGTACTCGCGCCCGTCGGAGGTAATCAGCAGCGCTCCGGATGCGTCCTGTCTGAGCTGTGCAACGGTGGCACCCAGCGGGGAATAGAACCACAGCTCGTCCGCGTGCGGGCTGTGCTGCCAGCGAACGCGCCCTGGATGCCCTTCGTTCTCGACGCGCACGTTGATGCGGCCGTCGAGCTGAAAAGCATCGACTGCCCTGGCATCTACACTGGGCACAGGACCGCCACGCGGCAGGGCCGCGCACGCGGATAGCAGGACAGCGGCGAGCACGGCCACCCAGCGGTGGCCGCGGCGCGCCCGCACTACTTGAGGAACCGCTTCATGGTCTGCTGAAGCAGCTCGTTGTCCGGATGCTCCTGGGCGGAGTTACGCCAGACCTTCTCCGCGTCGGCCGAGCGTCCCTTGACCCACAACACCTCTCCCAGGTGCGCGGCGATCTCCGGGTCGGGCCGCTGGGTGTAGGCGCGCTGCAGATAGTCCAGCCCCTCTTTGTGGTTGCCCAGGCGGTAGTGCACCCAGCCCATGCTGTCGAGAATGAAGGGGTCGTCGGGAGCGAGCTTGAGCGCCTTCTCGATGTAATCCTTAGCTTCTTTCAGTCGGTCGGTGCGATCGGCCAGCGTATAGCCCAGCGCATTGTAGGCCTGAGCGTGATCCGGCTTCAGCTTGATCAGCTTGCGCAGGTTGACCTCGGCCACATCCAGCTTGTTCAGCTTCTCGGCTGCCAGAGCGCTGTCGTAGAGCAGGTCCGCATTCTCGGGCTGCTTGTCCAGTGCGCGTGCCAACACGTCGTAGGACTCCTGATAGTCCTTGGCTTCGCGCAGGAGCTGGGCTTCGGCCTGGACCAGCATGGCGCGCTGCTCGTCGCTCTGCACCTGCACGCTCTGCAGGTACTCACGTGCTTCGGCAACCTTGTTCTGGCGGCCGAGCAGGAAGGCATAGCGGGCCTGCGCAGGGACGTATTGGTCGCCGCCCTCCACCTGCCTGTACCAATCCATGGCCTCGCTGGTGCGGGTGCGCTCCTCGAAGGACTGGGCGATGTAGAACCGCAGCGTATCCGGGTCGCGGTACCCCAACTCAAGACCGCGCTTGAGCTTCGCCTCGGCTGCGTCGAAGTCGTTCAGCTGCAACGAGAGCAACCCGATGGTGACGGCGATGTCCGCGTTGGCGGGCTGCTCGTCGAGCATGATCTGATACTGTGCACGGGCTTCTTCGAGCTTCTTGTTGCCGATCAGCAGACGCGCGTAGCTGGCGCGCACATCGCGGGCCTTGGGATGGGCGGCGAGGAAGCGCTCCAGGTGTTCGGCCGCCTTGGCAGGGGATTCGCGCTGCTGGATGATCTGCGCCTGCAGCAGCGCGCCCAGCTCCCAGTCGGGCCGCAACAGCATGGCCTCGCCCGCTTCGCTGCTAGCAAGGTCGTACTTGCCCGCTGCCAAGGCCGCCTGGGCCACCGCGAAGTGCGCTTCGGGCATCTGCGGGTAGCCCTTGGCCAGATCGCGCACGACGCTCAGCACGGCCGCCTTGTCGGCGCTCTTGGCCAGCATGTTGTGCAGCTGGAGGAAACCGTGCGCGAGGTCGCCATCGGCGTTGAGCATGGCCTGCAGGTGCGGCTTGGCTTCCTGCAGCTTGTTGTTGCTCAGCAGGACGCTCACCAGCGTCTGACGCGCCTGCGGGCTGCTCTTGTCCGTGTCATACCAGAGCCGCGCCGCCTCGAGAGCGATGGCGGGCAGGCGGGCATAATTGGCGATCTCCGTGGCACGCCGGGCCAGACGCGGATCGCGCGTGGACCTGGCCATGTCCAGATAGCCCTGGGCGGCAAGCTGCAGGTTGCCACGTTGACCGGCGATCTCGGACAACAGGAACTTGAACAGCAGTTCCTGGTCCAGTGACTTGTCCGGCAGATTGGTGGGCGCCGGCGGCGCGTCGCCGAATATGCGCCGCGCCCGCTCTTCCAGCGCATCCTCGTCTTCGTCGTCGCCGGCCTGGGCCAGGCTGGGCCAGGGCTCCAGTGGCAGCATCCCGTCGGCGGCGGCCGTGCGGGTGCCGAAGGGATCGCCAGCGCGCACGTCGGTCTGCAGTTGGTGCGCGCAGCCACCGAGTGTCGCCAAGGCGGCCACCGCGAGGATTTGGATCTTGTGCATAGCGTGCCTGGGCGGAACTCTTAGACGAAGGGATAGGGGACGGCTTGGATTGCGCGCTTTTCCCGGCGTAGACGCTGGCGCCGCACCGGGGTTTAGTCCGGGCTGGCGCTAGTCCTAGCGTGCGTCGTTCGCGATAGCTTCAACATCGAAGTCAGTTTAGGTATATTTGCGCCGCGCCTCAAGTCGTCCGCGGCCCTTTTCGACGCGTTGACCGCCGGCCCGGGGCGCTGCAGTGCGGCATGCTTTCCCCCGGGCCAAAGCAAGTTCTCTGCCGCACTACCCTTAGCCATGTCGGATAGCTCCAACGCAAGCACCCACTCGCAGGAAACGACCGTGTCGGTGCGCGATTTGTCGCGCAGCTTCGGCGGCGCCCCGGCCGTGCGCGCGCTCGATCTGGACCTCCGGCGCGGCGAAGTGCTGGGCCTGCTGGGCCCCAACGGTGCCGGCAAGACCACAACCATGCAGATGCTGACCGGTAACCTCGCGCCGAGCACCGGCAGCATAACCATCTGCGGGGTCGACCTGCTGGAGCACCCGACCGCCGCCAAGGCCCGCATCGGCTATCTCCCGGAGGTCCCGCCGCTGTACCGGGAGCTGACGGTAGATGAATACCTCCGCATCGCCGGGCGGCTGCACCGCGTGCCGCGCAGCCGGCTGGGCGAAGCGCTGGACCGGGCCAAGCAGCGCTGTGGGCTGGCCGATATCGGGCATCGCCTGATCGGTACGCTGTCCAAGGGCTATCAACAGCGGGTCGGCATCGCGCAGGCGATCGTCCACGCGCCGGACGTGGTCATCCTCGACGAGCCTACGGTCGGGCTCGATCCCATCCAGATCCGCGAGATTCGGGCGCTGATCCGAGAGCTCTCGGGTACGCACAGCGTAATCCTATCCACCCACATCCTTCCCGAGGTCGAGGCGGCGTGCGACCGCGTGCAGATCATGCACCGCGGCAGCATCGTCTACAGCGACACGATCGAGGGGCTGCGCCAGTTCCGCGGTGGCCAGGCACTGCTGGTCGGCTTACGCAACCCGCCCCCGCCCGAGGAGCTTGCCCGCCTACCCGGGGTGGTTCGGGTCGAGCCCTTGGCCGGCCAGCTGCTGCGGGTGCTCCATTTACCGGGAGGGGACCCCACCGATGCACTGGTCGCGACCGCGGCGGAGCGCGGCTGGCGGCTGTTCCACCTGACCCCCGAGCGCGCCACCCTGGAAGAGGTGTTCGTACAGCTCACCCGGCAGGAAGCCGCAGGCGCGCCGCAGGCGGCAGAGGAGGCGGCAGCATGATCCGGGTGGTCGCGGCGAAGGAGCTGCGGGTGCTGTTCGCATCGCCGCTGGCGTGGGTAGTTCTGGCCTTTCTCCAGCTCATGTTCGCCTGGGTGTTCCTGTCGCGCCTGCAGATCTACCTCGAGTTGCAGCCCCAGCTTGCCATGCAGCCGGCCGCGCCGGGGGCAACCGAGGTCGTCGCGGCGCCGGTCTTCGCCACCGCATCCATCATGCTGCTGATGGTGGTCCCGCTCCTGTCCATGCGGCTGATCGCCGAGGAGCGGCGCAACCAGACCTTGCCATTCCTGATGTCAGCGCCGGTGTCGATCAGTGGCATCGTGCTCGGCAAGTTCCTCGCGCTGCTCGCTTTCCTCATGCTGGCGGTCGGCCTCATCCTGGTCATGTCCCTGTCCTTGTACGCGGGCGGAGCGCTCGACCTCGGGCTGCTGGCAGCCAACGCGCTGGGCCTGCTGCTCTTGTGCGGGAGCTTCGCCGCCGTGGGGCTGTATCTGTCCTGTCTGACCGCGCAGCCTCTGGTGGCGGCGGTGGGCACCTTCGCCGTGCTGCTGGCGCTGTGGCTGATCAACATCTCCACCAACAATCCGGACAGCGTGCTCCACCTGCTGTCGTTGATCCGCCACTTCGACAGCTTCGGAAAAGGGACGATCGCGCTGAACGACCTCACCTACTATGTCGCGCTGATCGCCCTGTTCCTGCTCCTGTCCATCCGCCGGCTGGATGGCGACCGGCTGCGCGCATGAAGACGAGCGCGAGGCTCCGGCTGCAGATGTTGGCGCAGAACGGGTTGTTCGCCCTGCTGCTGGCGGCGGGCGCCTTCCTGGCGGTGTACGCGGTCAAGGACAACCGCCTGCAATGGGACATCACCCAGAACCAGCGCAACACCCTTTCTCAGGGCACGCGCGACGTGCTGGCAAAGATGACCGGGCCCATCAGCATTACGGCCTATGCAACGACACAGGACCCGATGCTGGGAGATGTTCGGCGGCTGATCAGCGACTTCGTGGCACCTTACAAGCGCGCGAAGCCCGACCTTACACTGGCCTTTGTCGACCCGCGCGAGCAGCCCAAGCAGACGGCCGCAGCCAACGTGCGCAGCAACGGCGAGCTGGTGATCGAGTACGGCACTCGCTCCGAGCACCTGACCGAGCTGAATGAGCAGGCGCTGGCCAACCTGCTCCAGCGCCTGGCGCGCAGCCAGGAGCGGCTGGTCATGTACGTCGACGGCCATGGCGAGCCGAAGCTGGATGGGCAGGCGAACTTCGACCTGGGCGACTTCGGCCGTCAGCTCGGGACCAAGGGGTTTCGCATCCAGGGTCTGAATCTGGCCGTCGCGCCCGAGGTCCCGGACAACATCAGCGTGCTGGTGCTCACGCCGCCGCGGGTGGACATGCTCAAGGGCGAGGTGGACAAGATCAAGCGTTTCCTCGAGCGCGGCGGGAATCTGCTCTGGCTCATCGACCAGGAGCCGCTGCATGGACTGCAGCCCATCGCAGAGCAGCTGCACCTCGATCTGACCACCGGCGTCGTAGTGGATCCAGCTGCCGCGCGGCTGGGCATCGAACCGACCATCGCGCTGTCGTCGAGCTATGGTTTGCATCCGATCACCGAGGACTTCTCGGCCCTTAACACCGCCTTCCCTTTCGTACGGCGCATCGCGGTGGATCCGGAAGCGAAGGACTGGCGCGCGACGACGCTGGTGGAGGTGGCAGCCAATGGCTGGGTGGAAACCGGAGCCCTCGAGAAGGGCGCACGCTTCGACCAGGGACGCGATACGCGTGGCCCGGTGCCGATCGCTGTTGCCATCGAACGCAGCAAGGGCGAACGCATGCAGCGCGTAGTAGCGACTGGCGGCAGCAGCTTCCTGTCCAACGCCTTCGTCGGCCTGCTGAGCAACCAGGATCTGGGCACCAACATCCTCAACTGGCTGGCCGAGGACGAGAGCCTCATCACCATCCAGCCGCGCGCGCGGGTGGATAGCGAGCTCAACCTCACCCGGACATCGCTGGCCGTGATCGCGATCGGCTTTCTGGCAGTGCTCCCTGCTGTGTTCCTGTTCGCCGGCGGCATGATCTGGTGGCGGCGGCGCCGCGGCTGATGCGACAGCGGGTGCGGCCGGCGGGCCCACGAGAGCACGCAAGCGCCCGATTGAAGCTGGAGACGAAGGATGAACCGCGGAGGACACAGGGTAGGCCAATTTGTCATCCAGGCGGACGCACTCTCCCGGCGGGTGAACCGGCTGAGGCTCGATCTCACTGTTTTCCCTCCGCGTCCTCTGCGTCCTCCGGGGTGACCTACTCTACGAAGAAATGCGTGGAATGAAGCGCGGCTGGATCATCAACCTGCTCCTGCTGGCCGCTGTCGTCGGCCTGGGCTTCTACATCTACTACCGCCCGGGCGACAACGACGCTACCCGGCACAAGCTGAGCACGCTGGCGCCGAGCGCCGTGACCCGCGTTGTGATCGAGCCGCGGGACGGCGAGATCATCGAACTCGCCAAGCGCGGGGATGCGTGGTACCTGGCGCGCCCCATCGAGGCGCGCGCGGACCGCAGCCAGGTGGAACGCCTGCTAGAGCTCGCCAGCGCCTCCAGCAAGGAAAGGCTCGCCGCCAGCGATCTCGGGCGCTTCGACCTGGATCGGCCTTCGCTCACCGTCACCCTCGAGGGGCAACGTTTCGCGTTCGGCACGGTAAACCCCCTGAGCCAGGAGCAGTACGTGCTGGCCGGCGATGCCGTGTACCTGCTGTCCTCGCTCTATTCGTCGCTGGTGCCGCAAAAAGCCGAACGGCTGCTGACTCATTCCTTGTTCGTCGAGGGCGAGAGCCCGGTCGCGTTCGTGCTACCGGGGGCCCGCATCGAGCTGCAGGACGCGAAGTGGGCGCGTCGGCCGGCCACCGGCGCTGAGGAACCCAGCCAGGACGACTTCAACCGCTGGGTGGACGGGTGGCGCTTCGCCTCGAGCCTGCTGACGCGGCGTGCGGGCGCAAAGGCATCCGCCGAACATATCGAAGTGCGCCTTGCCGACGGCAGGACGCTCAGGCTGGGCGTGCTGCAGAAGCAGCCGGAGCTCATCCTGGTGCGGCCAGACGAAAAGCTGCAGTTCCACTTCTCCGGCGAGATGGGCAGGCGTCTGCTCACCCCGCCCGAGGTGGCCACGCCAGCTGGCGACTCGGCGGCCTCCGCGGTTCCGCCGTAGACGCCGTGAAATCATGCCCGAGCTGCCGGAAGTCGAGACGACGCGCCGCGGTCTTGAACCCCACCTGAGCGGACAGCTGATCCGCACTGCCGTCGTACGCCACAGCGGCATGCGCTGGCCGGTGCGTGCCGACCTCGCCAGACTGCTTGGGGGGCAACGGATCAACAGGGTCGACCGTCGCAGCAAATATCTGCTCATCGGCTGCACCAGCGGCTGGCTGATCATCCATCTGGGCATGTCGGGCAGCCTGCGCATGGTGCCTGCCGACACACCACCAGCCAAGCACGACCACTTCGATCTGGTCTTGGAGAACGGCAAGGCGCTCCGGCTGACCGATCCGCGGCGCTTTGGGGCGGTGCTGTGGCAGAAGGGCGAGCCCAGCCGCCACAAGCTGTTGCGCAACCTGGGCCCCGAGCCGTTCGCGCCGGAGTTCAACGCATGCTGGCTGCACGGCCGGACCCGCGGGCGGACGGCGTCCATCAAGAGCCTGCTGATGGACAGCCACCTGGTGTGCGGCGTGGGAAACATCTACGCCAACGAATCCCTGTTTCGTGCCGGCATCCACCCCGCGCGCGCCGCCGGCCGCATCAGCCAGGCGCGCTACGCCCGGCTGGTGACCTGTGTGCAGGAGACGTTACTGGACGCCATCCGCGCCGGCGGGAGCACGCTGCGCGACTTTGTCAACGCCGACGGTGCGCCCGGCTACTTCCAGCAAGAGTACTTCGTCTACGACCGGGAAGGTCTGCCCTGCAGGAAGTGCGGGGCCCCAATCCGCGCTACGCGTATTGGACAGCGCTCGGCTTTCTACTGCCCGCGCTGTCAGCGCTGAGCTTACTGCCTACCGCTGGAACGCATTCAGAGGTAGGCCTGAGGTCAGTCCGCGCTCGCCACCGCATTCTGTTTCATCAGGGCCTGATACTTGGCCTGAAGCTGCTCTCGCGTCTCGACCGCATCCGGGTTAGTGACGATACAGTCCACCGGGCACACCTCCACGCACTGGGGGGTGGCGAAGTGGCCGACGCACTCGGTGCAGCGCGCCGCATCGATCAGGTAGATCTCCTCACCCTGCGAGATCGCCTGGTTCGGGCATTCGGGCTCGCACACGTCGCAGTTGATGCACTCGTCGGTGATGAGCAGAGCCATCGCTTCAGCCGTCTTTACGGTTGCTTTTTGGGCTTGCGCATGCGCGCGATGCGCGCCGCCACTACCGGGCTGACGAACAGGCTGACGTCGCCGCCCAGCGTGGCGATCTCGCGGACCATGGTGGCAGAGATGAACATGTACTGCTCGGATGGCGTCAGGAACATGGTTTCGACATCCGGATAGAGCTGCCGGTTCATGCCGGCCATCTGAAACTCGTACTCGAAGTCGGACACCGCACGCAACCCCCGCAGGATCACGTTCGCGCCATGGCTGCGCATGAAGTCCATGAGCAGCCCGGAGAAGCCCATCACCTGCACGTTGGGGTAGCTCGCCAGGACCTCGCGCGCCATGTCGACCCGCTCATCGAGGCTGAACATGGGCTGCTTCGCCCTGCTGTCGGCGATCGCGACGATGATCTCGCCGAACAGCCCCGCAGCGCGGCGCACCAAGTCTTCGTGACCGCGCGTCAGGGGGTCGAAGGTTCCCGGGTAGACAGCCTTCTTCACGAGGCAACTCTCATCAGTTGGCAATGCGCTGCGCCAGCGCGGGTCTGCCGGAGGATCTCCCACTGCGCCCGCGGCGGCAGATAGTTGGCCGACTCCAGGTACACCCGGGCACCAGGCGCCAGACGTGGGCGGACCGCATCGAGAAGGAGGCCCCGCTCCTGCATCGCGTAGGGTGGGTCGAGGAACACCACATCGTAGGCACGGGCGTCGGCCGCCAGGAATTCTAACGCATTCGCCCGGACCGGTTGGACGGCGCGGGCATCGAGCAACCGGATATTGTCTTCGAGGGCCCGCAACAGGCGCGGGTCGCGCTCCACCAGCACGACGAGCTTCGCGCCCCGCGAGGCGGCTTCCAGCCCCAGCGCGCCGGTGCAGGCAAACAGATCGAGGCAGGTGAGCCCGGTCAGGTCCTGCCCCAGCCAGTTGAACAGGGTCTCGCGCAGCCGGTCCGGGGTCGGGCGCAGCCCCGGCAGCGCGGGGAAGCGCAGCCAACGGCTGCGCCATTCGCCGCCGACGATGCGCACGCGGTTGCGCAACGCGCCCTACTTCGCCTGGGCGCCGCCCACCACCACCGTGACTATGCGGTCGGGGTGGACGCGGCGCTGAAAGGCGTCCCGGATCTCGTCTACGGTGACCGCCTGGATTCGGGCCGGAAACCGATCGAGGTAATCCAGCGGCAGCCGGTAGAACCCGATCACGCCGAGGTATTCGTGGATCTTGCGATTGCTGTCGATCCGCAGCGGAAAGCCCCCCACCAGGCTTTGCTTTGCGCGCTCCAGCTCCTGCGCAGTGGGGCCCTCCGCGATGAATCTCCCGAGCGTCTCGCGCACCGCCTCGAGAGCTTCACTCGCCTGGTCGCTGCGGGTCTGCAAGCCGATCTGGAACACGCCGGCCTGCTCGTACGGCGAGAAGGAGCTGTACACACTGTAGGTGAGACCGCGGTTCTCCCGCAGTTCCTCCGTCAGTCGCGAGCCGAACCCGCTCCCGCCCAGCATGTAGTTGCCAACCCAGAGCGGAATATAGTCGGGATCGCTGCGGGTCATCCCCGGCGCGCCGAGGAAGATGTGCGCTTGTGCCGACCTGTGGGCGATGTAGCGGCTGCTCGCGCTGTCGAGCGGCGTCACAGGAGGCAATGGCGGTAGCGCCTCGCGCGCTTGCGGCAGCCCTCTGGTGAGCTGTTCGGCGATGGCCTCGGCGCGCGACCGGGTGACGTCGCCCATGATCGCGACTACGGCATCCCGGCGGTTGAAGAAACGCGCATGGAAATCGGCCAGATCCGCGCGCGTGAGACGCGTCACGGACCCAGCCTCGCCACTGGCACGCAGACCGTAGGGATGCTCGCGATAGACCAGGCGCACGAAGGTACGGCTGGCGATGCCTGCAGGCTTGGCATCGGTCTCCTGCATCCCGGCCAGCACCCGCGCCTTCTCCCGCTCCAGCGCCTCCGACGGAAAGCTCGGCCGTTGCAGAACGCCGGCGAGCACGACGAGGGCAGGAGTCAGGTGAGCGTCGTCGCTCAGCGAGCGCAGCGACAGCCCGGAGCGGTCGAAATCGAAGACCTGGCCGAGGTTCGCGCCCACCGCGGCCAGACTTCGCGAAACCTCCTCCTCGCTCAGCTCGTCGGTCCCCCCGCGCAGCAGACGCAGGGTCAAGGCGGCCAGACCGGAGCGGCTGCGCGTGTCACGCCCCGACCCAGCCGGGAACTCCACGCTCACGTCCACCATCGGCAGATTGTCGCTACGCACGAAATACACGCGGGCGCCGGTGGATGTCTCCCAATGCTCGATCGGCAGCAGCGCAAGGGCAGAGGTGGCGCTCGTCAGCAGCACAGCGCCCAGCACGCCAAGGATCGGGCCACGCAGAGTCATTCGCTTTCGCCGGCGGGTGCGCGGTGGCCAGGCACACGTTGCGGGTCGAGCACCGCGACGGTCAGGCTGTCGTCTACGAGGTAGCGCCGCACGACCTGCTGCACGTCCGCGGGAGTCACTTCCTGCAATCGCCGGACCTGGGTCTGCACCGAGCCGGGCGGCAGCCCCGCGTTGTCCAGCGCCCCGATCTGCATGGCCTGGCTGAACATCGAGTCGAGCTGGTAGACCTGGTTGGCCACCACACCGGCACGCACGCGCGCCAGTTCATCGTCGTCCACGCCCTCGTCGGCGATCTTGCGCAGCTGCTCGCGCAACGCAGCCTCCATCTCCTCCACGGTCCTGCCGGGCGACGGGCTGGCCTTCAAGACGAACAGCGCAGGCCCGCGGCCGATCGCATCGTAGCTGGCACTCGCGGAAACCGCCACCCGCGAGCCCCGGACCAGTTCGCGCGCCAGCCATGCCGCGTCGCCGCCATCGAGCAGCGCGGAGAGCACCCACAACGCATAAGCGTCCCGGTCGGCATTCACGTCCTCGAGCCTCGGCACATGCCAGGCCATGAGCAGGTAGGGCAGCTCGGCCGGTGCCTTGAGGGTCACACGCCGGATGCCATTCTGCGGCGGCTCCAGCGCCGGCTTGCGAATCGGCAGCGTGCGAGCGGGGATCGGACCGAAGTACTGCTGCGCCGCCTGCACTACCTCTCGTGCCGACACGTCGCCGACAACAACGAGGGTGGCATTGTTGGGCGCGTACCAGCGCTGGTACCAGTCGCGCGCGTCGTCGACCCGCATGTTCTCGAGGTCGTTCATCCAGCCGATCACCGGCGTGCGGTACGGGTGAGCTTGCCAGGCGCTAGCCAGCAGCCGTTCGTACAGCAGCGAGCGTGGCTGATCGTCGGCGCGCAGTCTGCGCTCTTCCATCACGACCCTGATCTCCTTGGCGAACTCCGCCTCGGAGAGCTGCAGGTTGGCCATCCGATCGGCTTCGAGTTCGAGCGCCAGCGACAGGTTCGATTTGTGAAGCTGCTGGTAGTAAGCAGTGTAGTCGCGGTTGGTGAACGCGTTGTCGCGGCCGCCCGCGCGGGCGATGGTGCGCGAGAACTCGCCGGGCTCGAGCGAGCGCGTGCCCTTGAACATCATGTGCTCGAGCACGTGCGCCACACCCGTCGTGCCCGTGCTCTCGTCCATGCTGCCGGCGCGGTACCACACCATCGATACCACCACGGGAGCGCGGCGGTCCTCTTTCACGATCACCTTCATCCCGTTGGACAGGACGTGCTCGACCGGTGCGGCATGCACCGGACCGGCAGCCATTCCCAGCGCCAGGACCAGAGCCCACACGGGTGCGGCGCGGATACGGACGGTCGGTTGGGGCGGGCTGGAGTGCATGAGCGGCGAGGCAGAGGCGGGCATGCGGCGAAGGCGACGGAAGACGGGATGTTTACGGGCTAGAATGCAGCCGTACGGCACCGATAACGGGTGCGGAACACGGGATCTTAAGAGCGGTCAAGTATGTTGGGTTTCCTCAAGAGTGACAAGACAGACGACAACAAGGCGGGCGGCGGCTGGCTGGCGCGGCTCAAGAGCGGGCTCGCCGCGACGCGGGCCAAGCTGGGAGCCCCGCTCTCGGCGCTGCTCGGCAGGTACGCGCGCATCGACGATGCCCTCTACGAAGAGCTGGAAGGCTTGCTGCTGACCTGCGACGTGGGCGTCGATTCGACGGCTTTTCTCCTGGCGGAAGCGCGCAAGCGGGCCTCGCGCGCGCAGCTCACCGATCCTGCACAGCTCAAGGACGTGCTCAAGGAGTGTATGCGCGAGCTGCTCGCGCCGGTTGCGCAGCCCCTGTCGGTCGACGGCAAGCGGCCCTATGTCCTGCTGGTCGCCGGCGTAAACGGCTCGGGAAAGACGACTTCCATCGGCAAGCTGGCGCACTACTACCAGAGCCAGGGAAAGACGGTGATGCTGGCCGCCGGCGACACGTTCCGGGCGGCTGCGGTGGAGCAGCTCAAGGCCTGGGGCGAGCGCAACAACGTGCCGGTAATCAGCCAGTCCGCTGGCGATCCGGCTGCAGTGGTGTACGACGCGCTGCAGGCGGCGCAGTCCCGCGGGACCGATCTGCTGATCGTGGACACCGCGGGGCGGCTGCCGACGCAGCTGCACCTCATGGAAGAGCTGAAGAAGGTCAAGCGTGTCATCACGCGGGTCGTCGCCGACGCTCCGCACGAAGTCATGCTGGTGCTCGATGCCAATACCGGACAGAACAGCGTGAGCCAGGTTAAGGCCTTCGACGACGCGCTCGGCTTGACCGGACTGACGATCACCAAGCTGGACGGCACTGCGCGCGGCGGAACCATTGCCGCCATCGCGCGCTACAAGCCTATCCCCGTCAGGTTCATCGGCGTGGGCGAGGGGATCGAGGACCTGCGCCCGTTCAGCGCGCAGGAGTTCGTGGATGCGCTGTTCGAGTGAGTGTCAGGGGCTGAGGACCAGGGGCCAGGGCTGATCCGGCAGCAGCCTCCATCCCGGCTCCGGTCCCGCGTCGCCAGTCTTCTAGCCTCTTGATCTCGTTCACCCACGTCACCAAGCGCTACCCCGGCAGCCAGGAGGCGCTGAAAGGCATCTCACTGGCCATCGAACCCGGCGAGGCGGTGCTCGTGACCGGCCACTCGGGCGCGGGCAAGAGCACGCTGCTCAAGCTGATGGCTGCCATCGAGCTGCCGAGCGCGGGCACGGTGATCGTGAATGGCCAGAACACCCGGGCGCTCAAGCCCCGCGCCCTGCCATTCCTGCGGCGCCGGTTCGGGCTGGTGTTCCAGGATCACAAGCTGCTGTTCGACCGCAGTGTGCTCGACAACGTGCTGCTGCCCCTGCAGATCGCCGCCTTCGATCGGCGCGACGCCGGGCGCCGCGCCCGCGCCGCGCTGGACAAGGTGGGCCTGCTCGGCAAGGAGCGCGCAATGCCCATCACGCTCTCCGGCGGCGAGCAACAGCGCGTGTGCATCGCCCGCGCTGTGGTGCACCGGCCCGCCGTGCTGCTTGCCGACGAACCGACCGGCAACCTCGACGAGGCCTACGCGATGGACATCGTCGAGCTGTTCCGCTCCTTCAACCAGGTCGGCGTCACGCTCGTCCTCGCCACGCACGACCGGGTCGTGCGTGAACGGCTGCGCGCCCGTACCATCGAGCTGTCCGGGGGACGGCTCGTGGAGCCTAGAGCGGCGTGACGGGCTGGCTCGCTCAGCATGGCGCCGCGCTGCGCGACTCGTTCAGGCGGCTGACGGCCAGCCCGCTGGCCACGCTGCTCAATGTTCTGGTCATCGGCGTCGCGCTGAGCCTGCCCCTGGGCCTTTACCTGGGGCTGAGCCAGCTCCAGGGCCTGTCGCGCCAGCTCTCCGGGGATCCTCAGCTCAGCATCTTTCTGGCGCTGGATGCTGCGTCCACCGACGTCGCGCAGGTGGAGAGGCGGTTGCGCGCGAATCCCCGAGTGGCACGGCTGCGCTTCATCCCCAGAGCCGAGGCGTTGGACGACCTCAAGCGCAACGCTGGGCTGTCCGACGTCCTCGACAGTCTCCAGCGCAACCCGCTCCCCGACGCATTCGTGGTCACAATCGAGGACAACCGCCCGGAATGGCTCGAGAGCCTCCGCGACGAGGCGGCCGACTGGCCGAAGGTGGCCCACGTGCAACTCGACTCGGACTGGGCGCGCCGGCTGCATGCGGCCCTGCGCGTGGGCCGAACTCTTACGCTCCTGCTCGGAGCGCTGCTCGCTTGCGCGCTCGTCGCGGTGACGTTCAACACCATCCGCCTGCAAATCCTGACCCGGCGCGAAGAGATCGAAGTGTCCAGCCTGATCGGTGCGACCAACCCCTTCATTCGTAGGCCCTTTCTGTACTTCGGTGCGATCCAGGGCCTGGCAGGCGGAGTCACGGCCTGGCTGGTGGTCGTTATAGCGGTCTGGATCCTGAACCGGGACTTGGCGGGTCTGGCCGCCCTGTATGCATCGACCTGGCGGCTTGCACCGCTGCCTGCAACGGACGCAGCGTCGCTCTTGGCCTTCTCCGCAGGACTAGGATGGTTGGGGGCTTGGCTATCAGTGAGTCGTCACTTACGCACCTCGTCCTGACCCGGGCAGCGGGGAACTTTCCGGCTCCTTTGGCACTCTGAATCAGCGAGTGCTAAAATTACAACGACTAGATTGGAGACACCCGCTATGACCAGTTTCTTGCCCGCAACCCTCGCAGTTCCGTCGGCGGCCGGAAGCTTGGAGAGTTACATCCAGGCTGTGAATCGGTTCCCGCTTCTATCGGAGGAGGAAGAGTTGCGTTTCGCCCGCCAATACCGGGAAAACGAAGACCTGGAAGCAGCCGGCCAGCTGGTGCTGTCGCACTTGCGGCTGGTGGTCTCGATCGCGCGCGGCTATATGGGTTATGGGCTGCCCCACAGCGACCTCATCCAGGAGGGCAATGTCGGCCTCATGAAGGCCGTCAAGCGCTTCGACCCCGATCGTGGCGTACGGCTGGTGTCCTTCGCAGTTCACTGGATCCGCGCGGAGATTCATGAGTACATCCTGCGCAACTGGCGGATCGTGAAAATCGCTACGACGAAGGCGCAGCGCAAGCTGTTCTTCAACCTGCGCAGCATGAAGAAAGGGCATGGCGCCCTGACCTCTCAGGAAACGGCCGATATGGCCAGCCACCTGCGGGTGAAGCCCTCGGACGTGTCGGAGATGGAGACGCGCCTGTCGGGACAGGATCTGGCCCTCGAGCCCGTCGGCGACGACGACGAAGACGCGTACGGCCCGATTGCGTACTTGTCGAATCCGGACGACGAGCCGGGCGGCATCCTGGAGCACGAGGAGACCGAGCGCCTGCGTAGCGAAGGCCTCGGGCGTGCGCTCGACAGCCTCGATCCACGCAGCCGCCGGATCATCGAGACGCGCTGGCTGCGCGAGCAGGATTCACTCACGCTGCATGATCTGGCCGAGGAGTTCGGCGTGTCCGCCGAGCGGATCCGGCAGATCGAAGCGCAAGCGATGAAGAAGATGCGGGCGCTGATCCCGGTCGCCTGACGTCCCAACGCATCGAATGTAAACGCCGCCTTTGGGCGGCGTTTTGTTTTGCGCTTCTACACCTGAATCACATCCACGACAGAGGCACAGAGATCTTCGATTCAGAGCGAGGCCCGACGCCAAGCGCGCCCACGCAGCTGGATCCTGCACAGTCAGCCCCGAATTTCTCTGCGTCTCTGCCTTTGTGGTGAAAGCGAGTCAGGACCGATTGAGCAGCTGCGCAATGTCGTGCGCGAACACGTCCGCGCCCTGCCCGTACGTCACGAGCAGGCGTAGCCTCCCCTGCGGATCGAACACGTAGCTGCCCGATGAGTGATCCACGCTGTAGGCTTCGGGTGTCGCACCCGGGCTCTTCTGGTAGAACACCTTGAACTCCCTTGCGGTGCGCGCGATGGCATCCGCGTCTCCAGTCAGCCCGAGGAAGCGAGGATCCAGGGCCGTGACATATTGCTTCAGGACCCCCGGCGTGTCGCGCTCTGGGTCGACAGTGACCATCAGCACCTGAACGCGGTCGCCGTCCGCGCCGAGCTTCTCCAGTGCACGGGCCAGCTCGGCCAGCGTGGTCGGGCAGACGTCGGGGCAATGAGTAAAACCGAAGAACACAACGATCACCTTGCCGCGAAAATCGCCGAGCGAGCGCGGCTGCCCGTTATGGTCGACGAGCTGGAGGTCCTTCCCGAAGTCCGCCCCGGTGATGTCGGTCGAGCGGAAGCTCGGCCCCCGGTCGCAGCCGAGCAACAGGGCGGTCAGGATAACGGCGAGGAGATAACGCGAGATCATCTGCACCGACACGCCAGCCCGCGATCTCCGCGATTGCAGGATCACGTCACCACAGGATGCGAACGTAGTGATCGACCAGCAGCGCTGCGAACAGCAGCGAGAGGTAGACAATCGAGTAGCGGAAGGTCTTCTGGGCAAGGCGGTCGCTGTAGTCGACGTAGATCCGTACCGCGTACCAGAGGAACACCCCACCCAGTACCAATGCGCTGGCCAGGTAGATGATGCCGCTCATGCGAGTGGTGAATGGCAGCACGCTGACGGCCGCCAGGATCAAGGTATACAGGAGCACGTGCAACCGGGTGAAACGGTCGCCGTGCGTCACCGGCAACATTGGAACGCCGGCTCTCGCGTACTCCTTCTTGCGGTAGAGCGCAAGCGCCCAGAAATGCGGTGGGGTCCAGGCGAATATGATCAGAAACAGGAGCAGCGCATCGGAATGGATCTCACCCGTAACCGCCGCCCAACCGAGCACCGGCGGCATCGCGCCCGAGGCGCCGCCGATCACGATGTTCTGCGGCGTGAGCGGCTTGAGGATCACGGTATACACGATCGCGTACCCCACGAAGGTGGCGAGCGTCAGCCACATCGTGAGCGGGTTCACCAGCGAATACAGCAGTGCCAGCCCGGCCCCGCCGACGACCCCCGCGAACGCCAGTGTCTGCGGCGAGCTCAGTTGGCCCATCGGCAGAGGCCGGGCCCGCGTGCGCGCCATGAGCGCATCGATCTTTTGCTCGACCAGGCAGTTGATGGCTGCCGCTGCGCCCGCGACCAGGGCAATGCCGAGCGTGCCGAACACCAGCGCGCGCAGCGGCACCATGCCCGGCGTGGCCAGGAACATGCCGATGACCGCAGTGAACACAATCAACGAAACGACGCGTGGCTTGGTCAGGGCGAGGAACTGCTGCAGCCGGACGCCGGCCTGCTGGGTCTGCACACCGCTATGCATGGGAGGAGTTGTGGGCGAAGGGTGGCTCGGCGAAGGCGCAGATTCTAGCACTGGGAGAGGCGCAACGCCCGGTCAGCCTCACCCGATCCGGGATGCGCGCAGCAGACGCGACAGGTCCTTCTTGACCCGGCTCGGGTCGGCGTCACGCGGGTATCGCAGCACCAGGTTGCCCAACGGATCGACGAGGTAGAGGTGGTCGCGCGCCGACGTTGCGGCTGGCAGCTTCGCGAGCAGTGCGCTCCCCGGCGCCTGCAGAAGATAGGTCCCTGCGTACTCGCCGACCAGCGTCGCGGAGGGCACTAGCGCATCGTCGACCAGCCAGGCGCGCTCCACGCGCTCCATGTCTTTGCCTTGGGTGAGCCGAACCTGGCGCATGATGTAGAGCTTGCGCCGGCACCAGTGGTCGCAGGCGCCAGAGTCCACCATCAGGAAAGCCCATTTCCCCTTCAGCTGGGGCAGCGCGGTCTGCGCCTGCAGCTCGGGAAGCGGCGCCGCAAGCAGCTCGCCGTAGTTCACGAACGCGTCCGGCTTCCAGAGCCAGTACAGCAGGTAACTGCCGACGAAGGGCAACAGCCCGACGGTGGCGATGGCGATGAGGTTAAGCCGCGTCGAGCGTCTGCTTCTTTCGTCTGACATTGAGCAGGATATAGAGGATGGCGATAGCACCGCTCATGGTGAACCACTGCAGCGCGTAGGCGCGATGCACGTCCACTCCTGTGTCGGGGCGGGTCCAGACCCGCACCAGGCCATCGCTCATGTCGTTGTGCTGCTGGATCAGCACGGGCTGCAGATCGACGCCGTAGGCGTCACGGTACCGGTCGAAGCGCAGGTTCTGCCACACGCGGCCAGTCACCGTCTGATCGGAAAGCTCGACGAACCGGCTCGGCGGCGGCAATGCGATCCCCTCGATGCGGACCGGGCCGGAAGGGGTGGTTACGGGCGGCAGCTCGCTGCGCGTGGGGGGCGCCTTGACCCAGCCGCGGTCGACCAGAACGTGAAGCTGGCTTTCCCCGAGCCGCACGGGTGTGACGACCTCGTAGCCGACCGCGCCGTTCCGCACCTTGTTGTCCAGGAACACGGTGAGCTCGGGACGGAACTCGCCCTCCGCTGCAACCCGATAGAACGCGACGTCGTCGGTGCGCACGGGTGTCGCAGGAAGCTGCAGCGCCGGCTGCGCACGGGCGTGGTCGATGCGCTGCTGCAGTTCGAGCTTGTAGGCGGCGCGGTTGAGCTGCCAGTTTCCGAGGTACGCGGTGGCAATGACCCCGAGGACGGCCGCCAGTGTCGGGACGAGCTTGGCTTTGCGCTGCAGCGGCATCGGTGGCCCCCCGGTCGAAAAGTATCGTTCCACCTGGGGAGGCACAGCCTAGGGCTGCGCAATGGCGCCAGCGGCTGCGCGAAGGGCCGCAGGACCGCGCAACAGGGACGGCGTCGTGATCTTCTCCATGGGCTGTTAGACTGCTGGCTTTGCAGGGGTTTCCGTGAAGATCCTGGTCATTGTCTTCCTGGTGCTCATCGTCGGCAGCCTCGGCTCCGCACTCTACTATCTGGTGCGCGACAAGGGGGCGTCGGACCGGACGGTGAAAGCGCTGACCATACGCGTCTCGCTCTCGATCGTGCTGTTCGTGCTCCTGATGGCCGGCTACTATTTCGGGCTCATCCCCAAGACCGGACTGTGAGCGGCACGGCGCGATCGTGCTCTTCCCTTCCCCCGTCGGCGCGCACCGGGAGGCAAAAAAAACAGCGCCGCACTCGCCGGTGCGGCGCTTTGTCCGGGTCCGCCTCTAGCCCGCGGGCTAGGGCGGACTCTCCTCCCCCTCTGCTCTCCTATCGGGTAGCCACTGCGGCCGGGCTACAGCCAATACACCAGGACGAACAGGAGCAGCCAGACTACGTCCACGAAGTGCCAGTACCAGGACACGCCTTCGAAGGCGAAGTGGTGCTCCGGCGTGAAGTGCCCCTTCAGCGCGCGCAAGAAGATCACGATCAGCATGATCGTCCCCAGCGTCACGTGGAAGCCGTGGAACCCGGTCAGCATGAAGAACGTCGCACCGTACGCACCGGCGCCAAGCGTCAGACCCATCTCCGTATAGGCGTGGTGGTACTCATAGGCCTGTAGGCCGAGGAACAGGCAGCCCAGCGCGATCGTGAAGAACAGGCCCCAGATGAGCTGAGCGCGGTTGCCCTTCTTCAGGCCCCAGTGCGCCCAGGTGACGGTCGCGCCCGAGCTCAATAGGATCAAGGTGTTGATCGCTGGGATGCCCCACGCGCCCATCGGCTCGAAGGCCGCCTCGATGGCCGGGCCGGAGGCCGGCCAGTTGCCCTTGAAGGCCGGCCAGAGCAGCTCCGCGGTATCCGCGCTCGCCAGCCATGGCACCGACAGGGCACGCATGTAGAACAGGGCCCCGAAGAACGCGGCGAAGAACATCACCTCGGAGAAGATGAACCAGCCCATCCCCCAGCGGAACGACAGATCCACCTGCTTGTTGAACTTTCCGCTCTCGCTCTCCCGGATCACAGTGCCGAACCAGCCGAACAGCATGTAGATCAGTACCGCCGCACCTGCAGCGAGCACGATCCATCCGGTGCTGATCCCGTTGACCAGCAGCACGGCACTGATCGCCATGATGAAGAGCGCAGTGGACCCCGTCACCGGCCAGCGGGACGGCGCGGGTAGGTAGTAGCGCGTGGTATCTGTGGCCATTCTTACAACTCCTCTCCTGACTTGTAGTTGTTGCAACCGACTATCAGCTCGTGATCACCAGCACCAGCGTCACGATCGTCGCGACGAACACCGCCGCGGCGATCAGCCCCGCCACGATCACATGGATCGGCTTGAGGCTGGCGAGATCCTTGTCGCGTGCAGCACTCTTGCGGATGCCGATGAAAGCCCCCAGGACGGCAGAGACCGCTCGCAGCGGGTTCGATCTCTTGTCGCCACGCTCCTCATCCGCACTCATCCGGCTCAGCTCGCCTTCGCCGGCGCCCCTCCGGGCAGCTCGAAGAAGGTGTAGGAAAAGGTGATAACGCTCACATCGCCGGGCAGCTCGGGATCCACCACGAACTGCAACGGCATCTGCCTCGTCTCGTTTCCCTTCAGCTCCTGACGGGTGAAGCAAAAGCATTCCAGCTTCTTGACGTACTGGCCGGCAACCTGCGGACCGTAGCTTGCGATGGCCTGGCCCACTACCGGCGCTGAAGTGCTGTTGTGGGCTTCGTACAGCACTTGCACCAGCTCCCCGGGATGCACCTGGACGCTGCGCTGCAGGGGCCGGAACTCCCACGGCAGCCCGCGCGTGTTGGCGTCGAACTCGATGGTCACCAGACGGCGCTCGTCCACCTGGGTGTTGCGCACCTCATCCGGCCGCTCCAGGTTGTAGATGCCGGTGGTCTGGCAGATCTTCTTGTAGATCGGCACCAGCGCGAAGCCAAAGCCGAACATGGCCACAGCGACCACCACCAGCTTGCGCAGCATCACCCGGTTCGAGTCGGCTACGCTCATGCTGTCAGCCACATCCGCACCACGAAGCCGATGCCGAACGCCAGTGCGATCGCAGCCAGTATCAGAGCGGTACGCAGATTGCGCGCCGCTCTGTCCTGCGCTTGGTTGGCGTGCGCCCCCATGCCCATGCCGAAGTTACCGCACCACCGGCGGCGTTTCGAAGCTGTGGTAGGGGGGCGGGCTCGGCAGAGCCGTCCACTCCAGGCTGTCGGCACCTTCCCACTGCTTGTCGGCCGCCTTCTTGCCGCTCGTGATGGTCTTCACCACGATGTAGAGGAACAGCAGCTGCGACAGCCCGAAGCCGAAGGCGCCGATGCTGGAGATCATGTTGAAATCGGCAAACTGCAGCGAGTAATCGGGAATGCGCCGCGGCATGCCGGCGAGCCCGAGAAAGTGCTGCACGAAGAAGGCCATGTTGAAGAAGATGAACGAGAGCCAGAAGTGCCACTTGCCGAGCGTCTCGTTATACATCTTGCCGGTCCACTTGGGCAGCCAGAAGTAAATGCCGCCGAACGCCGAGAACAGCGCGCCGGCCACCATCACGTAGTGGAAGTGGGCCACCACATAGTAGGTGTCGTGCAGCTGCACATCGACCGGCGTGATCGCCAGGACCAGGCCGGTGAAGCCGCCCATGGTGAAGAGGAACAGGAACCCCATCGCGAATAACATCGGGGTCTCGAAGGTCAACGACCCTTTCCACATGGTGGCCACCCAGTTGAACACCTTCACCCCGGTGGGCACCGCGATCAACATGGTGGCGAACATGAAATACAGCTGCGCCTGCACTGGCATCCCCACGGTGTACATGTGGTGGGCCCAGACCAGGAACGACAGAATGGCGATCGAGGCGGTCGCGTACACCATCGAGCTGTAGCCGAACAGCGGCTTGCGCGAAAACGCCGGGATGATCTGGGAGATCACACCGAAGGCCGGGATAGCGATGATGTATACCTCGGGGTGCCCGAAGAACCAGAAAATGTGCTGGAACAGCACCGGATCGCCGCCGCCGGCGGCGTTGAAGAAGTGTGTGTCGAAGTGGCGGTCGGTGAGCAGCATGGTGACCGCGCCGGCCAGCACCGGCATCACCGCAACCAGCAGGTAGGCGGTGATCAGCCAGGTCCAGCAAAACAACGGCATCTTCATCAACGTCATGCCGGGCGCGCGCATATTCAGGATCGTGGTGATGATGTTGATCGAGCCCAGGATCGAGGACATGCCCAGGATGTGCACGGCGAAGATGGTCAGGTCCATGCTCATGGGCTGCTGGATCGTGAGAGGCGGGTAGAGTGTCCAGCCCACGCCCGCGCCACCACCGGGGACAAACTGCGCGAGGATCAGCAGCATGGCAGCCGGGGGCAGCAGCCAGAAGCTCCAGTTATTCAGCCGCGGGAAGGCCATGTCGGGCGCGCCGATCTGCATCGGGATCAACCAGTTCGCAAAACCCACGAAGGCCGGCATGATGGCGCCGAACACCATGATCAGACCGTGGTAGGTCGTCATGCTGTTGAAGAACTCGGGCTGCACGACCTGCAGGCCGGGCTGGAACAGCTCGGCGCGGATCACCAGCGCCATGACGCCGCCCACCATGAACATCGTGAAGGAGAACCACAGGTACATCGTGCCGATGTCCTTGTGGTTCGTGGTGGTGACCCACCGC
>DAIQQA010000321.1:0-2105 GCA_036787045.1 Burkholderiales bacterium | reverse complement strand
TCGCGCCTCAGGCGATCACCTGGACTTGGGCGTCGTGACCAGGCGCCTCCGCCAGCGCGCGGTCGCACGTTATCAGCGGGCAGCTCAGCGTTTCTGCCAGAGCCACGTAGGCCGCGTCGTAGGCGGTCAAGTTGTTGCGCAACTGCCAGATACGCGGCAGCAGAAAATCGTGTGGATACCGGCTGACAGCCAGATCGGCAAGGTCGGAAAGCGCCTGCGAACCACGCCCTGCATCGATCTCCCCAGCAAGCGCATAGCGCCGTAGCACTTGGGCAATTTCCAGATCGATCAGGTGGGGAGCATGGAGCGTTTCTCTGGACGCGAACATCCGATCGGCCACCAGCTCCGCACTCGCTGTATTGAGCAACACCTCGAGTAGAGCGGATGCGTCAATGACGATCAACGCGTATCCCGCTCGATGCGCACTGCCTGTGCGGGCGGGGTGCTCGGCCTTACCGGGAGCCGGCCGGCGAGCCGGGCGCGCATCTGCGCCGGACTAGGGCGCTCGACCAGGCGCTCGGCCTCGCGGATGAGATACTCGGACAGTGACAGGCCCTCCTCACTTGCGCGCGCCTTGAGCTTGCGATGCAACGCGTCGGGAACATGCCTGAGCTGGATCATCTTGGCCATGTGGCGAAGATAGCCACATGTGCTCCACATGTCAATCCGAGGCAGCGCGCTGGACGGCTCGAGAACCCCTGCAACCCCCCATTCCTTTTCGCCTTGCGGGAGATGGTTGAGTCGTGCCGCGGCGATGCAGCGCGCCTTGACGAACTTGACGAATGGCTGGTGCGTCACTACACTGGCAGACGGAGATTCCGCATTTGAGCAACCCTACATCCGCCGCCAAGCCGGCCCTCCCGGACGAGGTCTTCTCGGCCGTGGGGGTTCCACCTAGGGCGCGCAAGCGAGCCGCAGACGCGCTTCTGCGCCTCGTGGACGAACGCGTCCGCGTGGCGTTTCAGGCAGCCACAGAGGGGCGCGGACTCGTCCAGGGTGGCGGCTACCCGGAGGGATCGCTCGGCGGCGGCGTCGAGCGTGCAGAGGAGGAAGGGCAGCGCCTCAAGCAGGAGATTCTGCGGCGGCCGGCGATGATGGCGCCGGAGGCGGCCGCTGCCCGGGCCGGCATCAGCAGGCAAGCGCTCGACCTGAGACGCAGACGAAGCCAGGCGCTGGCTTTGTCGCATGTCAAGCGGGGCTACCGCTATCCGGCATGGCAATTCGACGATGACATCGCTCCCAGTCTCGCTCCGGTACTTGCCGCGCTGTCTCATCTGGATGCCTGGGGGCAGTACTTCTTTCTGACGCAGCCGGAGCCTCTGCTTGAAGGGGAAACCCCTCTGGCATCCATCCGGGCGGGACAGCTCGAACGGGTGTTGCGCGTAGTCGAGCGGCTGCGCGCGGCCGAGGGTGCGTGAGTCTGCCGGCCGGGCTCTCACTTCCAGCGACACTGCCCAGGTACACGATCGGTGAAGCGCTTGTTCACCGCATCTGCGCGACCGCCTTCGCGTCGAAGGAACCGTCATTTCGTGCGACGGGCCAGCATCGGTTCGACGACCCCAACCTGTCCTACGGCACGCTTTACTGCGCGCGAGACTTCGGCACCTGCTTCCTCGAGAACCTGCTGCGCGGGGCGTCGGGGCTGATCGTACGCAAGGCTGACTACCGGGCGCGGTCCCTCGCGCTCCTGCTTCTCGACGCGCGCCGATTGCAGCTTGTAGACTTCTTCTCGACCGCGGGCGTGGCAAGTGCCGGCCTCGATCTTTCCTTGCTCACGACCCAGAACTACGCGGCGACGCAGGCCATCTCGGCCCTCGTTTACTCCCATCCGCAGCGGCCACACGGGATCGTGTATCGATCGCGCTTCGATCCGGACCAGCCGGCCATTGCTCTGTTCGACCGGGCCGGGCGGATGGTCCGGCTTTGCCCCGGGAGCAGGGCTCAACGCCTGACCGCGGTCCCCGAACTGTCCGACGCCGTGCGCAACCGCGTACCCTACGTGTTGATCTAACCAGGAACTCGTCGGCGTGAACTCTTTCGTCAAGCTTTGCATGCGATAATCGCGGCGAATGATCCGGAATGGCACGGATCCCTCGTCGGGAACG
>DAIQQA010000211.1:0-7587 GCA_036787045.1 Burkholderiales bacterium | reverse complement strand
GCGAGCGAGCCTCATCGACGATAGTCTGCAGCAGCGTGCGGGGCCGATTGCGGATCAGCACCCACAACCCGACCGGTCAGGCCAACGGACCATCGGCGGTTCTCGCAGGCTTCACGCGCAGCGGGGGGTGGGGGCTGCGTGGGCGGAGCCCGAGTGCTTTGAGCGCGAAGGCGATGGCCGCCAGTGGAGGTGCGACACGCCACATGTCCGCCCAAGCGCCGCTGCCCGCCCGGTCGAGAACAGGTGCGATGTTGCGAAGGATGCGCAGCATCGGCCTGACCACACCCCCGCTCTGCGAAGGCCGCGGTGATTCCCCGGCGACGACAGCGGTGAGGGCCGCTGCCAAGGCGTTCGTGTCGTTGGCCCAATGCGCCCGGAAGAGAATCGTACCGTCGGCTCCCAGAACATAGGCCGAGTTGGGCTTGGGGCCCAGTGCGCGGTGCAGGGTGCCGTCCACGTCGTCCACTGCGATCTCGAACTCGAAGCCATGGAGGTCGCGTAGCTGTTCGGCGTGCGCCGTTTTCGCGTCGAGCGTTCTGGGCTGCGGTAGTGCTTTGCCAGGATGCGCCTCGCGTACGTTTACCATCACGAAGCGCACGCGGTCGCCGAAGCGGCAGTGCAGCTCGTTCAGCCCAGGGGCGGCGCTGTCCGTCATGGGGCAGGTGCTGGAACCGAAGATCAACAGCGCCGGTGCGGTCGCGGCGAGATCGCCGGATCGGAACCGGCCTCCTTGCACGGTCGGGAGGTCGAACGCCGGAACGCGGTCGCCTGGACCGGGGTCGTCTTGGTTGAAATGGAGATCCCTCATTACGATTGGCAGAGCCAGACGTTCGAAGCGGTAGCGGTGTCCTGCGTCTTCGAGGGCTTCAGCTCGCGCCTGCCGTGAAGGGTCAAACTGACTCTCGCTGTTCGCATGTGTCATTGGTGATCTCCCGTTCGGTCTTACATGTTTGGCCTCTTGCGAGGCGGCGTCGGCCCTCGGACCTGCGTTGTCCAGGGTTTTGCGCGACAAGGTCGGTTTGTACTCGATAGTCATCGGTTCTCCTTACCTAAAGACGTCAATTGCGTTTCCGTACAGTGTAGAACGTACGTTCCATACAGGCCAAAAAAAATCAATCCAGGCGCCGGAGGGCATCGTCGACGATGGCCTGGAGCAGCGTCCGCTCGGGCCGGCTGCGAGTCAGCACCGCCACGCCGATCAGCGAGGCCAACAAGCCGCTTGCGGCTTCCGTGGGCTTCACGTGCGGCGCGATCTCACCCTGCGCTTTCCCCTTTCTGATCATGCGAGCGAAGAACGTCTCGATTTCCTTCTGGGAATGCGCCACGATCTTGGCCGCTTCCGGATCATGCGCCGCGAGCTCGAGGGCGGTATTGGTCAAGAAGCAGCCGCGGTTGCCTCCCTTCTCGGATACCTTAGAGGTGAACGCCAGAAACAACTGCCGGATGGCTTCGCGCGGTCCATACCTGGACTCCAGGTCCGCCAGGCGCCTTTGGCGAAGCGTGTCGTCATACATGCGCAGCGCGGCAAGGAAGAGCGCATGCTTGTCGCCATAGGTGGCATAGAGGCTGGCGCGATTGATGCCTGTGGTGTCTACGAGAGCCTGCATGGACGTCGCCTCATAGCCCCGGCTCCAGAAGGCCCGCATGGCCTTGTCCAGAACCTCATTGGCGTCGAACTGTCTTTCCCAGGGCATTCCTCACCTCCTTGTCCACTACAATAGACTATTTGGAACGTTCGTTCAAGAGAAAATTTCTGAAGCCCCTCCAAGCCGAAAGACCCGAGCGATAGCCATTCGAACGTCCATCCCCCGTCGTCGCATCCTTTCGCTGCGCGAATTGCCCGGGCTGCTTCGCGAATCCACTCGCGAGGCACAGGCGTATCAAGTGGGCACCTCGGACCGCGCGAGCGGCTCGTTCGGACGCACCGGACCAGAGATTGAGCGCCGGCACAACGCTACTTATTAGCGTCACAAAAGGCACCGGCGGCCTCTGGCGTGAGCCTGGTAGATGCGCGCGTCCAGCGCCGCCACCACCCGCGGAGCTCCCGAAGCCATGGCCGTCGGCATGAAGCCTCGGGTCCATCACGGCACCGCCATGCGGGACAACTGAATCCACACGCTCGCCGCCTGCGTATGTCCGGTTGGCAGCCTGCCGGGGAGTGCGGTCCGGCCCGGAACGGCTGCATCCTTCCCCGTCACGTCCCCGTCCGGACCGCTCTTTTTCGTGGGAGAGAGGCACATGAAAGAAACATCCAGGCTGACCGGGGTCGCGCTGGCGGCAGCCGCCGCGTCGCTGTTCCTCGCCGGTTGCGCTTCGCAGGGCGGCGGCACGCAGATGGCCGACTCGGGCACGGTCCAGGTCAAGTGCTACGGAGCCAATGCGTGCAAGGGACAGGCGGAGTGCAAGACTGCGGCGAATGCCTGCAAGGGACAGAACGCCTGCAAAGCCCAGGGGTTCGTGATGCTAACCGAGCAAGCCTGCATCGACCGGGTGGGGCGCGCCTGACGCGCACAGCCTTCGCGTGACTGGGTGCCCGCGCGGGTCGCGGGTACCCCCTTTGGGATAATCGTCGCGATGAGCCTCACGCTACCATCCCCCGGTTTCGGCCTCGGCCTGCGCACCACGCACTACGAGGAGATCGCGATGACCCGTCCGTCGCTCGGCTGGCTCGAGATCCTCACCGAGAACTACCTGGTCGACGGCGGACGGCCGTTGGAATGGCTCGACCGCATCCGCGCAGACTACCCCATGGTCATGCACGGCGTGTCGCTGTCGATCGGCAGCATCGACCCGCTCGACCGGGACTATCTGCGCCAGGTCAAGGCGCTGGCCGAGCGCGTGCAGCCGCTGTGGATCTCCGACCACCTGTGCTGGACCGGCTTCGCCGGGAAGAACCTCCACGACCTGCTTCCGCTTCCCTATACCGAAGAGGCGGTCCGCCATGTCGTGGCCAGGGTGGCAACGGTGCAGGAGTTCCTGGGCCGCCGCATCCTGCTGGAAAACGTCTCCAGCTACGTCGCCTACCGGGATTCGGCGCTCACCGAGTGGGAGTTCCTGAGCGAGATCGCACGGCGCGCCGACTGCCTGATCCTGCTCGATGTCAATAACATCTACGTCAGTGCCTACAACCACGGCTTCGATCCCGACGTGTATCTGTCCGGCGTCCCCGCCGAGCGGGTGCAGCAGATCCACCTGGCCGGCCACAGCAACTGCGGCGACCACATCATCGACACGCACGACGCACCCGTGATCGATCCGGTCTGGGACCTCTACGGCCGCGCCATCCGGCGCCTGGGGCCGGTCGCGACCATGATCGAGCGCGACGACCGCATCCCGCCGCTCGCCGAGCTCCTGGACGAGCTGGACCGCGCGCGTGGGGTCGCAGAGCGGGCCCTCAGGAAGGAGGCCGCATGAGCCTGGTTGCGGTACAGCACGCATTCCAGGACTACGTCCTGCACGGCGCGGACGGCATCGCCGACCGCATCGAGCCGGGTCGCTTGGCCGATCACCAGCGCCGGCTGGCGATCTACTACGATGCTTACCGCCTGCGCCTGGTCGAGGCGCTGGGCGCAGACTTCGATGCGCTGGTAACCGTCATGGGCAAAGAAGGGTTCCAGCATGCCTGCCGGGCCTACGTCGAGGCCACACCGTCGGTGTTCCGCAACGTGCGCTGGTACGGCGGGAACCTGGCGGCGTTCCTGCGTGGGACGCCACCGTGGCGTGAACAGCCCTGGTTGGCGGACATCGCGCACTTCGAATGGACGTTGACGCTTGCCTTCGACGCGGCAGACGCACCGCACGTGCGCTTCGAGGACCTCGCCGCTCTGCAGGGCGCTGCCTGGGGCACGCTCGGCATCCGCCTGCACCCCTCGGCGAGTACGATCGAGCTACGCGCAAACGCGCCGGCAATTCGCAAAGCAGTGGATGCCGGTACGCCCGCTCCCGAGCCCAAGCTCGCGGACGAAGCGGTGACATGGCTCGTCTGGCGCAAGGATCTCTCGGTACACTTCCGCTCGCTTTCGGCGCCGGAGGGGTGCGCGCTGCGCAGCGCCCGCGAAGGCTCGAGCTTCCCCGCGATCTGCGAGGGATTATGCGAGTGGGTGGCGCCGGAGGAAGCGGCGGGTACAGGTGCTGGCTGGCTGCGGACCTGGGTCGACGATCAGCTGATCGCGGAGTTGATGCAGGTCTAGGAAACCCGCCGGGCGCCGCGGGACAGAAACCGTTGCATCCGGGCGTGTCCGGCCTGCGTATCTATGCTGAGCAGCCCCGCCCCGCGTCCTAAGCGTCCCGGCTCGGTCCGGTGCTGCTTGGCGAGGGCGCGACCTCAATTTCCCCCCACCCAGGCACTGGAACGATCACGCAGGGACGCCCGGCTCTTCTTGAAGACAGGAGGAAGTAGAAATGGATCGCAATCGCAGAATCGTAGGCGCCGCCATCGCGGCCGCAGCCGCCGCGATGTTCGTGGGTGGCGCCCCTAGCATCGCTGCGGATGACGGCTCGGTGAAAGTGCGCTGTTACGGCGCCAATGCTTGCAAGGGCCAGGCCGAGTGCAAGACGTCGATGAATAGCTGCAAGGGCCACAACGCCTGCAAGGGCAAGGGTTTCGTTACGATGACCGAGAAGGCTTGCCTGGAGCACTTGGGGCGCGGCTGATTGCGCTGGCAAAGTAACGGCGGGGGCGCACAACGCCCCCTTTTTCGTTGCAGAGCGCGGCCCGGGCCCCGCCGCCGGAGGGACGAGCGGGGCCATAACCGGGTTGCGCGCGACGCTAAGGCCATGCGCGGCCGCCTCGCGGACAGTCTGTTCGGTTCACGGGAACACTCAGGCGCGGCCGGCCCGGAGCTGGTGCACAACGCTGCGAGGAAGAAGCGTCAGTTCGGCGAACAGCCGTATGCTCTTGTCCTCGCTGTTCAGGGAAACGCGTCGCAGCTCGCGGAGGACTTCGCCCGCGACCGTGCCGAAGTAGTACCAGCTCTCCAGTTCCGCCGCCGACAGCGAGCCGGGCTGGGCGGTTGCGGCCTCTTCGTAGAAGGCGCGCAGGTCGTCACACGCGTGCTTGAGCGACAGCCCCAGCGCCTGGTCGGGCCGATAGTTCTGCGGCTCGCGGGTACTGAGGAAGGCGACGATGAACACACCGGCAGCCTCGGGCGTGAGCCCGCTCAAACCAGAGGTGCCGCCGCCGCGCCGGCGCAGCGCCAGGTCATGCCAGGGCTGAAGCTGTGCGATCTCCTGGGCTAGCGCGTGGGCGAGCGCGTGCGGCCCGTCTCCCGTCGGCTGTGGCCGGCTGAAGTTGACCGGACACGCGGCACCCTCCTCCTCGTCTCGAGCGCCGTTGGGAGCATCGTCGGGGAAGTCGCGCAGGATCGGCCCGGAAGGCTCCTCGAGCAAGTGCAGCGCAGCGAGCAGCACGCGGCGCTGGAACGGTGGATCGTTGGGTACGCCTAGTGGGCGTCCCAGCATGAACGGTACCCACAACGCACGTGGCGGACGGATCACCTCCGTATGCTCGCGCACCAGACTGATCTGGGTAGTGGGAATGCCCTCCTGCTCCAGATAGTGACCCACGGCGCCCACGGCGCACGTGCAGTTCGGTCACACCGGAATCAGGACAGCGGCGTCTACGCGATCTCTTGCGAGCAGCGAAGCGAGCTCGCGTGCCTTCGGTTCGAAGCGCGTCGAGGGCCAGGGCGCACCCATGAACGAATAGTGGAAATCCGCCACCGAGCCGATCGCGCGCTCGGCTGCCAACTCGCGCAGCCGGTCCAGCGGCAGGACCACGTTCAGATCCTGGCGAAAGCCGGAGCGATCGAAGTTCACCGAGACATGGCTCATGACCAGATCCGCCCCCGTTGCATCGGCGGGAATCACGCGGTACTCGGTAGCGCCGGCGCCGCCGGTGAACGGTCGGTCGCCGCGGCGGTGCAGCCCCGCTGTGCTGATCAACGCCACGCGGCGCTGTCGCAACGGTGGACCGTCCTTCCAGGGCGTGGTGTCGAACCGCGGCGCCTCGTCGCGCAACTGCAGCAGATGTTCCCGTTCCCACTCGGGCAGGTCTTCCAGGCGCGCCATTCGTCTCCTCCACTGCCGTTGGTTCTCTGATAGCTGGTGCTTGCGTCTGCACGCAGGCCAGCGCCGCACGACCCTGCGCCGACGTGAGCCACCGTCCACGGGCGGTCGCTCGAGATCGGTCGTCACGCCGCTCCAGGAGCGCAGACCCCGCTTTCCTTGTGCGAGCAGCTTAAGCCAGCGCGAACAGGCGATCAAGGCTGATCCGTCTGGATTCCTTGTCCGCTCGTACGCACGCGTCATCCCGGTACGCGCCTGAGCCAGATGGTGGCGGAACCCGGACCCGGTGACGTCCAATGCAGCGCGCGGCCTCCGCTTCGCTCATCCCCGCCACCTCGCGCAGCACCAGCGCCGCCTGCTGCTCGGGCAGGAGGGAGCGGCCGACGGACACGGAGGCGGAAGCGCATTGTGGGCAGGAAAGATCACGCGCCGATCACGACTTGCTGAAGCAAGAGGAACCGAGATAACGTCAGGCCGGTCGCCGGAAGCGCCGGAGCAGCACAACGATCCAGACTGCCAGCCCGAGGACGAAGGCGCCGAGCATCATGAAGAAGGGCTGCTCGGGCAGGCGCACCGGGTCGCTGTGATTGGCCTGCAGCAACAGGACGTGGATCCCGACAATGAAGACCACCATCAGCCACCCCAACCAGCAGGCATGGGCGGCCAGGAATCGCAACGCCTCTTCGCGGCGCTCGGGTGCCATCCAGTGGTGCCGGTTGGGGAGATTGGTGGCATTGGGGAACAGGCGCGGCATTCCGCCGGCCATGAGCACCATGAACAGGGGCAGCAGCGTCACGAACAGGAGCATGAACACGCGGTAGCCGTCCCGCGTCATCCAGCCATTGGGCCGCCCGCCGCCGCCGAAATGCGTGGCGACCCGCTCGGGCAGGACGGCCGTCGTCGCATCGATGTACCAGGCCGCGGCGAGGAGGGATGCGACCAGAACATAGAGCGCGAAGCGGGGCATGCGACTAGCCCGGTGTCACGTGCCCCATGCGCCGCCAGCGGAGCGGCACAGCCTCCTCACTGGCAGGGCCCGCCTTCCTTCGCCTCGAAGCACTCGACCTTGGTCCGGTCGGCGTTGCTGGCGCACTGATAGCGCTTATCCTTGCAGCGTGCGCACCAGGCCGTCTCCGTGCCTCTGCGCTTGAATTCGCTAGAGACGATGGTGACATCGCGCATCGAGCAGCCGGTCGCATTCGAAGTGAGGCGCTCCTGGCTGGCGCACGCGGCGAGCAGGAGAGCCGGTACCACGAGGAGCAGTCGAGTCGGGCGCATGCGTCGGCGGCTATTCTAGGAGTGGATGTAGTTTTCCAGCTGCTCGATCATGAAGCGCTGCTCGGAGATGACCTCTTTCACGACATCGCCGATGGAGATCACACCGATCACCTTCTTGTGATCCAGCACCGGCAGATGCCGCACGCGCTTGTCGGTCATCAGCGCCATGCACTGATCGACGGTCTGGTCGGGCCGCACGCACAGCACCTTGTCGGTCATGATCTCGCGCACAAGCGTCTCCTT
>DAIQQA010000320.1:0-2109 GCA_036787045.1 Burkholderiales bacterium | reverse complement strand
TCGTCGACCATCCGGCTCTGGACGAAGGCGTTTCGCTCGATGGCGCCGGCGGCCCGGTGCATCTGCTCCAGGTTGACGCTTTTTTTCAGCACGCTGGCCCAGCCGGCAATGGCCGCGAGCGGGGTGCGCAATTCGTGGGACAGCACGGCGAGGAACTGGTCCTTCTTCCGGTTGGCCTCTGCAAGGTTCGCCTCGGACGAGCGCAGCGCCTGCTCCGCGCGGCTGCGCTCCGTGATGTCCCGGAGCACGGCGGTGAACTGCCAGGCCCCGCCGACGTTCAGCTTCGAGATCGCTACGTCCACCGGGAACTCCTCGCCGCTCTTGCGCAGGCCGAATAAAATGCGGCTTGCGGCGCCCATCTTGCGCGCCGTCTTGGGACCTGCAGCGAAGCTCCCGACGTGCTGCGCATGGGTCCCCGGGAAGCGCTCGGGAATCAGCAATTCGAGGGGCTTGCCGAGAACCTCTTCCTTCGACCAGCCGAAGACCGTTTGGGCGCCCTCGTTGTACAGGAGGATGCGCTGAGCCTCGTCGACCGAGATGATGGCGTCTGCCGCGGTGGAAATGATGCCCGCGAGCCGGGCCTCGGAGGCCTGCAGCGCTTCGGCAGACGCCTGCAACCGGCGAACGCGCTCGATGTTGGCGAGCGCGATGGCTGCCTGATCGGCGAACGCCGAGATCAGTTCCACGTCGGTTGCGCGCTCGGCGTGCGGATCCTCCCAGCACACGGCCAGGATACCCATGAGTCCTTCGTTGCCGATCACCGGTACGCCGGCGAACCTGTGGCTCGCCGGCAGGCCGAGTTGGCGGTACAGCTCCGCCTGGATGCGCTCCGTGAGCGGGACGGCGAGCTGCGCCGCCTTGGCCGGGTCGATGCCGACCGAGCGCACGACCCGGGCCGGCCCGTCTCCCTGCGACAGGAGCAGCACGCAGGTGGCGGCGCCGGTGAAGGCCGCGGTCCGATCCACCACCTGCCGCAGGACCTCCTCGTAATCTTCCGCGCTCGCGATGGCGCGGTTGATCGCGAGGACCTCCAGCCAGAATTGCCGGGGGATCATCCTCCCACCTCGACAGCGCTCTGGGTGATCCGCAGCGGGTGGCGTTTACCGTCGTGCTTGCTGCCCCGGCTCTTGATGATGCGGATGGTCCGGCTGAGGTCGTCGCCCAGCAGCATCTCCAGCAGAATGATGTTGTCGCTCATGTACGAGACTGTGTGGCCCGAGATTCCTTGCTGCTGGAACAGTCCCGTCGCCTCGACGAGCAGCATGCTGGTCACGTTGCGAACGGCGAACATCTGCGTCAGCGAGTACAGGAAGTCGCGGAAGCGCAGATGATCGCCCGCCCCTTGCTCGAGATCGCTGACGGCGTCGATGACGACCCGCTTCACGCCATGGCTGTCGATACGACGCGCGATCTCGTTCGCCACGTGGTCGATCTGCACCTCCACCGGCGAAGTGTAGAAATGATCGAACTTCCCCGGACCCAGCAACGCCCCGGGCTCCGAGCCCAGGGAGCCCAGCGCGCGGACGAGCTGATCGGGGCTCTCCTGGAAGCCGACGAGAAGGCCCGGCTCGCCTTCGGCGACCCCTGCCCTGAGAAAGTGAATGCCGAGCGAAGTCTTCCCCGCTCCCGAAGGACCGGCGACCAGTGTCGCGGTGCCGCGCAGGAAGCCGGTCGCGACCATGCTGTCGAGACCGGAGATGCCGGTCTTGAGGCGCTCGAAGGCGGGGCGGTACTCAGGCGGCGCGGCCGGGGTGAGGAAGCGGCGGAAGGCCTGGATGCCGTCGGAATTGAGCTGGACGGGGTGGCGGCCGGCGAGGAAATCACTGCCGCGCAGCTTCAGCACACGGAAGAATCGCTCGTCGCGCGATCCGCGCTCCTCCCGCGTGAGGTCGATGACGCCATCGGCGACGGCGAACTCGGGCAGCTGGGTGAGCATGTCCGACGTGTACTCGCCCACCAGGAAGGTGGTCGTGTCGTAGGCGCTGAGCATCCCGGCGACCGCGTCGAGCGTTCGCCGCCACGCGCTGCGATCCGGCATGAGGTCTGCCAGCGCCTTGAACGAATCGATCACGATGATCTTGGGCCGGTGCAGCGCGAGGAGCTCCTGCA
>DAIQQA010000210.1:0-7726 GCA_036787045.1 Burkholderiales bacterium | reverse complement strand
TCAGGCCTATACTTTGTAGTATCCGGCCTCAAGGCCATGCCCGAGTTGGCGCCTTCCAGCTCTCCCCAACGGGTTACTTAAAGGTCGGGCGGCTTGGGAACACGAAAGCCAAAGCCGCCCCCCAACCCGCAGCCGCGACTAACGGTATATTGGCGAGCATTGACACGGCCCAGAGGGCACGGGAGGAGACTATGCAACGCATGACAGGCGGCCGGGCGGTCGCGATGGCGCTGAAGGCCGAAGGCATCGACCACGTGTTCGGCATTGTCGGCACGCACGACTGCCCGCTGTTCGACGGAGTGTTCGACGACCCCGCGTTCCGCGTGGTGACGGTGCGTCACGAGCAGGGCGCATCGTTGATGGCGGCGGGCTACGCGCGCGCTTCCGGAAAGATTGCCGCCTGCTTCGTGGTGCCGGGGCCCGGCCTCACGAACGCGCTGACCGGGATCGGGATGGCCTATTCGGAGTCGGCGCCGATGCTCGTGTTCGGCGGCCAGAACACGCTGGCGCAGCTCGAGCGCGAAGGCGGGCATTTTCATGAGCTGGCCAATTCGGTGGGGGTGGCCGCCTCGTTGTGCGGTTATGCGACGCGGGTGACCACACCGGGCGACGTTCCGAAAGTGATTCGCGAGGCCATGCGGGCAATGCGCTGCCGGCGTCCCCGTCCGGCTTACATCGAGATGCCGCTCGACGTTCAGAGCGGCGAGGCGGACGTCGCGCTGCTTCCGCCCGAGCAGTACAGCCGCCCGGCGGGCGACCCGGCGAGCGTCGCCCGTGCTGCCGAGGCGCTGAAGTCTGCGAAGCGCCCGTTCATCTTTGCCGGGGGCGGGGTCGAGAATGCGGGAGCCACGGAGTCGCTTGCGCGTGTGGCAGAACTCCTGGGCGCGCCGGTGGTGACCAGCGTTTTCGGGAGAGGAGCGATCTCGGACCGTCATCCGCTCGCGCTGGGCGACGGCTGGGGCCGGTTCAATCTGTACGACGAACTGCTCACGCAGGCGGATCTTGCGCTCGTGGTTGGATCGCGCATCGACGTGGTCTCGGACTGGAATCTCGGCGCGCGGTTCCCGCAGCGGATCGTGCAGGTGGATATCGATCCGCTGGTGGTGGGACAGCGCCGCCCGGCGGAAGTGGGCATCGTCGGCGACGCGGGCCTCGTGCTCGATGCGCTGGTTGCCCAGCTCGGTGGCGGCCAGAAGCGTTCATCCTGGTTCGATGTCGCGGACTTCCGCCGTCGCAAGCGCGCCCAGATGGTGGAGCGTGCCGGACCGGTGCTCAGCATTGTGGAGGATCTGCGCGCAGCGCTGCCGGACGACACCATCTTCGTCGACGATCTGACGCTGGTGGGTTACTGGATGCCGCTGCTGCTCGACACCTATCAGCCGCGCACGCTGATTCATCCCGGCACCTACGGGACGCTCGGCTACTCGCTGCCGGCCGCGATCGGCGCGAAGCTCGCCTGCCCGAAGCAGCCGGTGGTGGCGATCTGCGGCGACGGCGGCTTTCTCTTCACGATGCAGGAGCTTGCAACGGCCAGCGCTCAGAACCTGGACCTGATCGTCCTGGTGTTCAACGACAACGCGTTCGGCGCGATCAGGAAGTATCAGGATCGGATGTTCGGCGGCCGCCACATCGGTGCAGAGCTCAGGAACCCGGATTTCGTGAAGCTCGGCGATGCGTTCGGTGCAAAGACCGTGCGCGTGGAACCCAAGGACCTCAGTGCCACGGTGCGCCACGCGCACGGGGCGGGTGGGCTGTGGTTGATCGAGATCCCGTTCGCGCCGAAGGGCAGCGTGGAAATGGTGCCGTGGATGCCGTGAAGGCAGAGGTGCTGTCGAGACCTCTGGATAGGTGGTCGAGCGAGGCGGGACCGTAGGGAAATACTGTGTCGCTTGGCTCGAAGTATAAAGTATAGGCCTGACCCCATGAGCTTGACCCATGAGCTTCGAGGTGAGGGACGAGCAAGCCGTCACGTCGCCGGCCAAAGCTCGGCGACCGCTCTGGGTTTGCCGACATGGGTGCCCTGGGCATAGTCCACCCCGCACTCCCGCAGCAGCCGAAGGGTGTCGCCATCCCCGACGCCCTCGCCGACTGTCCGTGGACCCAGCGCCCGAGAGACTTCGACGATGGCTTCGACCAGATGCCGGTCCACGCGGTCGCCCTGAAGGTCATGGATGAGGTGTTGGTCGATCTTCAGGTAGTCCACGGGCAGCCGCTTCAGATGTGACAGAGAGAAGAACCCGACACCGAAATGATCGAGCGCGACCTGGCAACCCAACCCCTTCACGGCGTCGACGAACGCGCGGGCCCGATCCGCGTCGGCAAGGGCGGCCAGCTCGCTGATCTCCAGGACCAGGCGCTGCGGATCGACGGAACCGTCGAGCAGCTCGCGCCGGATCGTCGGCACGAGGTCGTCGTCTGATAGAGCCTTCGTGGAAAGGTTGACGGAGAGCTGGTGCGTGCGGCTACGTCCCCGTGGGTGCCGGAGCAGGCCGATCGCCTGGCTGACCACCCAATGGTCGATAGCGTGTATCGCACCCGACCGCTCCGCTGCTGCGAGGAGGACGGCGGGCGAAAACGGCTCGTCGGCCTCGGGATGCAGGCGCAGCGACAGCTCATACTGGGAGACTCGATTGCGTCGCAGATCCAGCACTGGCTGACCATGCAAGAGCAGTCGGCCCTTCTCGAAGGCCTCGCGAATGGCCTGCGGATCGGGAAGCTCCTCCTCCTGGCCCGGTCGGTCCAGCTCCGGTGAACAGACGAAGAAGCGGTTCCCGCCGGCGACTTTCGCCCGATACATCGCTGCGTCCGCCCCACCGAGGAGTTCCTCCACGCCGCCTCCGTGGTCGGGGAACAAAGCGATGCCGATGCTGGCGCTGACGGGAACCGGCCGCCCGTTGATCAGGATGGTCTGGCTGCGGATCGCTTCCAGCAGTTGTCCGGCCAGGGCTCGAGCCTGACCGTCGTTGCTGTGGGGCAGCAGGATGGCGAACTCGTCGCCGCCAAGGCGCGCCAGCAGGTCGGTGTCCCGCAGCCGCGCTCGAAGCAGCGCACCCATGCTGTTCAGAACTTGATCCCCCGCCGCGTGACCCAGAGTGTCGTTCACACGCTTGAAATCGTCCAGGTCCAAGAACAGCAGGGACCCACGCACGCCGTAGCGATTGGCTTCGGCAAGCTGCCGCCGCAGCTCGGCGTGAAAGCCACGCCGGCCGAGCAGATCGGTGAGAGGGTCGTGCTCCGCCAGATGCACCAGGTGCGCTTCGAGGCGCTTGCGTTCGAAAAGAGCAGCGGACAGCCCCATCGCCATCATGGCGATGACGCCCATGAAGGTCTGCAGAAGCAACAGCGACAGCGGCCCTATGAAGGGCGGTTGGTGGTATGGTTGCGACCCGCAGCGGCATCCCATCGAAGTCGAAAAAGGATCCATCATGGCCATATCCATGTACCAGGTTTCGGTTCCTGTGTTCCTCAAGACCCTCGCGAATCTCTCCGCGATTCTGGACAAAGGCGCAGCGTTCGCGGAAGCCAAGAAGGTCGATCCCTCGGTGCTGCTGGGCTATCGCCTTGCGCCCGATATGCTCAGTCTCACACGTCAGGTGCAGATCGCGTCGGATCACGCCAAACGCGGAACGGCGCGTCTCGCCGGCGTCGAAGCGCCCGTGTACGAAGACACCGAAGCGAGCTTCGCCGAGCTCAAGGCGAGGATCGACAAGACCATCGCATTCATCCACACGGTCAAGCCTGCGCAGATCGACGGCTCGGAGGCGCGCGAGATCACGCTCAAGCTCGGCGGCAATACCAGGACACTCTCGGGCCAGACGTACCTGCTTCACAACGCGCTGCCGAACTTCTTTTTCCACGTCACTACCGCGTACGCAATTCTGCGTCACTGTGGCGTGGAAATCGGCAAGAGCGACTTCCTCGGGCAGATCTAGCCTCATCGGGGGACAGACCAAGTAAATTCCAGGAGGCGTATGACCCTGCCCGCCCGACCTAGGCGCGCGACGGAGATTGCTTTACGCTGGTGCAATCGCTTGTCCCACCGGTAAAGGGCAGTCCATGTCGGATGGAAAGGTCTTTCTCAGCTATGCCAGCGCCGATCGCTCGCGGGTCGAAGCCCTGGTCAGGACCCTGGAAGGTCAGGGCCTGGATGTCTGGTGGGACCGGGATATTCCCCGCGGCAAGAACTTCAGCCGGGTGATCGAGGAGGCGCTGCAACAGGCCCAGTGCGCGGTCGTGATCTGGTCGCACGCCTCGATCGCCTCGGAGTGGGTGTTCAACGAGGCATCCGATGCCCGCAAGCGCGGCATTCTGGTGCCTGTTCTGATCGACAACGTCGAGCCGCCGCTCGAGTTCAGGCACCTCCAAGCGGCCAAGCTGTTCGGCTGGAAGGGGGATCCGGCGGACGAAGAGCTGGCAGGGCTGTTGGACGCCGTGCGTGGCCTGGTACAGCAGCCCGGCACGTCGGCCGGTCGCATCGGGTCCGCACCGCTGCCGGTGCGCGCAAAGCACTGGTGGCAGACGCCAGCCGGGATGGCATTGGGCGGGGGCGCGCTGCTCGTGGGGGTGTCGGTCTTCCTCATCGCGCTCAAACAAATCGGCCTGATCGGCGGCGCTGCCGACACGCCGGCAGCCACCGTGTCGCCTGCGGGGGCTCCCGCTGTGGTCCAGGCGCCGGCCGCAGCACAAGCTCCGCCCGCCATGCCAACTGCCACTGCGGTTCAGGCCAAAGGCGGCGTCGAAGCGGGCGGCTCGACCGGGCGCACGAACCTGCTGGATCCCGAGGAAGGCGGCAAGCTCGTTCTCGCGAGCGAGGAAAGCTGGAAGCACGTGATGGAGCGCAAGCTGGGGAGCAATGTCATCGGTACCCACGGTTTCGCGGTTTTCGCGTTCCGAGACGAGAAGCCTGCAATGATCGACGGGGTGGGCGTCTTCGTGGAGGGCACTGACAGGAGCAATCTCAAGGAGCTTACGGTCTACGCTTCGGATCAGTCGGAGACGGGCCCTTTCCGCAAGGTCGCTTCCCTGACGCTGCCCAACTACCGGAACATGCGTGCCCCCTTCCATGAGTTCAAGGTCGACCCGTTCACGGCGCGCTATGTGAAGATCGAGCTGGTGTCGTGGCAGAGCTCAGACGGCCCCAACGGCTACGTAGGGAACATGCAGCTGCTGGGCGCACTGCAGTAAACATCGGGCGGGTGGTCAGAGCTCCTCAAGCGTCGATCGCGCGGGTAGGTGAACGGCCTCGGTCTAGCGGGTCTCTGCGCGCTGGACCTTGGCGCTGGGCCTCGGCTGGATGTGGATCTCATGCCCCTGCGGTTCTGGGTGAACTGGCGCGCTGGAGACTCGTGCGGTGAGTGAAGTGGGCAGTGCGCAATCCCCGATAGGGGTGCAATGACCGACGTATTCATCAGCTATGCCAGCGAGGACCGCGAACGGGTCCGGCCGCTCGCCGAGGCGCTGCTGCGCGAACAGTTCTCGGTCTGGTGGGATCGTAAGATCATCGCCGGCCAGCAGTTCGACAAAGCGATCGAGCAGGCGCTCGAGACGGCCAAGTGCGTGGTAGTGTGCTGGTCGACGCAGTCGGTCGGGTCGGAGTGGGTCAAGAACGAAGCAGCCGCAGGCGCGGAGCGCAACGTGCTGGTGCCGGTGTTCCTGGATGATGTGCGCTTGCCGCTCGAGTTCCGCCGGCGCCAGACCGTGAGTCTGGTGGGCTGGGACGGGAACACTTCCCACCCAGGCTTCATCGGGTTGTGCGAAGGCATCCGGGCAGTGACCGGAGGCAAGCCGCCACCGGAAGCGCAGGTCGAGCCGCGCGGCCTCCCGTCGCCTTCGAGACGGAAATGGCTGTGGAGCGCGGCAGCCGCGGGAATGACGCTGTTGGCCGTCGCTGCGATCTTGGCGTACCGCGAGTACGGCCCGGCGGGGGAGTCCGGCCCGTCCACGAATTACCCTGTGACCGTGCAGATCCTCAGTGCCGGTACGGCCGTGTCGAGGGGGGTGTTCACGCCTCGCGGCGAAGTGCTCGCCATGGCCCATGGGGTGCCCGATCCCAGCCAAGTCAAGGTGGCTTGGGAGGAGAACGGTGTGCGCAAGACCAGCGCGGCGGCGGTGGTGAAGCACGGCGTACTTACTGGCGGGGTGGTGCTGTTGCGGCTCCGGGACCTCACTCGGCGCAACTTCCCCTTTCCGATCCGCATTGCGGCGACCCTGCAGCCCGGCGAGAGCGTCGAACGCTACCTGTCTTCCAGTGATCGCGCCCCCGGGACGGTGACGAAGGTGTTCGCAGAGATGGAGGTGCACGGGGCCGAAGAGCCCGTGCGTCTCGAGCGACTCCTGCTTACCAGCATGATCGCCGGGCCGGGCGACTCCGGTGCCCCCGTTCTCGACGCCCAGGGCCGCGTGGTCGGTCTGGTCTACGCCGCGTCGCAGACCGAGACGGTCAGCCTCATGATAGAGGACGTGAAGGCCAGCTTCGCCGAGGCCTTTTAGCCAGGACCGTTGCGGTCGCCGGGGTCAGGCCTATACTTGATACCTGAGCCAGGAACACGTCCTGCCTCGTGCGAAGAGCGGCCGTCGAAGCCCTCCAGCACGTGCATCACCTTCAAGTCGAAGGCCCCACCGAGGACCTTTCGCCCTGACTACGGAGCACGGGACGCGGTGTAAGCGGCGATCGCCACCATGTCCTCCACGCTCAGCCGGGCGACGACAGTCTGCATGAGCGCAGCCCATGGCCCGTTGCGTACGCCGTGCTTGATGTCGTAGAGCTGGCGCACGATGTAGCTCGGAGAGCGGCCGGCAAGGCCCGGCACAAGTCCCAGACCCCTCAAGTCGGGACCGTGGCAGATGCTGCATGAGATGGTCTTGCCCCCTCCGCCCGTGGTGACCAGCGCCTCGCCTTTCTCGATGCTGCCGACCGGTACGTAGGCGACGAATCCGGACGCCGCATCCCGCAGCTCGGTGCGCTCCAGATCCTCCGGCATCTCGATGATGCGCTGGCCGATCGGCTCCAGCTCGACAGGCTCCGATGCGACCAGCATCCAGCCTGCGACGTGGGTCCTCGGCACCATCGCAGCTTCGACCACCCGGATCCACGGCCTCGGCTTCAGGGCGGAGAAATATTCGGCGGCGGCCTTGACCTCGGCGTCGGTTGCGGCCTTCGCGACGGCAATCATGAAGTTGATCGGCAAGCTGTCGGGCTCTGAGCTCCTTCGCGCGCCGCTCTTGAAGTCGGCCAGCTGCTCCACGATGTATTCGGCCGGAACCCCCGCGAGACTGGAGTTCTCGGGGCGACCGAGCCCGTTCGGGAGATGGCAGTAGCCGCAAGCGAACACGCCCGGTTTTCGGCCGTTCGCCACGATCTCGGGCATCGGCGGATGATCGTCCGGATGCCAGTCGGGTACCTTGAACAGATCACGGATCTGGGTCAGCGTGAATGCCGCGGCGCTGCCGGGGACGCGCCTGGGTATACCGTCGTCCGGCGCGGGCTGGAGACCCGAGGGATTGACGGGGTAAGCCCACGCAGGCAGCGGAGAATCCGCCGCGCGAACGGGTGCCCCAACCGCAATGACGCCAACGAAAGTGAGCGCCAGAGCGCACACGTCGACCTTCATGCTGCCTCCCCGTCTTCATTGTTCCCGCAATGCTAACCGAAGAGAAGCGCAAGGTCGGGAAAGGAGAGGTGTAGGACGAGAGACAAGGCAGGGTGAGGTATAAAGTATAGGCCTGA
>DAIQQA010000209.1:0-7737 GCA_036787045.1 Burkholderiales bacterium | reverse complement strand
TCGCGTTCAAGGTCTACGGGCACCCGCGCGCGCAGCGGGCACAAGCGTAGGGGGTGCGACGGAGGAGGTAGACCCGAGCGGAGCTTGTCGACGGGAGGGCGGAGGAACTGGTCTTCGTCGGTGAACACCCCGGCGCTGACCTCTCCGCTCGGAGTGATCATCGCGCGCACCTCGGTGTCCAGAGCGAAGTCTTCGGCGTGATTGAATACCGCGGCGTGGACTTCGCCTCCACGCGGCCTGACCCCGCGAACCTCAGGCGCATCTCGCCCCCACACAGGGCACAGCGCAGGGGAAAACGCAGTTTCAGTGCAGGCTAATGCGCAACGCGCGTTATGCCGGAACTAAAAATTTCGTAGATGCGCGCCAACAGCAGCGCCCAGAGGATGCGCGCGGGCGAGCGCTCGGGGCGCTGGGCGGGATCGCCAGCTGGCAGCGGTGCGGGCGAGCGCGGGGTTGGCCGGTGCGCCAGGGCAGTGAGCCTCGAGCGCGCTGCGGGGAATTGGGTGCCAGCACCCCGTGATAGCGGTGGCGGTGCAGGCGCGGGGGCGGGATCAGCGCGGCCAGCCGCTCGATCAATTCCACCGGCGTGAGGCGCAACTCGGTGCGCCCATCGGGCTGGGGCTTAGGCGAGCGATAGACCAGTTGGTCGTGGGCGAGCTGCTCGAGCCGCTCCAGTGCGAAGGGCGGGCGAGCGCAATAGCGTAGCAGCCGCTCCAGCCCGGCGCGATCGCGGCCCTCGATGCGCACGGAGGCATCCAGCGAGAAGCCCCCGCCGTGGTGCCAGCGCGCCATGTCGCGCGCATCGGCTGGGTCGAGAGGACCGGGGCGGGCGAACCAGCGCAACACGCGAGCGCGCACCTGTTGCTGTACCGCGGCGAGGTCTTCCGGTGTCAGCGCGGCCGCCTCGGCAAAGTGGACTTGCCCGTCCTCGCCCACCGCAAACACCCCGTCGATCACGCAGCAGTGAAAGTGGACATTCGACGCGCAGGGCCGCCTGCTGGTGATCGTGCAAAACCGATCGCCGGTTCCACTCACCCACATTCAGGTCACGCCGGTTCTGGTTGACGGCGCGGGACGCGTGACCCAGCAGAGTTCACCGGTCGTTTTCAATGTGGTGCTGCAACCCGGTCAGCGCACCGCGGCGCCCTCGCGGGTCGCGAGCCTCGCGCAGGCTGAGCTTCCCTACCTTCGTCTTCGCGTCGATAGCGCGAAGGTTGCGGAGTAACGGAGGGGGCAATGAAGGGGTCTGTCCCTCGGGCCAAGGGACGTGCCGCCATATCGGGCCGGGGAGGGGCGGGGACAGCGCGCCCTGATGCCTCCGGTCCAGACGCGCCGATCGGGCATCGCCCCTGCCAGCGGGCTGCCACGGTTCTCCGGCTGTTCCTAGGGCGACGCGGCGAGCAACGCCTTCGGCAGCCGGGCCGCAACCGCCGCACTGGCGCCGCCTGACCTTCGGTCGTGCGGCCAGCCCCTTGCAGCCGGGTCTTGCGGGAGCAGCGTTGTGGCTCTCTTGGCAGACGATCGACCCGCGCAACGTGCGGTCAGGTCAGAGGGTTCTCCCAGCGCAGCCCCTCGAACCGCCCGAAGTCGCTGTCGCAGGAGACCAGCACCGCAGCATGACTAATCGCGAGTGCAGCCAGATGTGCATCCGTCGTCAGGTTGCCTGCGGTTCCGCTTTCCGAGATCAGCGAGCGCAGAACCTCCCAATGGTCGTCCCGCTCCCGGAGCAATCGGACGTTCTCCAATGACAGCCACGTGTCCAGCTTGGCAATAGCATCATCAGGATCGAGCGGGGTCGGGAACGCTCTGGGGTTGGTCGATATGCGCAGGAAGCCGAGCAGCACGACCCACGGCAGACCTATTGCTTCGTCCCCGTTGACCGCAGCATTCCACCAATCGAGCACGGCCTGGTGTCTCGGACTGTCGTCGTTGACGACATAGAGGAGAATGTTGAGATCGACCAGCTTCACTTGCGCAGCGCCACCTTTCGGATCACCTCCTCATCCTCCAGCTCCGCTGCGAGCGCGAGGGCCTTGTCCAGAACGAACCTGGGTGCGCCCATCGAATAGGTCTTCTCGCGGTACTGTGCGCGGCGGCGAACAGGGGCTCGGGACCGCTGCATGCCCGCCCGCAGCGTCCGGTTCACCAGTTTGGTGAGCGAGACGTTCTCCCTGAGGGCCTGTTCCTTGAGTCGCTCGAGCAACTCATCCTCGATGCGAATGGTCGTGCGCATGGATGGCATCATAGCATCAGATAAAGTGATGTCAAGACATCAGACGTGGCGGGGCTTGGGCGGCTCGTCACAGCGCCATTTCCGTGCTGCTCCTCAGGCGGGCGCAGGAATACTGGCCGTGGACGTGCAGGGTACCGTAGGCGGAAACCCATCGTCATCCCAGTGAGTTCGGGTGCTTGGCTGGCCTGGCGTAGCCAAGGGCATGCAACCGGCCAACAAAAAGCCCCGCACTAGGCGGGGCTTTCCAGACCAGTTCTTGCACTGGATCGGTACTCCATCCCGCCGCCGGGCGGCATGGCGGGGGCCGCGCAGGCGCTTCGGGACCACCGCTCCCGCTCGGCCCGAAGGTAAATGAGCAGGCGACCGACAGGCCGCCCGCACGAGACGCGCGCTTACTTGATTGCGATGGGATTGATGATCGCCTGCACGGCGCCGGTCAGGCGCGCCGGCCCGAGCGTGAAGAGGAACTCCCACGCCTTGTCCTTGACCAGCTCTTCGGTATTCATGTTCTCGAGGATGTATACGCCGCTCCGGGGCAGGAGGATTTCGTGAACCTCGAAAGGCGCGGCATCCTTCTCGAACGGAATGACCTCGACCGCCCAGGTGTCGGCGCCAACGGCTGCGACCCCCTTCTCGGCAAGATACCTTGCTCCTTCACGTCCGAGGCCGGGCTCCACGCTCGAGTAGCGCTTGTCATCCTTGCCGAGAAGCTTGAGCCAGCCCGTGTAGAACAGCACGACGTCGCCTTGCTCGATGCTCGAGATCCCCTGACGCTTCATCGCGGCCTCGATCTCGGCGACGTTGAATGCTGTGCCTTCCTTGATGGTTTCCACCTCCATCAAACCGGCCATGTCGAGCACGATGCCACGCGTGGCGATGGGCGGAACCGTTTCGATCCCGAGCTTGGTCAGCCCGGTGATCTGGCCGATCTCCGCTTCCTTGAAGCAGTTGTAGTAGACGTTGTCGATGCCGATGTGGCCGAAGCCGTCGAGCTGCGGGCCGACGCCGTTCCACCCGATGATCATGTCGTCGTTGTAGGTCAGCTTGTGCGGTCCGATCGTCTGTCCTGCCTGCTGGCCGGGTTGGACCACGCTGATGGATATGTAACGCGGTGGGTAGGCCGGCGTCTTCGAGTTGGCCTCGATCCCGAGGTGGTAGCTCTTGCCTTTGGTGACCAGCTTGGTCGCCGCGAGTGTCTTCGCTGGCGTGATGTAGTTGGCGTTGCCGATCTGGTCGTTCGGACCGAACTTCGACTCGCACTTCCAGTCGTCGGCGATTGCGCCCCCTGCGATGCCGCAGGTGAAGGCACTTGCCGCGCAAAGCGCGAGGACATGATCTCTCCGTTTCATCTTGGGTTCTCCTCCTTGTGGTTTGATGTAGAACGTCTCGCTGTGCAGCATGAAGTACTGCTGCTCGAACCGTTGCCAGCTCTGGCATTGCGTCGGCGGCTCAGAACAGGATGGCCGTGCGCTGTGCTCACACTTGCCGAGACGTGGCCAACACCGGCACCGGTTCGGCAAGCCCCATCGGGTCCGGCGATGAGGTGTTGGGCTGAGCCCCTCAGGTGCGCTGCTTTTGCTATTCTTGTTGTTGTCACCGGATTCCCGCGGACTGCGACTGACCGTGGGGCAATCTACCACAGCTCCCGCCGGCGGCGCGGGCCTCTAACCAGAGCGGCGCGGCCTCAGGATGTTCGCCAGCGCCGCGTGATAGTCGCGCGGCTCCGCGGGTCCGCCGGGCGGCGCCACGCGGTCGGCATACTTGATGTCGCGCGGCGTGCTGCCCGCGCCTGGCTGCGCGGTATCCGGCGGCGCGTTGGGCGTGGTCTCGAACGTCGCAACGATGTCGAGCAGGTTGTCGAGGACCACGCGGTTGCCAAAGGTTATGGGCTGTTTCGGGAACTTGCGGCGCACGAAGGCCAGCGGCGTCGGCCGCGCCGGAATGTCCTTGAGCACGGCGCTCAAATCATTGGCCTCGTTGACCCGCTGACCGAAGCTCAGGAGCTGGTCGCTCGACAGGCGGTCGCGATTGTGGACCAGCACGCTCTTGAGGATCGACGTGTGATCGAAGATCGTGCGATTCACCTGGTGCGCTTCCACGTGCGGCGACACCACGAAGGTCGGCACGCGCACGCCCAGATGCGTGGGCCCGCCTTCGATCAGCGGCGCGAAGCTCTGCTGCACGCCCTTCGGCGTGCCTGGCGGCGGCACGTGATCGTAGAAGCCGCCGTGCTCGTCGTAGGTGATCACGAACAGGATTTCCTGGAACCGGCCCGTGTCCCAGAGCAGGTCGCAGACCCGCGCGAGGAAGGCCTGCCCCCCTGCCAGGTCCGCGGGTGGATGGTCGTCCGACGCAGTGGCGAGCGGCGGGATGTCGGCGAAGTTCGGCTCGACGAACATCACGCGCGGCAGCGCGCCGGGCTTGCGCAGCGTGGCCTCGAGTCCCACCAGCGGATCGTCGATGGGCACCACGCGCGTGTCGTCGAGCCGGTAACGATTGAACATGCGGACCAGCGACAGGTCGCTCTCGAATACGCGCCACTCGATGCCCGCGCCCGTAAGCACGTCGAACAGGTTGCGGTCCTTGAGAAAACCGATGCGCGGATCGTCGTTCTCGAAATTCTCCAGCTCGGGGATGCGGCCCATGATGGTGGCGAAGCGATTCGGAAACGTCGGCCCCGGATGCGCCGCGAACCAGCGATCGCAGACGCAGAATTCATCCGCGAGTGCGTAGTGAATCGGCAGCTCCTGCTGGCCATAGACCGTGAGCGCGAGCTGCGGTGAATCCGTGCGCTTGTGCAAGTCGATGGCGAAACCGGCCATGTCGCCGCTGTTGCGTCCAGCCTCGGTGCCGTCGCCGATCTGGAAGGACACCGACACGAAGTCGTGGGCCGGCGAGACCGGAATGGCCGTGCCGAGGTTGATCTCGCGCGTGTGCACCACCGGCACGCCGCGGATGAAGCCCGCGGTGCCGGCGTTCTGGATGCCGCCGGGCGCGCCGTCGTATGGATCCGGCTGCGGGCGCGCGTTCATGAGATCGCCTAACAAGTGATCGTAGGAGCGGTTCTCCATCATCACAACCACGATGCATTTGTGTTTGTCGAGCAGCGCCAGCCGCTCGGGCGGCGGCAGGAATCCCGCCGGCAGCGGCGCCGCCGCGGCGAGGGGCGTGGGCGGAGCGGCGGCCGGCTGCGGGGCCGCCGCCGCGGCGGTGGCCCACGCCGCGCCGGCATCGGCCTCCACGTCGCGGAAAAAATTGGCGCGCGCGAACAGCGCAATGATGCCACCGTCGGCCGGTCCACCTTCCACCGGCGGCAATGTCACATCGCCGGGACGCGGAATGATGGGATCGTCGGAATGGCGCACCTGCCAGGCATTGTTCTGGAACTTGAAGTTGTAGACCGTGGAGTGTTGTCCCACCGCGCGCGACGACACTTCCCTGAGATAGGAGCAGACCTGCTGCTGTACCGGGAAGTCGTTGAGCATGGTTTCGACGACTTCGTTGACGCTCTCCGGCACCTCGGTGAACAGTCGCGCCACGTCGAGCGCGAGCTCCGCGAGCGCGGTGAAATCCACGTCGAGGAACGATAACCCGCGCATCGTCTGAATGTTGTGATCGAAGGCCAGGATGATCTCGCCCAGCTCGCCGCGCAGCGAGGCCACATCGAAGCCGTAGGCCGACACCGAGGCGTTCGAAAACGCCGCCTGGATGCGGATGCAGACATCGTCGTCCTGAACCTGGGCCAGCCGGCTCAGCCCGCCGCCGAAACGCGCCGCCACCGCGCTGTCGCCGGCCGCGCCGGATGCGTTCGCATTGCCCGTGGCGCGCTTTCGCATGTACGACAGTGCGACCTGGTGCAGCTCCTTGCCCGAGATCGAGGTGATGGCCAGCGAGCGCAGGCGCGCGTCGGACTCGAGGGGTGCGATGTCCTTCGAGAATATCTTCGGCACCACGCCCACCAGCTCCGCGAGCTCGGGCCCGATCGACACCTGCAGGCGGTTGGCGACCACGCCAGCCTGCGGCACCAGCGCTTCCAGCGCCATGCGGAACAGGTGATTCACGAGGCGCACACCAATGGGCGTGGTGCGAATCGGAACGCTGGCAATGCGCACGTAGGCCGCGATGCTGATGTCCACGGGTTCGCTGACCGGCCTCACCACCATGCGCCACCAACCGGTCCGGAACAGCAGCGAATTCGGCGACGGAAAACCCTCGATCTCGAACTTTACGCGGCGCTCCTCGGGGCCGATGCCCTGGTCGAGGAACCAGGTCTGCACCGGCTGGTCGCCGCCGAAGACGAACAACTCTATCAGCACGGAGGCATGAAAAGTAGTTTGGGCGCCGCCGCCACCTCCTCCACCGCCACCACCACCGCCGTCAATGATGCCCCCGGTGCCGATACCGCCCACACCGCCCGGCGCGAGCGGCACGGCTTCGATCACGGGGCCGCGCAGCGCGTCTCCCACCGGAGTGCGCACGTTGATCGGGCGCGCGCGCGCGATGCTCGCGGGCGCAGGGTTGGCAGCAGTGGCCAGGGCAACGTCCGGTGCTGCCGGCACGGGTTCGGATGTCAAAGCGGATGCGGTTGCCGTCAGCGTCGCGGAAGTTCTCAACGCCGCCGCGCGGCGCAACGCGGCCATGGTCTGCGGCGTCGCGCGTCGCGGCACAGCCCTCACACCCAGCTCCATGCCGAGTCCGCGGCCGAAGAATTCCATTTCAAAAGCCTGCGTGCGCCGGATCGCCGCCTGCGTCTGCACGCGGCGGTAGATGCCGTCGACGTTCGCGAGATCGGGGTTGGACGGATCCTGGCTGTGCTGCGTGGTGAAGCTGAACCCGCGATCGGAGACTTCCATGGCGTCCTCGTTTGTTTTGCGACCTGACTGGGTCGATGGCCGCGTACGAGGCCATGACCACTCCTGGTGAGAACCCCCGCAGCGGACGCTAGCGCTGCCGGGGCGCTCAACGGATAGGAAATTGAACCGTATCACGCATCCCGGGACCGCTCAAGCCAGCTCAATCCGGCGTGCTGGATTGACCTGCGAGGGCGGGGAAAGTGGCCCGGAACCATGCCCTGGGCGGGAGCAGCTGTGCAGGAACGCGATGACAAGAGGATGAGGGTCACGGTTTACGGCGCGTGAGGCAACGCACACCCGTCGAGCCCGTGGGAGCGGGCTCCGCGAGCTGCGGCGCAGATAGCAGGCCAGCAACGCATCGCCGCAGAACGCGTACAGCGGCAGGTAGCAGTGATGATCGTAGTAGCCGTGGAACTCGCGCAACTCTTGCTTGCCGTGCAAGGCGATGTCCGAAGCATCTATATCGAGCACCAATCCCGCCGGGGGCCTACTCGTCCGGGTTAATCGGAACCACGCCGCGACCCTCAGGATCGCGGCACTTCTCGTTCAGTTCAGTGTGCTTGCCAGCGTAGCAGTCTGGCAGCGCGCCTCACACCCCCAGATACCGGTGCCACACCCCGTGGTCGGCCGCCAAGGCGGAGGAAGTGCCCT
>DAIQQA010000074.1:22434-23764 GCA_036787045.1 Burkholderiales bacterium | reverse complement strand
GCCGGCGCAGCCGGCGGGATGGTGTGGAGGTCTGCAACCTCATTCTGCAAGGCTCAATAGAGGCGAAGGTCCACCCGTCCCGCGTCCGGGGCGACCCACAGCTCGCGCCCGAGCAGAGCGCGCAGCTGTCGCAAGCTGACCGCATAGCCCCGCGCCGACAGCAGATCGTTGGCAGGACATGATCGTGCTCCACCTTCACCGCGAGCAGCTTGCCCTGCCGCTCGACCCGCTTGCAGCCGAGATCGAGTTCGAGGTGCTCATCGCCGAGATGGACCGTGAGGCGCTTGGCGCGCAGGCGGATGTCGAGATGCTGGTGGCGCGATTCCACTACGCGGTGGCCCCAGACGCCCAGCTCGGTGCCCAGGGCGCACTGTGCCCAGGGCGCACTTGGCCTGGGCGGGTCCCTTTCTGTATGCTGTCTCTCGCTCTCTTCGGCGGAACGAGCCGTTCAGCCTTCACTCCCTCTCGCCACCAAGGAGGAACATGAACCCGATCACCTTCTACACCCTATCTCTTAATCCGCTCCGGGTCTGGTCCGAGTTCGCCTGGAAAACCGGTGAAATGATGCTCGCTTCCGTACAGGTCATTGGCCACCGCTCCAACCGGATGCTTTCGGCGGACAGTTCGCCTAGCGCGGGCGACCGGCGGGAACTCGCCTTGATGGGACAGGAGAAAATTGCGGCCGCCGCTGAATCGGCCCACGCGATGGCCCTCAGTTGGATCAGGTTCAACCAGCGGTTTGGTGCGATAGCGTTCAAGCAGATGCTGACCGGAACAGCGGCGATCATTTCCCTCGCAGCGAGTCGCACCCCTGGACAATCCGCGGCGCGCCAAACCAAGCTCGTCCGTGACACGATCACTCATTCGGCCGTCGCGACGTCGCAACTCTCCAAGTCCGTGGCACGTATCGCACACCGGGGCCTCAAGCCGATTCATTCCCGCGCAACCGGAAACGCCAAGCGGCTCGGAAAACACCGATAGACTGACCACACTGGGGGCTAATCGCGTTCGCCCGAGTTTCGGACTCAAGGAGCGCTCCTCGGTTCTGATTAAGGAACTTCGCAGCGGAAGCGCCCCCGGATCCAAACGAGAAAACGGGGCGATAACCAGTGTGCCCCCGGACGGCGCACCCGGCTGGCGTGTCGACGGCACCGTCCATGTGACAACTGCCGCGGATCCGTAAGAGCAAGAAGCTTAAGGGACAAAGCAGTGATCGGCGCGGCGCAGCCGACGACGATCGGCGCTTGCCGGGCGCAGAGAAACGAAGACGCGTGCCGGGGTGCGTCGGGATACCCTTTCAACACTCGCGTCGGCGGCCGCGGGCGGGCCC
>DAIQQA010000074.1:21012-22334 GCA_036787045.1 Burkholderiales bacterium | reverse complement strand
CGGGCTTGCACGCCCTATCTATCCGTTCAGGTTCGCGGCGAGCAGCCGGTCGAGCTGATTGGCGAAGCGCTGCCGGTCGCTCTTGTTGAGCGCCGCAGGGCCGCCGGTATCCACGCCGCTGCTGCGCAACTCGTCCATGAAGTTGCGCAGGGTGAGGAGCTCGCGGACATTGTCTTTCGTGTAGAGCTCTCCGCGGGGGTTGAGCGCGAGGCCGCCTTTGGCGATCACATCGGCGGCCAGGGGGATGTCGGCCGTGATCACCAGATCCCCCGGTGCAACGAGCTGCGCGATCCGATTGTCGGCCTGATCGAACCCGGACGGCACCTGCACCAGCCGGATGTGAGGCGATGCCGGGATCTTCAGGGGCCGATTGGCGAAGAGCGTCAGGCGCACGCCGACGCGGTTGGCTGCCCGGAACAGGATGTCCTTGATGACGTTCGGACAAGCATCGGCGTCGACGAGGATGTGCATCCGTGCTTTGGCGTTGCTCAGAGCGCAGTGACCTGGACCCTGACGGTCAGCGCCGGCCGCGAGCCTGCGGGGCCGACGAAGCTCCCGGCAACGGGGGGGACGGTCTCCGGGTGGCGCGCGACCGCCACCGGGATGTGGCGGCTGCCGGTCAGTTCTCCGGAGGTGGGATCGAAGCCCTTCCAGCCGGGGCCGGGCAGATACACTTCCATCCAGGCATGCGTGCTGGCATTGCCGGCTTCGGTCGCCGAGCCGTGCGAATAGCCGCTGACGAACCTGCTCGCGAGCCCCAGATGGCGGCAGGCGTCGATCAGCAACGCCGCGTAATCGCGGCAGGACCCGCGCCGCTCGGCCAGGGTCCGCGCGGGGCGTTGTACGCCTTCGTCCTTTCTTACGATGTACGTGAAGCCGCTGGCGATGGCGCGGTTCAGTCGATCCAGCATCGAGTACGTTTCGGTTGGACCGAGGCCGAAGCCGAACTCGCCCAGCCACTCCTGCACCGCTTCTGCGTCGTTGGGATAGGCTGGCTGCTGGAAGGGCATCAGGTCGGGCCGCTCGTCGGCCTGATACAGAAACGGATAGTTGACGGCATAGTCCTCGACCAGGAAATCGAGCGGCGCTTCTTCGTAATGCTGGATGACGACCTCGCTGGTGATGGTCAGCCGAGCGGCCGGCTCCTGAAACGTCACTACCGCTAGCGAGTTGTCGAATAGATCCCGATGCCACTTGACGGTATGGAATGGCGAGATCTCCAGCCTGGAAGACTCGATGTGCACGTCGTGGCCCTCGCGCGGGCGCAGCAGCAGACGGTGCGGTAGTAGCGTCACCGCGCTGCCGAACTGATACTCGGTCAG
>DAIQQA010000074.1:0-20912 GCA_036787045.1 Burkholderiales bacterium | reverse complement strand
GCGCTGATCGCCGAGATGGACTGTCAGGGGCTTGCTGTACGGGCGGATGTCGAAGTGTCGATGGCGCGACTCCAGCACCCGGTAGCCCCACACGCCGAGCTCTGCGGCCAACAGCATAGCGACGTCGTCCTCTTTCGCTGCCGGCACGTCGATCAGCAGGACGTGCGCCGGCCGGCCCTTCTTGCCCACGCTCGCCAGCACCTGCACGTTGCGGGCGCCGGCCGCATGCAGTCGTTCGGCGACGTCCTGCAGCACCTCGCCGCTAGCGTCGTCGACCTGCGCCAGAATCAGCAGCGTGCCGTTCGAATCGGCGCTCATGAGTGCGCGGCTATGTCGCAGGCCAACATCGCAGCGCTCTCGGCGCGCGCCTTCGAGCCCGGGATGCCGGCCGAGACGTAGGCAGCGCGCTCGGCGATGTCGGCCGCCTCGGCCGGAGTGTACGGGCCCAGCACCGCTGCCATTGCCGCAGGCACGGTGACATTGACGATCGAGTTCCCGGCGACGAGCAACTCGCCCACCACGGAGGCCACGGGCGTCATCGCCCAGGCCAGGTCCGGCCGCTCGCCGCGCGCTACCTTCGGGACGAGGTCGTGCACGAAACCGGGCAGATCGGTGGTCGCGCCGTCGACACTGATCTGCGCATCCACGTCGGCATCGAAAGCAAGCCATCTGCGCGCCATCTTGCTTTCCCGCCGTGCTCCAGCCGCGACCTTGGTCAGCCGCACCCGGACGTCCTTGCCCATCTGCTTGCTCACCCGAGCACTGACGCGCTGTTCGACGGTGGCCTGGCGCTCCCGATCCAGCTCCTGCACGATGTCTTCCAGGCTTTTCCCCGCGCTCAATCCCTCGTATGCCCGCGCCGCACGGCGATACAGCGCATCTACGCGCCCGGGCTCGGAAGCCAGCAGCAAGGTCTCGCTGACCGGGCCGCGCCGCACCTGGGCAGCTTTCCGTGCCACGGTGTTCATGCTCAATGCCGTTGTGTCGGGGTCGATCGAGGTTTGCATGCGCGCCCGCATGAGCGCGGCACCCACCGAACGCGGCGTCGCGCCTTCTTGCAGGAGGGCCTTGAAGGCGACCACTGCGTCTGCACACAGATGACCCAGGGGCGGATCGCTGAAGCGGGCCAGTTCCTCGAAGACTTGCATGATCTCGTCCAGCGCCATCATGCCGATGACGGTCGGCCCGCCCACGTCCTTGAGGATCAAGCCCAGGTCGCCGATCAGCTTGCCGGTCGCGATCTCGTCTCCGGTGAGCCGCACGTGCAGGGTCTCGGGCAGGCCGGCGGTGCGCGCGGCTGCGCTGCCGGCGACGAAAGCGCTGGTCACCTTGCCGTAGGGCCCGTACTCGTCGCGCACGTCGGCATCCGGGTGAATGATCTCGAGGATCGCCGCGGCGCCGAACAGAGCGGCTGTGAAGCCGGCCGTGGGCATGCCGGCGCCCGCCAGCGCGTCGAGCATGGCTTGCGTGCCGATGCGCGCGCCATTCTCCGCCATCGCCGGAAAAACGATGTCCTCGCCCAGACTGCTGTGGCCGTAGATCGGCCCGCCGCCTACCCCCAGCGGAACATTTCGTCCACTGATCGGGCTCAGCCTGCCCTCTGCCATGGCCCGATAGACCGCCTGGACCGCTGGGAAGCCGGAGATCTTGTTGTTCTTCTTCCCGGTCGGAATCGCGGCGACGCCGCACCGATCGACGCCCGCGATCATCCGCGCGCTCGCGCCGAGCTTGCGGTTGCCCGCGGGGATGCCGACCTGTGCTTGTGCGCCTGCCAGATAGAGCATCGTCGCGCTGAGCAGGGCAGCATTGGCGGCATCAGCGCCGGCGCTCCTCGCTGCATCGATGGCCTTCGCCAGCAGGTCGTCGATGGGCTGGCGCGCGACGTTGGCGAACTTGACGTTGAGATCCGCACCGCGCAGCAGCTCGACAGCCAATGCATCGGCGATGGCGATGACCGGCAGGTTGAGCATGCCGTGCCCGCCGGTGAGCGCTTCGATCCGGTCGCTGGTGAGCCAGTCGACATTTCCCGTCGCTCCCGCGATCGTGGCCAGAATCGCGCGCTCGCGTCCGATCGGCGCGACTTGCTTGTCGCTGTCCATGGGCCTCTCCTCGGGTCGGGAAGATGGCTACAGCTCGGCCGGCTCGATCCAGTTGTGCAGAGCGAGCCCGCCGTCGACGGCTACGGTCGTACCGGTGACGTAGGCCGAGAAGCGGTCGCAGAGCAGCGCCACGGCCATGCCGGCGATGTCTTCCGGGGTGCCCAGGCGGCGCAGGCTGGTGCAACGGGTCAGCCGCTCGATGCCAGCGCCCTTCGCATCGAATCCGCCGCCTGGAATCGCCCCGGGCGCGATGGCGTTGACGCGGATGCCCTGTGGCCCGAGCGACTTGGCGAGCTCTTTGACCAGCATCGTCTGAGCGGCCTTGGCCGCGCTGTAGTGCGGCAGGTTGCGCGGCGTGTGCGCGTGCAGCGAGGTGATGAACAGCATGCGGCCTTTCACGCTGCGCGCGATCATCTCGCGCGCCGCTTCGCGCGCGAGCACGAACCCCGCGCGCACGTTCACTGCCTGCATGCGGTCCCAGGTGTCGTCGCTCACCGCGAGGATGTTGTCCGCCTCGAGCCGGCGCGGGCTTGCGCTGTGTACGAGGATCGAAAGCGAGCCGAGCGCGTCGAGCGCCTTTTCGAACAAAGCGGCCGGCCCCTCGGCGGTGGCCAGGTCGGCAGCGAGAAAGCGCGCGTCGCAGCCCTCCTCACGCAGCCTAGCGGCCGTTTCCTCGCCGCGCGGCCCTTCGATATCGGTCAGCACCACGCGTGCACCCTCGCGCGCCAGCGCCATCGCGATGCCACGCCCAATGCCCGAAGCCGCGCCGGTGATGAGCGCGGTATCGCCTGCGAGCAGCTTGCTGTTCATGGCGAGTTCTCCAGGGCCATGGTGCTTCCTCCAGGAATCGCGAGCCCCGCCGCCTGGCTACGCAACCTTAGCCAGCTCCTGCCGCTCGTATGCTGCGCCCCAGGTCTTCTCCCAATCGTTGCCCAGGAAGTCCACCGCGCGGCCGTCGGCCTCAAAGAACCGGTTGGGCATCTGGAACATCCCGAGCATGAGACCGCCCTCGGCCCCGGCCCAGGCCTCGTGCCGGCTGCCCGCGGGGCGCCACACGAACTCGCCTGCGCGGCACACGCCTTCGCCGCACACCAGACTGCCTTCGAGCACGTAGGTCTGCTCGATGAGCACGTGCTCGTGGTCGGGCAACCTCGCTCCGGGGGCCATCCTCAGGAGCATGGTGAGCAGTCCCGTGTCGCGATCCACCACGAGCGTCTTCGTCTCGACGCCGGGATGGCGGGGACTGGTTTCCCAGGGCAGCGCTGGCACGTCGACGAAACGCGACGCTAGCGGAGGCAGGTTGGCATGGTTGGGAGCTTTTGGCGTGACTGCGCTCATGGGCATCCTCCTCATCTGGTTTGCGTTCACCGCGGTCCGACCATTATCCATCATACGGCCTCGGCTCGGAGATGCAGCGCAGAGCCTGGAATTCAGCTGTCGGTGCGTCCGCATGGTGCCTGCCCCGATGCTTCTGCCGTTGCGTCCTGCTAGACTCGACCGCTGCACTCTGCAACCCTCTTCCACTCCGACGCCACGAGGCCCTATGGCAACCAACGATCAGAGTACATCGGGCACTCCCGCGCCCTCGCTGGTGACCATCGCGAACGTAGTCTACGCATTGCACACGGTAAGCCTGGTCATCGGCGCGTTCGGTGCCGCAACGGTCGTCGGTGCGTTCCTGTTCGGATGGCCGTCCATCATCGGCGTCATCCTCAACTACGTGAAGCGTGGCGAGGCGCGCGGCACCTGGCTCGAGTCGCACTTCCGCTGGCAGATCCGCACCTTCTGGTACGCGCTGCTGTGGGCAGTGTTGGCCGCACTGGTCTCGCTCGTTCTAGCGCCCATCCTGGTCGGCTTTCTGACCTGGCCGCTGATGCTTTTAATCCTCGGTTTGTGGGCGATCTACCGCATCGCGCGCGGCTGGCTGGCGCTGCGCGACGCCAAGCCGATGCCGGTGTGATGCGACTCTGGGCAGGGGCTGGCTCCAAAACATCCAGCCAAGGGTTGCCCGCACCCCGATATGGTCCAGGGCAGGACCGAGCGGACTGCAAGGCGGCTGGATCCCCGCTTTCACGAGGATGACAAAGGAATGCTCAACTTTCTCCTTCCCGGCAGCCGTCGCTCACCGCGCGTGCGCGGCGCCGCTCATCCAGCCACGCGAGCGCTCCCAGCCCCGCCGCGCGCCCGCTCGCAAAGCAGGCTGTGAGCAGGTAGCCGCCGGTGGGTGCTTCCCAATCCAGCATCTCGCCCGCACAGAACACACCCGGGATCTCCCGCAGCATCAGTCGCCGGTCGACTGCCTCGAATGTTACGCCGCCGGCGCTGCTGATCGCTTCGTCGAGCGGGCGCGGGGCTACGAGTCGTAGTGGAAGGGATTTGATTGCTGCGGCAAGGCGCGCGGGAGCTGCGAAGTCCTCGGGTGCGGCGAGCTGCCGCAGCAGCCCGGCTTTCACGCCCTCGATGCCGGCCCGGGCGCGCAGATGGTTCGCCATGGAGCGGCTCCCGCGCGGCTTCGACAGCTCGCCAATGAGGCGCTGCAACGGCCTGCCCGGCACCAGATCGAGGTGGATGACCGCCTCGCCTCTTGCCTCGATGAGGTCGCGCAGCATCGCGGAGACCGCGTAGATCAGGCTGCCCTCTACACCGTGCTCGGTCACGACGAACTCTCCGGTGTGACGAATCGTTTCGCCGGAGGGGCCGGTGAGGGTGGCAACCACCGATTTCACAGGGTGTCCGGCGAACTGCGTCCGGAAGACCTCGCTCCAGTTCACGTCGAAGCCGCAGTTGGCGGGCCGCAAAGGCGCCACGCGCACGCCGCCTTGCTCGAGGATCGGCACCCACGCGCCGTCGGAGCCCAGTCGCGCCCAGCTGCCGCCGCCCAGCGCGAGCACCACCGCGTCGCGGTGCACCGCTTCTTCGCCCTGCGGGGTTGCGAAGCGGAGTGCGCCGCTCCCGTCCCAGCCATTCCAGCGATGACGCACGTGAAAGCACACACCGGCTGCGCGCAGGCGGTGCAGCCACGCCCGCAACAGCGGCGCAGCCTTCATCTCGGCAGGAAAAACCCGCCCCGAGGTGCCGACGAAAGTTTCTACGCCAAGGCCGTGTACCCATTCGCGCAGAGCGTCGGGCCCGAAAGCATGGAGCAGCGGTGCGATCTGCGCAGCGCGCGCGCCGTATCGCGAGACAAACCGATCCTCCGGTTCCGTGTGGGTGATGTTCAGGCCGCCCTTGCCGGCGAGCAGGAACTTGCGGCCGACGGAGGGCATGGCCTCGTACAGGTCGACGCGCACGCCGCCCTGCGCCAGCACTTCCGCGGCCATGAGTCCAGCGGGCCCGCCACCGATGACGGCGGCCGATAGGATTTGGGCAAGGGCAGGCGCCATTGAGTCCTGGGGTTGGTGTAGGTGACACTCTCGGACCAGACGCGGTCGAGCAGACGCCGGCGCGCCGCGGCGTCGGGCTCGCACCGGGCGTCGCAGCAAGTGTCGATCAGTCGATCCAGCGCTGCCGCATCGGGCAGCCGGCTCGAGCGCTTCTCACGCCAGCCGCGCGAGCATCGCATCCTTCTCCGCCTTGACGCGGGGGTGATAGCACTCCGCTGGCTGGGCGCCGAGGTGACCGATGCAGGCGTTGCAATCGACGCACCGCGGTCCCGGCTCATTGTCGCGCAGATGGCGGTACAGCAGCGGGTCGGCAATGAAGGCACGGCCGGCGGAGACGATGTCGCACTCGCCTTGCCGGATCGCCGCTTCCATGGCCTCGCGCGTGAGGAATCCGCCGACGCAGATCACGGGGATCGCGACCTTGCGCTTGAACTCGCGTGCGTAGCGCAGGTTGAAGCCTTCCCGGGGCGTCCAGACCAGGTTGAACACCACCGCGAGGATCGGCCAGAACAGCCGGAAGAGCCAGCGCCGGACGAACCCGAGGTGGCTCATGCTCCCCTGGACCATGTTGCGCAGGCAGCGGCCGAAGGTCCCGCGCACCATCGGGAAGCCGGATTCGTAGTGGCCCACGGACACCTCGATCGCGTCGGCTCCAACGCGTTCCAGGATTGCGGCGATCTCCGCGAGCTCGGTTGTCTTCAGGCCGGGCCGCAGAGGCAGGTAGTCGGAGCCGTTCATCTTGATGATGACCGGGAAGTCGGGGCCGACGCGCGACTTGATCGCGCGCAGCACCTCGCACAGCAGGCGGGTGCGACCCTCGACCGAGCCGCCGTACACGTCGGTGCGCCGGTTGGTATACGGCGTGAGGAACTGGCTCATGAGGTAGCCGTTCGCGGCGTGGATCTGAATGCCGTCGAAGCCGGCCTTCTTGCAGCGCTCGGCCGCTTCCGCGTAACGCCCGACGAGGCGCTCGATCTCCGCCAGCGTGAGCGGGCGCGGACGCGTCCCCGTCACGAGCTCCGTCTTCCCGGAGGCGGAGACCGCCTCGGCCAGCCCGGCGAAGCGCGGCACCACTTGCCGCCCGCAGTGGTTGAGCTGCGCGAACATCTTCGAGCCGTGCGCATGCACAGCGTCGGTGAGCCGCTTGAGACCTGGGATCTTGTCGTCGTGATCCGCGCCGACCTGCCGCGGCGCCGACTTGCCGTCGAGGTTGACGTAGATGTTGCCCGTTATGATGAGCGGCGTGCCGCCCTTCGCCATCGGCAGATAGAAGTCGATCAGCTCCGGCGTGACGAAGCCGTCGTCGGTAGCGCGGGTCTCGGCGGTTGCAGTCTTGATCAGACGGCCCGTGATGGCGAGCTTGCCGATCTTGATCGGCGCGAAGAGCAGAGAATCGTCGGCCGGCATGGGTGGCTCTCAGCAAAAACACGCGGACGACGAGCGCCAAGGGCACCAAGTCAGGTGCTGCGCTTGCCATCGTGGAGGTGCATGGAGCGAGCGTCTTCGGGCCGCGGATCTCCTCCGACGTCCTGCGCCCGCACGTGTAGACGCGGTCCTGCCCATTCGCGCCCTCCGGGTGAAGGATAACGGATAAGGAGTTCAACCGTACCACGCCTCGCCGAGAGTAGCCAGAAGGCCCACGGCAGGCGCCCGGTCGCTAGAAGTTCCGGGTGATGCCAACCCCAAGATACTGTCGCTGGTACTCGAAGAGCTCGATGGTCGAGTCGTTCCAGGAAACACCCACCGTCAACGTGGGCGCAAAGCCTCGAACGGCCCAGTCGCGCGCGATTACGTTAAGGTCCAACACTACGAGCCTGTCTTCGCGTACCTTCTCGAAGAGGGGCAGGGGACTGTCGTAGTCGTACTGGCTAACGGTCAGACGGACCGACGTGTTGAAGCGCCGCGGCAGCTCTCTTGCATAGCCGACGCTCCATTGCAGTGCCGAGTAGCTGTAAGGCGATTCTGCGGCCCAATTGCGCGCCAGCACCAAGCCTGCAGAGAACCCGGAGATAGAATTGATCGAGTAGCGCAAGTCAGCACCGCTCCATACCTGGCTTCCGGACAAGTAAGAGAATTCGTCATAGCTCAACCCCTTTAACGCTACGAACTGTGATGAGAGGACGCGTGGCGTCAGCGGGCTGGCATGTGTGAGCTGGGCCACGCCACCCCAGTAGAGCGCGCGTCCCTGGTACATAGAGCCAAGCGGGCCGAGTTCCGCGGTCCAGACGGTGCTTCCAGACACGAAGTTGCGCCCGAGCGTCGATTGCGCATAGATGAAATCAGCGTACGAGTCGGGGTACTCCCGCAGCTCAACGTCGCCGCGGACAAAAGTCCGGTTCTCGGCACCGAAGGCCCGGCGTGCCTGTGCGAAGGCGACCAGTCCCACCTCTTCCCGTGCCCGGGCGTCGGGATTGAGGACGAACTTCTGACCAAGAATATCGACCGTTTCCGCAGCGGTGGCGAAACTGGGGTTCGAATCTGGCCCGATAAACAGCGTTAGGCTGAGCCAGGACGTTTCTGCGTCGATCTGGGTGAGGAAGCGGTAGACATTTTGCCGCACCGGCTCCGGCAGGTCCCCACCGAGCGCCTGCTCGAAGTGGTAACGAGCGGCCTCGAAGTCCCGCGCGAGGAACAGCGCCCGAGCGAGCTCGAGGCGGACACGAACCAGCCCGGGATCGCGCGAAAGAATCCGTCGGAAGGCTTCGACGGCGTCGGCGTACGCGCCTTCCTGCAATGAGATCTGCCCGTCGAGGAAAAGCACCTGCGGGTGATCGGGGAAGCTCTGTTCGAGTGCACGGACGACGGACGCGGCCCGCTCGGTTTGCCCCTCGACCAGGAGCCGCGTGGCCAGCGCGATCGCTTCGTCGACAGAGAGGTCGATGGTTACATCTTCAGCTCGTGCGACGGTCAAGACGCCGACTGCGAGGATTACTGCCACGCGCAACAGGCACCGCCGCCAAGCAAGGAAACCTTTCCGTCGAATCGTGCGGCACCTGGCCAGAAACAAGGTCAAGCCTGGATCTCAGCTGCGCGACCAGCCCTCGCAGACTGCTGCTATTGCTTCTTCAGCACAAAGCTTCCTGTCATTTGCTCCGTGTCGGTGCCATCCTTACTCGTCATGGAAAACGCTCCTCCGAGCTCGGCAGCCGCTGGACCGAAGAAGCGCGCTGCTGCCTTGCCGGACATCGTGCTCGACGTGACATCGCCCGTTATGCGGTTGACTCCGGGTTTATAGGCCAACGTGCTGGGGGTGATATCCAGGTTGGTGGCAGGCGCATTTGTATCCACCCTGTGTGTGTTGGTGGTCTTGAACTCGATGTTTCGGACACCGAAGTCAGCCTTTGCGCTGGCGGTGGCCGCTACCCCGTAGATGGTCGTCCCATCAGCATAGGTGCCAGCCATCCCGCCCAGATAGTTTGCTGTGCCTGTGGTCGGTATGTCAGCGCCGCGCGTTTCAATCCCGACCGCAAACCAGCCGCCATACGAGGTTGTGCCAGAAGGCTCGTAGCCCCAGGCGCCCAAGGTCGAATAACTCAACCCCGCGCTCGCTGGATCGAGAAGCAGAAGGGAACGGACGGTGCCGCTTACCGTCTTCTCAGCAGAGTAGAGACTGTAACCGAGTGGTAATCCCGGGAGCGACTGCTTTGGTTTGAACGTCGTGGTCGTGAATGTCTCACTGAATTTCAGCGGCACAGTTGACACATCAATCGTCGCCGACGACAGCTGGCCGGAAGAGAAGCTTACCGTGCCCTTGATTTCCCCACCGATGTCGGTCAGTACTCCGGGGTCATCGGCTTGGTACTGAGCGACCTCTCCAGTCAGACTATTCACTCGCGCAATGATGAGTGGGTAGGTTGGCGAGCTTGTTCGCGGGGCAGTGGATCCAACAGGACCCGACCCGGCGCTGCACCCCTGCAAAACCGGTGATGAGCCACACACGGTGGCCAGGCATAGGAAAGCGAGATTGCATGGGGGTCTCATCAGCTTCCTCCTCTGTTGGCGCTACGCATCTCGATCTCACTGTACGCGCATACCCGGCCGCACACAGTCACAAAAGTAGTTGGATCTGTGAAAGGTTTGTCACCAGTACTGAGCGCCGTATCGAAGCGGGATCCAGTCCTGGAGCGGTGGGCAAGGTGGAGAAAAGGGAAGGCGCAGAGAGGCGTGCTGATACCGCCCTCGATCCGCAACAAGCCTGCGGTGCTCGCGCGCGCCAGCTTGCGGAGCGGGCGCTCGCGATCATCGGCACGCCTGCGCGCTACGCGGACATCCCAGTCGATGGCGCGCGGCGAGCGGCCGAACTGGTCCTTGAACTACTGCAGTCGCGTGACAGAATGAGCCACGTTAAGCAGTGAATGGCGCAACAGACGGAGAGCAGCCAACCTCAGTCCCGCTTGCAGGTCCCGCCCCAAGTGCCAACGTATATGGCGCCCTCCGGCCCGACGTCCACCCGGGTTGTCTCCCACCACCCGGAGGACGTCGCGCTCTGATACTTGCCAGTACCGCTCACGGTCTTCCAGGTGCCCTTGCCGGCGCCGCCGGGATTCTCACTTTGGTTGGTCCAACTGTCGTAGTCTCTGTCTTTGAACGTGCAGCTTCTGCCGTCTTGACATGTCCCGATAGCCAAGTGTTGGACTCGGGTCGTTGTCCAACGAAACTTGCGTCGTTCCCACTTGCACCCAATACCCCGAACAGTTGTCTTCTGCGACACTCAGGCTGGGGGCGCCAACGCAGGCGGCAAGAGCTCGCAGGCAAACCATCATCTTTGCGTCTCTCATGACTCCTCCCGATCAGTTGTGGCAGTTGCTGCGAAACCAGCGTGCGATGATGCTATGCTCAGGCGCATCTTGCATTGCGCTGGATCAAATGGCCGACAAGGGAGTCAGCCATCTCATCCCACTCGGAGCGAAGGAGCCGGAAAACGAAGTTCAGCGTGCAAACCGCGGTGCTGCCGGAACTGACACGGGAGCAGGTGGTAGAAAAGCTCAGTGCGCACGGCTACGACGGTGTCGAGTGGCGCGTGCACGAGGACTACCACATCCCGCCGAAGGAGCTGGTGTCTCGTGCCCGCGAGATCAAGCGCCTGGTCGACGATCATGGCTTGGAGGTGTCGTGCCTCACCGGTTACGCACCGGTCACGGACATTGCTCAGCAGCGCTGGTTCGCGGAAGCCTGCGCCGTCATGAACTGCCCGCGCTACCGCCCCGGAGCGGTGCTTTATGACGGCACGCGCCACTATCGGGACCTGTATCAGGCCACCGTCGATGCTCTAGGGACGGTCATCGAGACGGTCTCGACCTTCGGCGTCAAGCCGATCATCGAGACGCACTTCGGCACCATAGCGCCGAGCGCCAGCCTGGCCTTGCGTCTGGTTCAGCACTTCGACCCCGGCAAGATCGGCGTCAACTACGATCCCGCCAATCTCGTCATCGAGGGGCGCGAGTGCTGGCAGATGGGCCTGGAGCTCCTGGGTCCCTATCTCGACTACGTGCACGCGAAGAACATCGCCTGGGTCCGTGAAAACGGGAAGTGGCGCTGGGTCTTCGCCTCGATGGAGGGCGGTCAGGTGGATTGGGCCGAAGTGATGCACGCGCTCGATCAGGTCGGCTACAGCGGCTACATCTCCTTCGAGAACTTCTATCTGGTTCCGATGAGGTCGAAAGGGTACGTGGGCGAAGACCTCACGCAGCACGCCGAGGTGTTCCGGGACATCGACCAGCGTCTGGACGAGGATCTGCGCTATCTGATGGACCTCAGCAGGACTGCGCGCTTATCCGCCCGGCTTCCGTGAGGAGCAGTCCCCTGCAGATGTGTCGGCGCTCGTCGGGCTGGGCAACGCGGATCTGTCTCGCCCAGGCATCCGCCATAATGCCGCGTCCTGATGAAATATCCGGGCTAGGCCGAAGTTCTAGGGGAGCGCGGCCAGCAGGGTGTAGATCGGTGGCGACTCGGGCGGATGCGCCGCCGCGACGATAGCTTCCGAGCAGAGCTGGCGCGCCGCCGATGCAACGCGCTCGGTCGAACTGCCCTCCACCACGATCGCCCAGTCTACGCAGTCATCCGGTTGCCCCCGCAAACGGCTTTCGGGGTTCGGCGCGCGCGTTGCGGCGAGGTCGGTGTGCCACAGCCGGCAGCGCGTGATGCCGGGTGCCTCCAGCAGGCGATCGAACGATGCTGCCAGTGCTTCGGCGAGGTGCCGTGCCGCCGCTTCGTCCGGCGTGAGCGGCAAAGTCGCCACCACGCCGCCCGTGCCTGCGCCGCGGTCGAGCACCACTTCGCACAGCGAGCGGCTCATGCGGCGGAAGTGCGGCATTATCCATCGCGTGCCCTCGTCCGGTTCACGCAGCGATGCCTGGTATTCGGGGGACGTGAAGGCCGCAAGATCCTGCACCTCGTAGAAGGTGAAGTAGTCGCGCCCGTCCCCGGCAACGCGGCGATAGCGGCGCGCAGAACGGCGGCCGAACAGCTCCCACCGTTGGGGCAGGTGGTCCTGCCAGTACCATGCTTCGTAGTCGGCTTCTACGGCAGGGTCGATGTCGTTCCAGATGGCGAGCACTGCAGACATGGTCGAGCTCCTTGCGTGAGTTCCAGCCTCGTGCATCGGCTAACGCTCAGCGCCCCTTGAAGTCCGGCTTGCGCTTTTCGTTGAAGGCGAGGATACCTTCGCGGCGGTCCTCGGTGTCGACCAGCTGGTTGTAGGCCTCGACTTCGAAGCGGTAGGCGGTGCGGATCTCCATCTGCGTGCCGTAGCGGATCGACTTCTTGGCTTGCCTCACCGCGAGCGGCGCGTTGCCTGCAATCGCGGCCGCGGTGCTCAGCGCCTCCGCCAGCACGGTGCCGGGCTCGCACAGCCGATTGACCAGTCCCCATCGATGCGCTTCCTCGGCCGAGAACGGACGCGCGGTCAGGATGATTTCCTTGGCGCGACGCTCGCCGACGGCACGCGGCAGATTCTGCGTGCCGCCCGCGCCGGGAATGATGCCCAGAGACACCTCGGTCAGTGCAAAGCGGGCAGTGCGGACCGCATAGACGAAATCGCACACCAACGCCAGCTCCAGGCCGCCCGCGAATGCCGGGCCGTTCACCGCTGCAACGACCGGCAGCGGCAGATCGCCCAGTGCCCAGAAGGCGCGTTCGAACAACTCGTGCTGTGCACGCCACGTCTGCGTGCTCATGCCCTTGCGTTCCTTGAGATCCGCGCCGGCACAGAAGGCCTGATCGCCGGCGCCGGTGACCGCCACACAGCGCACATCGCCAGCGTCTGTGCTCAGGCGTGTCCACAGATCCAGCAACTCCTCGCCCATCCGGGTGTTGAAGGCGTTGCGCACTTCCGGGCGGTTCAACGTGACGAGCAGAACGTGCGGCTGCGGCGTCTCGCATTTGAGGGTGCTGTAGGCATCCACGCTCAGGGGTCTCCCTTGGAAGGCTCTGCCCGGCTCTGCGGGCTGGAACCGTCTGGCTCCTGCACAGGTTTGCGGGACTCGGGAGGGTATTGTGCGCAGCCCCGGCACGCGCTGACAAGCCGAGACCTGATTAGTGGCGAACCTCAGTTCTCGTCATTCCGGGTTTGCCCCGGAATGACGGCATTCGACCCACTGCCCGCTCGCTGGCGGAGCTTCGTCATGAGCGGAGAGCCGGCAAGACACGCCGGCGCGGACCGGACCGATCAGCGCAGCGCGCGCGCACGCGACAACAGGGAGTCGTGCAAACGACGCATCCGGTACTCCAGATCCGCTGTGTCCCGAGCCTGTGCGAGATAGGCCTCGATCTCACGCATCTCCCTGTCCCAGGACGATTCCGCGAGCCGGTCGATGGCGTGGCGCAGCCACTTGCTCACTGTACCGACGAAACGGATGGCGGCTGACGGCGCCGGGTTGGTCTGTGCGCCCGTTGCGCCCGGAGCGGACCCTCGGGGTTCGGTATTGCTATGCGTCAAAATGGGCTCAGATACGCTGCTTCCAAGCTCATAGGCAAGTGCGCTGCCGGGGCTGCCGCTCGCCATCAGCATGCCAAATCGTTCATTCCAAAGAGTCTTTCGTTTCATATCCTAATCCTTTGTAGGAAAAAGGCTAATGGGAGTTTTCCCAAGCTACGCAGGCAAGATAAGGCCAGTGGTCCGAGAATTCCAATCGCTTGTTCGGATCGACGTAATCGGTGCCGCAAATGGTCAAGGAATGTTCACGATGCAGCGCAGCATTCCGTGCTAGTATTACGGTCGTCGACGTCTCTTCTGAAGGGTCTGTGGAGCTTTACCAACTACGCAGCTTCGTCGCAGTGGCCAAGCAGGGGCACCTCACCCGGGCGGCCGATGGGCTGCACATCAGTCAGCCGGCATTGAGTGCGCAAATCAAGGCGCTCGAAGAGGAGCTGGGGCTCGACCTGTTCGAGCGCAGGCCGAGTGGCATGTTGCTGACCGCCGCCGGCAAGCGGCTTGTCACCGAGGCGGAGAGACTCTTGTCAGCCGCGCATGCGTTCCGCAGCGAGGCGCGCGCCATCAAGGGAGAAGTTGGTGGCGTGGCTCGGGTGGGAACGGTTTCCGATCCTGAGTTTATCCGCGTGGGTGAGTTCCTCAGTGCAGCCGTGGAGCGCTACCCGCGGGTCGAGATTCAGCTCCAGCATGAGGTCTCTGGCGCCGCGTTCGAGAAAGTGCGTGACGGCGCACTCGATGCCAGCTTCTACTATGGCGAGCTGAGCCACAGCAGCGTTGCTGGGCTACCCCTGCGTGAGATCACGTACCGGATCGTCGCCCCGGCCGCTTGGGAGCGGCGGATTGCCGACGCCGGCTGGAAGGACATCGCTGGCGAGCCCTGGATCCTGACCCCACCCATCAGCACGCACTACCAGCTCGCGAACGCGCTGTTCCAGAAGCATGCCGTCGGTCCGAGCAAGGTGGTCGAGGCGGACGACGAAGTGGTGGTGAGCTCCCTGGTCGTGTCGGGCGTAGGCATGGCGTTGATGCGCGAGGACCTCGCCATCGAGAAGGCTGCAGCCGGCGAGATCTGTCTGTGGCGCGACGTGCGGCTGACGACGACTCTGCAGTTCCTCTATTCGCGGGAGCGCGAGCAGGACCCCGTGATTCGCGCCATGCGGGAGATCCTGACGGACGTCTGGGATTGCCGCCCGCGCAAACCGCGAGGGCGCTCCGGGCCGCGACGCAGCAGCACCGCCGCATCGCGAGGCCTGCCTGACGCGCCCGCGGTTCTAGACACCGCCATCCGCGAGTGACGCCGCTGCCCCGCGGCAGAGGAGCACTGCCGCGGGCGTGAGGGGAAGGACCGGCCGTCCTCCCGCTCTGTTCTCCTTCGGCCGATCGCGCTCGATTAGAGAAACCCTGCGCCGATCCACTCTGCCACGAGCGCCGGCTTCGCTGCGCCCTCGATCTCCACCGTAACGTCGAATACCGCCTGCCAGCGACCGCCCGCTTGCACCTCGAAGCTCTTCAGTGCGAAGCGCCCGCGAATGCGCGATCCGGTCGGCACAGGAGCGACGAAGCGCAGCCGATTGAAGCCGTAGTTGACCTGCGCTTTCGTGCCCTCGACAGCGGGGCAAGCCTGGTAGGCCATAGCGGAGAGCATGGACAGCGTCAGAAACCCGTGCGCGATCGTTCCGCCGAACGGGGTCGCGGCAGCGCGCGCGGGATCGGTATGGATGAAGTAGTGATCATGCGTGAGGTCGGCGAAGGCATCGATCGTCTTCTGGTCGATGCGGAACCACTCCGACGTGCCGAGCTCTTTGCCGATGTGCGCCGACAGCGCGTCGACGCTCATGGTGCGCAGGGGGCCGTGCATTCGATCTCCTAGAGGGTAGGCAGGGATCCGGGGTACGGGTCCCGCGATGATAGTCCCTGCTGTGCCCGCTGGGGAATCGAGAAAGACAAAGAGGCGATCGCGTAATCGCCCTTCCGTTCATTCACCCTGAGCTTCGTTATCGGGCCGCCCCCAGCCCGCCGCACCTGAGGGCCCAAGTCCCGGGTTCGGGCACGACTTGGCGGTCAGGCGCCCGGCTCAGCGTTGACCAGAGGTCATGTGGCGCAGTCTCTCCGCGAGGGCCCGCAGCAGGGAGACCGCAAACGCCGGCTTGGTCTTGACCAGCGTGAGGAAGTCGTTGCGATTGATCGCCAGGAGGACGCACGCAGTTTCGGCTACCGCGGTGGCGGCGCGCGGAGACTGATCCACCAGGGCCATCTCGCCGAACACACCGCCCGGTCCGACCTTCTCGACTACGGTCGAGTGGATGGAGATCGCCACCCGGCCCCTGAGCACGACGTACATGAACACGCCGCCTTCGCCTTCCTGGAAGATCGTCTTGTCGGCCAGGCAGCGCTGCGGCGGCCGTTCGGGAAGCGCCGCGGCGAAGTCGTGTACCAGCTCCGGCTCGAAGACCCGGCTCTCGTGCTTTCCTGCCCAGTCGGGGATGCTGCGGGTCATACGCGCCATGGCGTCGGTCAGCCGCAGGCGGTTGATCAGGATGCTCATGAGCATGAGCGCGAACTCGGGGGTCTTCTGGATCGCTCGCTGGAACTGCTTCGCATCCAGGGAGATGGCGCGGCACGCGCTGCGCGCCATCGCGGTGGCGCTGCGCGGCTGGTGGGTGACGGCAGCCATCTCCCCGAAGACCTCTCCGGCCTTGACGATGTCGATGATCTTCTTTCCGCGGATCAGGCTGGCTTCGCCCTCCAGCAGCAGGTACATCCTGTCGCTGGTCTCGCCCTCGACGAAGAACGGCTGTCCCTGTCCAACGCTCTCGGCGGTGCCGAGCGTCTCGAAGCAGGCGCGCGCCACGGCGGGATCGTAGATCTCGCTCTTCGCGGGCCGGGTGAAGTCGAGGTCTTCCATCTCGGACATAAGGATCCCGGTGTGATGTGGGCACATGCCGCCCGTATGGTTTGACAGGCGTCGGTGCACGGTGATAGTCGGCGGGAGCAAAGCCTGTTCCACATCGCAGCCATGCGAGATCTCTGGGCTGTAGCAGCCGATGCCTCGAGGCGCGGTATGATTGCCGAAACGGATTGCTGTGCGCCCGCGCGCAGGGCCCCAGCAACCGAAAAACGTACGGGGGAGTCTCGAATGCTGACGCGTGTCATCTTGCTGGTGTGTCTGGCGCTGTTCGCGGCGGCTCCAACTGCCGCGCAGCAGGCTCCGATCAAGATCGGCGCAATCCTGCCGCTGACCGGTTCCGGCGCGTCCTACGGCGTGTGGATGAAGGGCGGTACCGAGATCGCTGCCGAGGAAATCAACGCCGCCGGCGGCATCGCAGGCCACAAGCTGGAGGTGATCTACGAGGATCATGCCGCCGACGCTTCCAAGGCCGTCAACGCCATGCGCCGCCTCGTCGAGGTAGAGAAAGTCCCCTTCACGCTGACCTCGTACTCCGCCATCACCCTGGCGGTGCAGCCGATCGGCGTGCAGAGCAAGGTAGTGATGATGAACGGCGGGGGTCAGTCTGACAGCCTCGCCAACAAGGACTATCTCTACAACAACATTCCGGTGGTTTCGAACGAAGTCGACGTACTGTGCGACTGGCTGACCAAGGAGAAGAAGCTCAAAGCTGTGGTCATGATCGTGGCCAACGACGAAGCGGGCCGTAATGCCGCCAAGTCCTTCCGCGCGCGCTTCACGGCCGATGGCGGCAAGGTGCTGGGCGAGGAACTGGTCGCGCTCGACGGCAACGACTTTCGCGCCCAGCTCGCCAAGCTGAAGGCCAGAGGCGGCGATCTGCTCTTCGTCTCCTCCTACGGCCGCAACGTGGCCATCATCGCCGATCAGGCACGCGAGATCGGCATCCGCATCCCGCTGGCGGCCACCTCCTGGGTGCTGATCCCGGAGGTGATTCACGCCAAGGGCACGGAGGGCATGTTCGTCACCCGGCTGCCTTTCGATGCCGGCTCACCGTTCGCGCGCAAGTTCAAGGAGCGCTACGGGACCGATGCGGGCTTCTTTGCCGTGCAGTACTACAGCGCCACCAAGATCTTTGCCACGGCGGCCGCCGCTGCGATGAAACAGAACGGCGGCAAGCTCGACGGTGACGCAATCAAGGGCGCGATCGAATCCGTCCGCACCTTCGATACCATCGCCGGAAAGCTTGTGTTCCAGCCCAATCACGCCGCGCTGATGGACATCGAAGCGGGCGTGCTAAAGGGCGGCAAGGTGCAGGTCGAGAAGCTCATCAAGGCCTCTCACTGAGAAGCGCGGCGGGCTCCGCGTGGATCTCCTGCTGCAGCTTCTCGCCACCGGCCTCGTGGTGGGAAGCCTGTACGCGCTGTGCGCGCTGGGCTGGGGGCTCATCTACGGCACGACGCTGCACTTCCACGTTGCCCACGGCGCGGTTTTCTCCCTGGCTGCGTACTTCGCGTACGTAGGGCAGAAGCTGCTGCACCTTCCTCTCGCGGTGGCCGTCGTCGCCGCGATCCTCGCTGCGGCAGCCGCCGGGCTCCTGATCGATCTTCTGCTCTACCAGCAACTGGAGCGGCGCGGCGCGTTCCGCACCAGCCTGTTCATCGCCTCGCTGGGGCTGCTGATCCTCACCGAGAACCTGCTTGCGATCGTCTTCACCCCCGATCCCATGCGGATGGACATCGGTGTGCTCGACACCTCGCTCATCATCGGCCCAGTCTTCGTGACTTACCTCCATGTCCTGACAGTCGTGCTGGCGATAGGCGGCTACCTCGCGCTTGTGGTGTTCTTGAAGCGCTCGCGCTGGGGACAGGCGATCCGGGCGGTGTCGAGCTCGCCGGAGATGGCTCGCACGGTTGGCATCGATCTCAAGCGCGTGCACCTGCTCACCTATGCGATCGGTTCGGCTCTGGCCGCGCCGGCCGGCATCCTGGTGGCGATGGATGTCGGGGCCGAGCCGTTCCGCGGCACCCGTTTCGTGCTGCTGGCTTCGGTCGCCGTGATCATGGGCGGCATCGGCTCCATCCCCGGGGCAATGCTGGGCGGGCTGTTCCTCGGACTGCTGGAAAACGTCGGGATCTGGCAGCTGCCCTCCGAGTGGCAGTCGGCGATCAGCTTCGGCGTGTTCCTGCTGTTCATCGTGCTGCGGCCGCGCGGTTTCTTCGGGCGCAAAGTCCAGTCGGCCGAGCTCTGATCTCGAATGGCCGCGTATCTTGCGCATTACCTGGTGATGGTCGGCATCTATACGATCCTCGCCCTCTCGCTCAACCTGTTGATCGGCTATTCGGGCATCTTCTCGCTTGCCCACGCGGCCATCTATGGCATCGGTGCGTATGCATCGGCGCTGGTGGCGTTGAAGCTCGGCCTGGGTTTCTGGGGCGGGTTGGTGGTGGCCGGAGCGGTGGGCGCTTTCGCCTCCGCGCTGGTGGCGATCCCGTCGCTGAGAGTGGCGGGGGATTACTACATCGTGGCTTCGTTCGGGCTGCAGACGGTGATCCTCACGGTCTTCATCAACTGGACCTCGCTCACCAACGGTCACGCCGGGCTTCCTGGCATCCCACGACCCACTGTCCTGGGGTATGTGATCGACAACCCGTTCAAGTACGTGGTGCTGGCCGCAGCGCTGGCTGGCTTCACCTACGCGGTGTGCCACCGCCTCACCCATTCCGCCTTCGGCCGCACGCTGCGCGCCATCCGGGAAGACGAGATCGCCGCCCAAGCCACCGGCAAGAACGTGGTGCTGGTCAAGATCGTGATCACCAGCATCTCGTCTGCACTCGGCGCGCTGGCGGGCAGCCTCTACGCCCACTACATCACCTACATCAATCCGACCAGCTTTACGCTGGAGGAATCCATCTTCATCGCATCGCTGGTTATCCTCGGCGGCACGGAGCGGCTGGCGGGGCCGATGGTAGGGGCGTTCATCCTGCTGGCGGTGCCGGAGGCGCTCAAGTTTCTCGCCATCCCGGATGCCGTGGCAGCTCCGATGCGCCAGATCATCTACGGCGGGCTGCTCATCCTGTTCATGTTCGTGCGCCCCGAGGGCATACTCGGCCGCGCGCGTCCTGGGGCAAAGCAATGAGCGACAGCGCAGCATCCGCGCAACCGATCTTGTCGCTCCAGGGCGTGTCCAAGGCCTTCGGCGGCATCCACGCCGTGCAGGACTGCACGTTTGACGTCACACCGCGCCTGATCACCGGGCTCATCGGACCCAACGGAGCGGGCAAGACCACGGTGTTCAACCTGATCACCGGATTTCTGCGTGCGGATGCAGGCTCCGTCCGGTTCAAGGGGAAAGAGATCCTCGGCCTGGCGCCGCATCGGGTCGAAGCGAAGGGTGTGGTGCGCACCTTTCAGCATCTGCGCCTATGGGGAAAGATGAGCGTGCTCGAGAACGTGCTGGTGGGCTGCCGCAGCCCGCTCGGGGAGAACGTCCTGACGCTGTTTCTCCGCCCCGGGCGCGTGCGCGCGGAAGAGGCTGCCGCACACGAGCGCGGGATGCAGGCCCTGGAGTTCTTCGGGCTCGCCGACCGCGCTCGCGAGGTCGCCGAGGATCTCGCCTACCCGGAGCAGAAGCTGCTGTCGATGGCGCGCATGCTCGCAACCGACGCCGATGTGCTGTTGCTGGACGAACCTACCTCGGGGCTGGACACCGACTCGCTCGGAAGGATCGTCCCCGTCGTGCGGCGGCTGGTCGAACGCGGCAAGACCGTGCTGCTGATCGAGCACAACATGGAGCTGATCTCGCAGCTTTCCGACGAGGTCGTGTTCCTCCATCAGGGGCGGGTGCTGGCACGCGGGCGGCCGGCGGAGATCACGCGCGATCCGGCCTTGACCGAGATCTACTTCGGCGTCTGAGGCTATGGCACTGCTCGAGGTCGACGGTTTGGAAGCCGGCTACGGCAAGAAGAGCGTGCTGCAGGGCGTATCCCTGCGGGTGGAGGAGGGTGAGGTGGTTGCGCTGCTGGGCCACAACGGCGCGGGAAAGTCCACCACGCTCAAGACCATCCTGGGGCTGCTGCGCGCGCGGGCAGGGCAGGTGCGCTTCTGCGGGCAGCCTTGGGCCAACGGCGACCCGGCGGAGAACGTGCGGCGTGGCATCGCCCTGGTGCCGCAGGGCCGCGGCTGCTTTCCCGACCTCACGGTGCAGGAGAACCTGGCACTGGGCGCCTACACTCAGGGCGACCGCGCGGCGGTGCTGCAGCGAATGGATGAGATCTTGAGGCTATTCCCCGCACTGGCCGACCGGCGCACACAGCGCGTGGGCACGATGTCGGGCGGCCAGCAGCAGATGGTGGCAGTCGGCACGGCGCTGATGCAACACCCGCGCCTGATGATGATGGACGAGCCTTCCATCGGGCTCGCACCGGTCCTGGTCCAGCGCGTGCTGGACACCGCTATGCAGATCAATCAGCGCTTCGGCACCGCCATTCTGCTGGTGGAGCAGAACATCAAGACCGCGCTCGGCATGGCGCGGCGAGCCTATGTCATGAAATCGGGGCGAATCGTGCTCGAGAAGCCCGCTGCGGCGCTGCTCG
>DAIQQA010000073.1:0-23783 GCA_036787045.1 Burkholderiales bacterium | reverse complement strand
TGCGCCCGAGGATTTGCTGATCCAGATCAACACGCCGCACGCCTCGCGGGCTGAAACTTGGCAGCAACCAAGTGATGACTGAGTCTCCAAGCGATCGCATCGATGCCCTGCGGGAGCACCTCCAGGGGCTTTTGCACGCGGTCGACCAGGAGGAGGCCAATCACCGCGCCAGCATCGATGCGGTGCTGCCGAAGCATCGGAGGAGCGCGGCGAACCTCGCGCACTACCTCGGCCTGCGCGGGCAGGATATCCATCGCTTCCAGCTCGAGTTGGCCGGCCTGGGCCTGTCTTCGCTCGGCCGCTGTGAAGGCCATGTGCGCGATACGCTGCTGCGACTGCTGGCCTGGCTGTCAGGCGAGTGCGCTGAGGCGGTTGCGGCGGTTGGAGACGAGCGGCTCGACTGGGCTCAAGCTGAAGCTATGCTGCACGCGAATACCCGGGCCCTGTTCGGACCGCGGCCACCCGATCGACACGTCTACATCATGGTCACCGCGCCCGACGCGGTGGATGTCACTCCGGCCTGGGCGGACGAGTTGCTCGGAGCCGGGGCGGATCTGCTGCGGATCAACGGTGCGCACGAGTCCCCGGCTGAATGGGCGGCGATCGCGTCGACGTTCAAAGCCCGGGCGGTCGCGCTCGGCAAGCCGGGCCGCGTCGTCGTCGATCTGCCCGGCCCAAAACTGCGTACGGAGATTACCCAGCTCGAGGACGGCGTTGTGCATTGGCAACGACGCAAAGACCGCCTGGGGCGCACCGTGGCTTTCACGAGGGTGCTTCTGGTCGCCGAATATCAGAGCGGCGCGCAGATGCCCATTCCATCAGATTGGCTACCAAGGCTCCAGGCCGGTGACGTGATCGATCTGACCGACTCGGGCGGACGGGAGCGAGCCCTCGTCGTAGACGAACCCACCGAGGGTGGCGTCCTGGCGCAGTGTGACCGTTCGCTGTACGTGACGAGCGGGTTGCCCCTGGTCTGGCGGCGCGGCGATACCATTCTGGGGCAGGGCCGGGTCGGCACACTACCCAAGCAGCCGAAAGAACTCGAATTGTCCACGGGAGACGCTTTTCTGCTCAACGCCACCGGACAGAGCGACGATCCGGCACTGCCGGCGCTGCGGTTCCCCGAAGTTGTGCTGCTACAGCAGGTGCGTCCGGGCGAACCAGTGGTTCTCGACGATGGCAGGATCGCAGCCGTGGCCGAGGCGGCGCGCAGCGACGGACTGCTCTGCCGCGTGCAGCGCACACTGAAGTCGCCTACCCGGCTGCGCTCAGGCAAGGGCATTGCGTTTCCGCACAGCGAGCTGGCGCTGAATCAGCTCGGGACGCAAGACGAGCTGGCGCTCGCTTTCGCGCTCGAGCATGCCGACGGCGTCGGCGTTTCCTTCGTCAACTCTCCGCGCGACGTAGCGCTTGTGGGCGAGCGCATTCGGTACGCGGGAAGATCCGGCTTCGGCATGATCCTCAAGTTGGAGACACGTGGTGCGATCCGCAACCTGGCGGACATCCTGTTCGAGGCACTCAAGCACGAACCGGTGGGACTGATGATCGCGCGGGGTGATCTGGCAGTCGAGCTGAGCTTCGAACGGCTCGCCGAGATGCAGGAAGAACTGCTGTGGTTTGGCGAAGCCTGCCACCTCCCGGTGATCTGGGCAACCCAGGTGCTCGACACGGTGGCGAATTCAGGCGTGCCGACTCGCGCGGAGGTTACCGATGCGGCGATGTCCATGCGTGCCGAATGCGTGATGCTGAACAAAGGCCCCTATATTGCCGAGGCGACGCGCATGCTTGCTAACATCATTGGCAAAATGGAAGCACACCAGTACAAGAAACGTTCCTTGTACCGCCAGCTATCCGTAGCACGCGCCCCGGGTAGCGCGCATGCGCGATGATGGCGCGCGACGCGGCGACTGCACGTTTGAGCATGCGACCTTATCCGGGGTTTGGCCAGAACAAGTAAGCATCCATCGCCACCGGGATTTGCCCGGGGTTGGTGGCGGGTTACCCACCCGGCTCCTCGTGTACACGAGTGCAGCATCACCCTAGTGCGCAGGGCCAAACCAACGATTGCTTCCTGCTGGGTGGACACGTCTCCGCCGAGGTCAGCAACGAGATCGGCGCGCCAGCGGTTGAGCGCCCTGCCGATCCGCGTGCGACCGTCCACCATCTGCAACCCGCGGCCATCTCAGTCTGGCGCGTCAGCGCACTGCGAGCCCGGTTCTTCTGCCGAACCGCGGCCGCGAGGAACCCGATCACCTCAGCGTGTGTTGCCCTCGGGAAGGCTTCTGCTCTTCTTCGTGTCTTCATGGTGGGTGGTTGGAATATTCACGCTGCTCAGTCAGCCTCGCCAGCCTCGCCCAGATCTTCCGGCGGCGGGGGCGGCGGCACAACCAGCACCTTGTCGACCCGGTTGCGGTCCATGTCCACCACCTCGAAGCGCAAGCCGCCCCATTCGAAGTGGTCGGCCACCTTGGGCACCTTGCCCAGCTGCAGCATCACGAAGCCGCCGATGGTGTGGACGTTGCCGGTGGCCTCCTCCGGCATCTCCGCCATCTCAAAGATCTGCCGGAACTTCTCCAGTGACAGCATGCCGTCCAGCAGCCAGGAGCCGTCCTCGCGCCGCACGGCATCCATCTCGGTCGGCTGCTCGGCTGATGGGATGTCGCCGACGATGGCTTCCATCACGTCGTTCATCGTCACCAGGCCCTGGATCTCGCCGTACTCGTCGACAATCAAAGCCAGGTGTTGTTGGGTCTTCTTGAACGTCTCCAGCAACTGGTTCGGGGACAGTGTGTCGGGCACATACAAAGGTGGCTGTACCGCTGCGGCGAGGTCCAGAGGCTGGCCGGCGAGCTGTCTGGCGAGCAGGTGCTTCGCGTAGACGATACCCAGAACGTTGTCGAGCCCGCCGCGGCACACCGGCAGGCGTGAGTACGGGCTCGCGATGATGCGTTCGCGGTTCTCCTCGGTGCTGCCCTCCAGGTCCAGAAACAGAATGTACATCCGCGGCGTCATGATGTCGGTGGCACGCTGCTCGTCGAGCCGCAGGATGTTTGCCACCAGCGTCTTCTCGCTGGCATCGAAGATGCCAGCCTCGGTGCCCTGCTCCATCAGGACTTTGATCTCTTCCTCGGTGACCGGCGGCTCGCTGCTCGGCTTCGCACCGAGCAGCTTGAGGATCAACTCGCTGGACCAGTTCAGCAGTTGGACGAGCGGCGAGGTCATCTCAGAAAGCAGCTGCATCGGGCGCGCCACAGCCGCTGCGATACCTTCCGGGTTCAGCAGCGCCAGGCGCTTGGGTACCAGCTCACCGACCACAACGGAGAGGTACGCGATGACCACGACGATCAGCGCCAGGGCGATGGTGTGGCTATGAGGCCCGATCCCGGGCAGCGCGGCCAGATGCACGGCGAGATCGCCCGCGAGGACGGCCTCACCCAAGGCGCCGCTGAGGATCCCGACGGTGGTGATGCCCACCTGCACCGTGGACAGGAAGGGACCCGGCTGGTTAGCGAGGCCCAGCGCAGTCCGTGCGCGGGTGCGGCCGGCCTCGGCCCACTGCTGGAGACGGGCCCGGCGCGCCGAGACGATTGCCAGCTCCGACATCGAGAAGACGCCGTTGAGCAGGATGAGCACAAGGATGAGCAGGAAATCCATAGGGAAGGGAATGTGAAGCGCGGGACCCGCACGCCGAGAAGATTAGCAGGATGTGACGGTTGCATTCGGCCCCAGGGGAACCGCGTGGGGGTCTGGCCTGTGACGCAGGGGTGGGAGGCTGCGGTAGCGTGGTTTCCCCACCAGCCTGCTAAAATTCGCCCTTTGCATCGGGAGGAAACCCATGAACAAGCTCGATCTCGCCAACCGTGTGTGTATCGTGACCGGCGGCGTTTCCGGCATCGGCCTGGCCGTCTCGCAGCGAGTCGCCGACTCCGGCGGCATGCTCAGCCTGTGGGACCGCGACACAGCGGCGCTGGAGAAAATGGCCAAGGAACTCGGTGCGAAGACCAAAGTGCACACAGCACAGGTCGACGTGTCCAGCTACGCCGACGTGCAGGCCGCGACGAAGGCAACTGCGGCGCACTTCGGCAAGATCGACTGTCTGGTGAATTCCGCGGGCATTGCCGGCGACAACAAGCTGGTGTGGGAGTACCCGGTGGAGGAGTGGCTGCGTGTGCACAACGTCAACCTGCACGGCACCTTTTACACCTGCCGGGAGGTCACGCCCCACCTGCAGAAGAACGGCTGGGGACGGATCGTGAACATCGCGTCCATCGCCGGCAAGGAGGGCAACCCCACTGCGTCGGCCTATAGCTCGTCCAAGGCGGCCGTCATCGGCCTGACCAAGTCGCTCGGCAAGGAGCTGGCCAAACAGAACATCACGGTCAACTGCGTGACCCCCGCGGCAGTCAAGACTCCGATCTTCGCCCAGGTGAGCCAGCAGCACGTCGACTACATGCTGCAGAAGATCCCGATGGGCCGCTTCGGCACCGTCGAGGAGATCGCCGCCATGGTGTGCTGGCTGTGCACCGAGGATGCGTCTTTCACCACCGGGGCGGTGTTCGATCTTTCGGGTGGTCGGGCGACCTACTAAAGTTGGGCGGATAACTTCGAATCACCGCCGCCCTCCCCCTCGATGGGGGAGGGCCGGGGAGAGGGTAAGCACTTTGTCGATGCTGACGGGCCATGCCAAGCGCCTGCGTGCCGACTCGACGGACGCCGGGCGTCTCGTCTGGAGCCGACTCCGGGCCCACCGACTGCTCGGCTGGAAGTTCAAACGTCAGCAGCCCATCGGGCGGTACATCGTCGACTTCGTCTGCTTCGACGCGAAGCTCGTGGTCGAGTTGGACGGTGGGCAACATGCCGATGCGCTAGACGAGGATGCAATCAGAGATGCCTGGCTGGGCAGCCAAGGCTTCACAGTTCTTCGGTTCTGGAACAATGACGTGCTGAGCAATCTGGATGGCGTGTTCATGACGATTACCGCTCAGCTGCCCCCCTCTCCCCAACCCTCTCCCACGAGGGGAGAGGGAGTCGTCAACTAGTCAAGCGTTGCAGGCATGAGTCATGAAAATGAAAGCCGCAGTCATCCGCCAGATGGGCCTGCCGCAGCCCTACGCGACCTCGAAGCCGCTGGTGATCGAAGAGGTCGACCTGGACAAGCCCGGCGAGCGTGAGCTGCTGGTGCAGGTGAAGGCAGCCGGCCTGTGCCACTCGGACCTGTCCACCATCAACGCCGACCGGCCGCGCCAGATGCCGATGGTTCTGGGCCACGAGGCGGCGGGCGTGGTGGTCGAGTGCGGACCGGGTGTTCACGATCTCAAGCCCGGCAACCACGTGGTCATGGTGTTCGCGCCCAGCTGCGGCGAGTGCATTTCCTGCCAGGAAGGCCACCCAGGGCGCTGCGAGCCGGGGCAGAGATCCAACGGCGCCGGCAAGCTCCTGGGCGATGCGATGCGCCTGTCCCAGAACGGCCAGCCGGTCTATCACCACGTCGGCGTGTCCGCCTTTGCGGAGTACTGCACGGTGAACCGCGGGTCGGTGGTGAAGATCGACGATGAGCTACCCTTCGACGAAGCAGCCCTGTTCGGTTGCGCCGTGCTCACAGGGGTAGGCGCGGCGCTCAATACCGCGCAGGTGTTCCCCGGGGCACGCGTGGCGGTAGTGGGCCTCGGCGGCGTAGGGCTCAACGCGCTGCTCGGCGCGCAGGTAGCCGGCGCGAGCCAGGTCATCGCGCTGGATGTCCACGACGACAAGCTGGCGCTGGCGAAGAAGCTCGGCGCCACCGACGTCGTCAACGCCAAGGACTCCGATGCCATCCAGAAGGTGAAGGACCTCACGCGCGGCGGCGTGGACTTCGGCTTCGAGATGGCCGGCTCGGTGCAGGCGATGGAGCTGGCTTACCGCATCACGCGGCGCGGCGGCACCACCGTCACCGCCGGCCTGCCGCACCCGGATGCGCGCTGGCAGCTGCAGCATGTCAACCTCACCGCCGAGGAACGCACGGTCAAGGGCAGCTATGTCGGCTCCTGCGTCCCGCCGCGCGACCTGCCGCGGTACGTCGAGCTGTATCGCAAAGGCATGCTGCCGGTGAGCCAGCTGATGAGCGATCACATCCGGCTCGAGCAGATCAACGAGGGCTTCGACCGGCTCGCCTCCGGGCATACTGTTCGCCAGATCGTCATGCTCTAAGAAAAACCTGAACCACGGAGGACACGGTGGACGCGGAGGGACAACCAAGGAGCAGGAAACAGTAGTATCCGACGATCGCCATCGAGGCGCTGCTGGGTTTGCCCGCGTTAGCTCTCCGGCCCGCATGGCTGAGGCTCGTCCAGGTTGCCTCGACACAACTCTTGGTTGCTGTGCGCTCCGGGAATGGTCGTGTTTTCATTGCCTCGGTTTTCCTCCGTGTCCACCGTGTCCTCCGTGGTTCAATCTTCAGCTCCGGACTCCGAATGGAACAACAGCGCTACGCCGCCGATGATCTCTTGCGCCTCGCCCGCGTGCTGCTCGAGCGCGGAGGCCTCGATACCGACAAGGCCTCGGCCGTCGCCCGCATCCTGGTCGAGGGCGACCTGCTCGGCCACGACACCCACGGCCTGCAGCTCCTGGCGCCCTACCTGCAGGAGTTGCATACGGGCGGCATGGAGAAGACCGGCGGGCCTCGAGTGCTGCACGACAAGCCGGCGGCGCTGACCTGGGACGGCCGGCGCTTGCCGGGCCCGTGGCTGGTGGTGCAGGCCATCGAGGCCGCGATTCCGCGCGCGAGGGAGCTCGGCACCTGCTCGGTAGCGATCCGCCGCAGCCATCACATCGCTTGCCTCGCTGCCTATCTCAAGCGCGTCACGGACGAGGGGCTGGTCATCCTGCTCACCACCTCCGATCCCAACAACACCGCGGTCGCGCCGCACGGCGGACGGCGCGGAACGCACACGCCCAATCCCATTGCGGCGGGCTGGCCTACGGGCGGCGATCCGGTGCTCATCGATGTCTCCTGCTCGATCACGACCAATGGCATGACCATGCGCATGCTGGAGGAGAACCGGAGGTTTCCCGGACAATGGCTCGTCGACGCGGAGGGAAATCCCACCGACGATCCGGCGGCGGTCCAGGGGGAGCCCAAGGGCGCGCTGCTTCCGCTCGGCGGGGCCGAGGTAGGCCACAAAGGCTATGCGCTGGGGCTTCTGGTCGAGGCACTCACGGGAGGGCTGGCCGGCCATGGTCGCGCCGACCCGCAGACCGGTTGGGCCGCAAACGTGTTCGTGGAGATCTTCGATCCCGCCGCCTTCGGCGGGTATCGCGACTTCGTCAGGCAGACCGCCTTCCTAGCCGCTGCCTGCCGGGACACGCCGCCACGGCCAGGGTTCGACCGCGTACGGCTACCCGGAGAGCGCGCGCTGGCACGCCGCGCCGAGCAGCTTGCAGATGGCGTCGCGCTTCGCCCCGGGGTCATGCCGGCACTCGCCCCCTGGGCTGAGAAGCTCGGCGTGCCGCTGCCGGCCGCGACCCAGGCCGCGATGTCGTGAGCCCCTCTCCCCCACGACGCCGCGCTGGTTCGCATCGGCGGGGCGTGCTGCTCATGATCGGCGCCACGCTGTGCTGGTCCACGGCGGGCATGCTGGTGCGGAACATGGACCTCGAGGACAGCTGGGAGATCACCTTCTGGCGCTCCCTGTTCATGACGCTTTTCATCCTGGGCGTGCTGGGCATCCAGTACCGCAGCTGCATGTTCGAGCGGATCCGCGCCGTCGGGCTGCCCGGCTTCATCGCTGGCGCGCTGTGGGCGCTCATGTACATCTGCTTCATCCTGTCGCTCGGCCTCACCACTGTCGCCAACGTACTGGTACTGGCCAGCATCACCCCTTTCTCGGCCGCCCTCTTGGGCAGAGTCTTCCTCCAGGAGCATGTCCCGGCGCGCACCTGGTTGACGATGATGGCCGCGTTCTGCGGGATCCTGCTGATGTTCATCGAGTCCATCAGCCGCGGCGGGCTGCTGGGCAATCTCATCGCGCTGGTGATTCCCTTCGCCTTCGCCGTCAACGTCGTCATTCTGCGCAGGATCGAGGCGCACATAGACATGATCCCGACCCTGGTCGTCTCGGGTGTCCTGTCCATGGCCGTCACGCTCCCCCTGGGGCTGCCGCTCGGTCCAACGGCGAAAGATCTCGGCCTGCTTGCTATCATGGGGGTCGTGCAGCTCGGCCTCGGCGTGGTCCTGATGATCCTCGCCGCGCCGGCGTTGGCCGCCGCGGAGATCGGCCTGCTGGCGGTGCTGGAGACCATCTTCGGCACCTTCTCGACCTGGCTGGTCGTGGGCGAGCGTCCGGGTGCCATGGCGCTCCTAGGCGGCGCGATCGTGATCGTCGCGCTGGTCATCAACGAGCTCTTCGGCCTGCGCGCACGCGCAGCGCCGGAAGCCGAAGAGGCGGTGCGAGAGGTGAGCGGAGCCGGGCATTAGCGCCGCGCGCAGCGGCGCGGTGAGCGAGGAGCAATGCGTACGGCGTAGTACGCCGCGCTATCGAGCCCTGAGACCGAGGTTTTTCACCGCGAAGGACGCAGAGGTGCGCGAAGGACCGCGAAGGAGGTCTTGCTTGTGACTCTGCACACTCTGGAGCGGCTCTGCTGTCCATCGCTTGCTTTTCCTTGGCGCTCCTTCGTGCACCTTTGCGTCCCTTACGGTGAAAGGTTTTCTGGGAGAGTTCGATGAGCGAGAAGTCCGACAACCTGGCAACGCGCTTGATGAACTGCTACGCCTCCGCCGTGCACGACGTGCTGCGCGCGATGGGCTACAGCCGCTGCGTGCTGCCTCCCGGCATCAAGCCGCTGGACCCATCGAAGAAGCTCACCGGGGAGGTCTACACCGTGAGCGGACACGTGGATTCGACCCGCGATCCGCACGACACGCTCGTGCAATGGACGGGCCTGCTGTCGAAGGCGCCGCCCGGCAAGGTGCTGGTGTGCCAGCCACACACTTACGAGATCGCTCTGATGGGCGAGCTGTCCGCCGAGACCCTGCACTTCAAGGGCGTCCGCGGCTACGTCGTCGATGGCGGCTGCCGCGACACCGATTTCATCCTGGAGCTGGGTTTCCCGGTGTTCTGCAGCTTCAACACACCGAAAGACATCGTCGCGCGCTGGGTTCCAGACCGGTTCGGAGAGCCGATCACCATCGGCGAAGTCACCATCAGCTCCGGCGATTACCTGATTGGCGACCGCGACGGCGTGGTGATCATTCCCGGCGCGGTCGCTTCAGAGGTGGTGACCAAGACCGAAGAGGTCATGCAGACCGAGAACAAGGTCCGCACCGCCATCCTGTCGGGGATGAACCCGCAGGAGGCGTATCTCAAGTTCGGGAAGTTCTAGGTCGCAGAAAGACCAGTCGTCGGGATTCGGAGCGTTGGACGACCAATCCCACACCATCGGATCCGCCTCGTGATTGGCTGAGAAGCACGGGCATCCTCTGGCCCGTCGCGGCGCCGACGTCGCGCAGGACATGAAAGAGTTCCGGCTGGGTGAGCGCCTCCAGACGGGGGCCGGGCGGCACAAAGCGCTCGGGCCGCGGCAGAATCGACCATAGGATGCCCAGCGCGCTTGCCACGCAGAACACCGCCACATGCGCATTGACGCGACCGGTGTTCGTCCACTGCGCATAGGGGAGGTATAGCAGCACAGCGGCCACGCACAGTGCGAGTAGATAGAACCCGAGGGTGAGCCCGACCGCCAGGAACGCCCGCGTCGTCAAAGACATCTGGGCGGGACGGTGCGGTGCCGCGACGCCCTCGGCTTGGCCGGGGAGGGTGGGATCGGACGTGGACATGGTTCGGCCTCTGTTCCAACTCCGGCAAGATGCCGGTTCGACGAAGGCGACTGTGACTTACCGTGCAGGACAACGGAACTCGATATCGCACCGAATCCCGGTGAATATTCACGGGTGCGACCGCGCGATGAAATGCGGGCTTGCGTGTCGGGAGAACCCGTCAGCAATCAGCTCGTTCTCGGGTTCCGCAAGATTCGCTGCGCTGATCGACAGCCAGCGAGCGCAGCACCCTCACCATCGCGCCGTGCAACCTCGTCACTAGCTTCGCGCGCATGTCCGCCGGCCACCGCTACTCCGACATCACCTCGCCGAACCGGACCCACTTCTGGCCGTCGAAGCGCTGCAGCTGGACCTGCTGCACCGGGTAGTGGTCGGGCTCGTGTTGATTCTATTCCCGGGCGGCAGGAGCGGGGGCGCGCAATCGCGCAGGCTCTCGGCCTGTAGCAGGACGTTCTCGCGCGTGAGGTCGTCGCCGCGTAGCCTCGGCTGGCGACGAGTCTTGGATCGAGGCCCTAGCCGGCCATCACCACGGTCCGGTACACGTGCTTGGTTTTGGGCCGACGGTTTCGCACCCAGCACAGCGGAGAGCTGCTCCCGGCAGCGCGCGTAGGTGCTGGCCGCTTCGGCACGCTGGGCGCATTCACCCAGCGCCACCATCCGTCTTGCGTCAAGGCAGGGCTCAATCCACCACCGCGACCGCCTCCACCTCCAGCAGCAGCCCCTCCGACACCAGCGACTGCACCCCGATCATCGTGCTGGCCGGCGGGCGGGCCGAGCTGAGGTAGCGGCTGCGCACCTCCGAGATGGTGGTGCGGTCCTGCGGCTTGAGGTTCACCACGTAGATGGTGAACTTGACGACGTTGTCGTAGGTCGCCCCGGCGGCCGCGAGCGCAGCCTTCAGGTTCTCGAACACCTGCCCGGCCTGAGCCTTGAGGTCGCCGGGATGCATGACTTCGCCCTTCTCGTTCCAGGACACCTGACCGCTGATGTGGATGGTCTTGCCGCCGCTGACCTTCGCGACGTGGGAGAAGGTCTTGAACTGCGCCAGCCCGGGCGGATTGATGAACTCGACTTGTGCAGCCATGGTTTCCTCCTGATCACGAACAATGCCGGCACGCACCGGCAGAACAATCTTACTCCCGGAGGCGGCAAGTCATTGCGCCAGCTGCCGGGTTGCCGCGGGGGCGCGAAGCTGCCAGACTTTCGGCATCGCACACCAGTCAGCGCAGAGGAGAAAGCATGAATCGGATCGACCTGGCAGGCCGCATCGGCATTGTCACGGGAGCGGCCCGCGGTATCGGCTATGCGATCGCCGAGCGCATGCTGCAGTCGGGCGCCTCGGTTTCGCTGTGGGACGTGGATGGCGACGCTCTGAGTAGCGCAGAGAGGGCTCTCTCCGGCCACGGCACAGTGACCTGCGAACTGGTGGACGTCACCAGCGAGGACCAGGTCGCTCGCGCTGCTACCAGCACCGCCCAGGTTTTCGGTCGCATCGACCTGCTGGCCAACAACGCCGGCATCGGCGGACCGATCTGCCAGACCTGGGAGTACGATGTCGAGACGGTGCGCAAGATCTTCGACATCAACTATATCGGCACCTTCCTGTGCTGCAAGCACGTCATCCCCGCGATGCGGAAAGAGAGCTACGGCCGCATCGTCAACATCGCCTCCGTCGCCGGAAAGAACGGCACGCCCAACTTCTCGGCCTACGGCGCGTCGAAGGCCGCGGTCATCGCGTTGACGAAGGCGCTGGGTCGGGAGCTGGCGGATACGGAGATCCTGGTCAATGCAGTCTGCCCGTCGGTCGCCGACACGGACATCGTCAAGACCTTCACTCCAGAAAAGGTAAAGTGGATGGTCGAGCAGGTACCCAAGGGGCGCTTTGTCCATACCAGTGAGATTGCGGCGATGGTGGCTTGGTTGTGCTCCGAGGAGTGCTCGTTCTCGACCGGGCAGCTGTTCGACATCAGCGGTGGGAGGTCGGTGTATTAGAGGCGAGAGGCGCAAGGCAAGCAGCGGATCCGCCGGGCGTAACCAGCGAGCGGGATTGGGAAGCCGGAGCTGCCGGGCAAGCCCTCCAAGACCTCCGCTCAGCGTGAGGTTGACGCCGGTCAACCCCGTTGCGGGATCGGCAAGGTATAAGGACCCAACGCAACCCACGGAGACCTTGCCATGCAATCGATCCTCAAGCGCACTCTGGGTGCCGTGATCGCCGGGACTGTGCTCGCAGGCGCCGCAGGTGCCCAGGCTCAGGACGACAGGTTCGCCAGTTGCCCGGACCCGGAGGCCGCGCGAAGGTTCGTCGCCCAGTGCATGCAGGCGAACCCCTACAACACGAAAGAGGTCTGCGAAGAGCGCGCTCTCGCGGAAGTCTGCGGCGCGAAGAAGTAGGCTGGCTAGATGGCCGAGAGGCCGCCGTCGGCAACGTACACGCCGCCGGTGCAGATGCTCGCCTCATCTCCGGCCAGGAATACGATGAGCTCCGCGACTTCCTCGGGTGTGCCGTAGCGCTTCAGCGGCAGGCCCGCGAGGATGGCGGCACGCGCCTTCTCGGGCGCACCGGGAGAACGCCCCTCCTCGATCGACTGGATCATGCGCGTGTCGGTCGGGCCGGGGAGCACGCAGTTCACGCGAATCGCGTGCGGCGCACACTCCATCGCCGCCGTGCGCATCAGGCCGATCTCGGCGTGCTTGCTGGCCACATACGCCGAGTTGCCGGTGCCCCTCGCTTTGATGCCGCCGATGGAAGAAACGATGACGATGCTGCCCCCGCGCGCACGCATGGCGGGAATGGCACACTGCAGGCCGAGGAACACACCGCGCACGTTGACCGCCATCACCTCGTCGAATGCCTCCAGCGGGTAGTCGACAAGGGGCGCAGACACGCCTTCGACGCCGGCGTTCGCCACGAACACATCGATACCGCCGAGGCGCTCGAGGGTTGCTTGCAGCATGCGCCGGTTGTCCTCCGGCTTCGACACGTCGGCCACGATATAGTGCGCCTTCGCACCGAGCTCGCCCACGGCATCCCGCAGCGCCTGCTCGCGCCGCCCTGCCACCAGCACTGCTGCACCCTGCTCCACGAAGCGCCTCGCCGCAGCCAGGCCGATTCCGCTCGCCCCGCCGGTGATGAGCGCGCGCTTGCCGTCCAGCCTGTTCACCACTCCCCTCCTCGGCCGGCCCGCAGCTCAGTCCACTACGGCGATGGCTTCGATCTCGATCAGCAGCTCGGGCACTGCCAGCGCCTGCACGCCTACCAGGGTGTGCGCCGGTGGCCGGCCTGGCGGGAACCGGCTCTTGACCATCTCGCCGATCATGAGGCGGTCGTCGGGTTGAAGGTCGACTACGAACGTGGTGATCTTGACGACGTGTTCGAAGCTGGCGCCGACGCCGTCGAGCGCGGTCCTCAGATTGTCGAACGTCTTGCTGGTCTGGGTGCGCAGGTCGCCCACCCCGACGATATTCGATTGCGCATCCCGCGCGGTCTGCCCGCTGACGTACACCGTGGTGCCGCCGCGGGACGTGACCACCTGAGTGAAGGTACTCGGACGGAACAGGCCGTCGGGGTTGAGAAAGCGCAGCTCGGGCGACTCGGCGAGGGCTGCGCCGGTGCACAGAGCGCCTGCCGCAAGGACAGGGAGAAAGCGGGTTGGCACGGTCACCTCCTGGAGGTCTGGGAGCGCCCCGAGGATACACCGGCTACGCTCAAACAGCCGGTGGGGGTCAAGCACCGGCATCGCGACAACGCCTGCGGTTGATCCCCACCCTGGCGCGGGCCGCCTCTTGCGACCGCCGCATGGGCCAAGCCTTCAATGGTCCCCGGCAATGCCGGGGCCTGCCTCACCGCACTGCAAACACCATGCGACAGACGTGGCCGGGTCCAGCAGCCCACGTGTCCTCGTTCCGGCTCTTCTTCGAGTCTTCGTGCCTTCGTGGTGAGAGGTGGTATCAGTCACGCATCGCGCAGCTCGCCGCTGCGCCATTGCTCATACTCGCGCAGGATGGTGCGCAGATCGTCGGCTGAGCGCATCAGATTGTCCTTGACCTGTTGGGTGCGGGGACGAAGGTCCCCGCTCCACTCGCCGCGCAGGGAGTCGGCCCAGGCGAGGTAGGCGCGGCCCAGCTTGCGTCCGAGACGGGAGGTGCTGAACTCTGCCATCTGGGCCTGCTCCGCCGCGCTTAACATGGAATGAGCGCGTGCGGCTTCCAGCCGCGGCCGCAGAGGCTCCAGGCGCTCGACCATCAGCGCCCGGAAAGGCGCCGGCGTCTTGCTCGCCACACCAGACAGCATGCCGGCAGCCATGCTGGCATCGAGGTACTCGGTGAAGCGTCTGCCGTTGGGCGTCGCCAGCATCTCGACCAGCTGGAGCGCTTCGTCCTGGTTCAGATTCCGTTCCAGCGAGCGCGTCAGATTGCGCTCCAGTAGCGGGGTCGGATCCATGCGTGAGAGCATCGGCTCCATGCTGCGTTCCACCAGCGCCGCCGCGCGGTCGTAGTAGCGGTTGCCCGCCCGCCACGTTTCGTCGAAACCCTGCTCGCGACCGACCTCCTCCAGCATGAGCGTGACGGCACCTTCGCGAGCGACGTCACCGATTACCTTCAGCATTTCACGGGTGAGCCCGGCACGCGGCAGGCTGGCCTCTGCCAACGCCTCGAAAGTGTGCGGGTCGCGCGGCTGCAGGCCGACGCATGCGGCCAACATCAGCGCGAGCGCAGGCATGAGCGACAGACGGGAAACGGCGGAGCGGAACGTTGCCATGAACGGCACTTACAGTGCAGCGGTTGCGAGGAAGTTCACGTTCCGGGATGCAAGATCCTGGCCCGTATGCACCGACAAAAAAGCCGCCCTTCGGCGGCTGTTCTGCGGCGCCCGGCGTGGCTCAGAACATGCAAACCCGCTGCAGCCACTTGGCCGCCGGTGTTCCCTTCTCCGGCTTGACGGGATCGGAGGCTCGCGGGGGAACCACCAGCGTCTTCTGCAGCTGACCGTTGGCGTCGAACAGGCCGACTGCCGCCAGCGTCATGGTCCCGTCAGCGCAGTCGGCCATGTAGCGCACGCGGCGCGGAGCGTAGTCGGCGGGCCTCGGCAGCGAGGTGTCCGTCCAGACGATGTTCACGTCGAAGCGGCCGACGGTCTCTCCATACCTGTGGATCGTCTGCATATCCAGAGTGGCCGTTTCCCCCTCCCCAGGCTGCGCGAGCGCCTCGGCTTCCTCAGGACCCTGTGCAGCCGCAGGGAGGTTGAAGAACAGGGCAATGACAGACGCGGTACAGGCAATGCGAAGGCTCATCTGAGCTCCGGAAAAAATCGTCCCCCTCGCGGCAGCCGCAGGCCCAGTTGCCCTCGGTGGCCAGCCAGTGCAACCCCGCACTGGCGCTCCCTGCGAATATCTTACCATCAGCCGCGGGATACCCGGCCCCCTCACGACTCCGTTCGGATGGAGCGCACGAACGACCCGATCTCGTCGTTCAGGAATGCCACGTCCTCCTCGCGCAGGCTGGACGCGGACTGATGGCCCTGCAGCGAGGGGATCTCTACCAGGGTGGCATCCACGATGGCGTCGGCAGCCTCGAGCGCGCACTCGACCGGGTTGAAGAGATCGAGCGGTGGAGCAAGGATCAATGCCTGGGCGCGAATCGAGGCGAGCGCCGCCTGGGTTTCGCGAAAGCCCGGTGTCGTGCCGACGTCGTGCGCCTGGTAGGCCCAGCTCTGGTACAGCCAGTCGGTCGCATCGAACCCGTTGGCGATGTTCTCCGCAGTGAGCTTCTCCATCCAGGGAAGCACATCCAGCGGCTCCGCGAACACCTCTGCCAGGGCGTGCGGCGTGCGGCCGGCAAGCACGCTCATGACCCCGGTCCAGGCGCGCCAGCCACGCTCCGGGTAGCCGGTGAACGCCTCGCCGTTCCACGCGGGGTCGGCCATCAGCGCCCGCCGCGCGGTCTCGACTACCGCCACCGCCCATGGGCCGGTGCGAGCCATGGGAGTCATGGCCACGATGGAGAGCATGAAGTCCGGGTGGCTGACGGCCCACTGCAGCGCCTGCATGCCCCCCATCGACGCGCCGATCACGCAGCGCAGCCGGTCGATGCGCAGCTCCTCGGTGAGGAACCGGTGCTGCGAGTGCACCATGTCGCGCAGACAGAAGTGCGGAAAGCGCATGCCCGGCTGCTGCACGCTATTGCTCGGGGAGCTGCTCAGCCCGTTGCCGGTCGGATCTACGCACACGACGAACAGGTGGTCCGTATCGAGCGCCTTGCCCGGACCGATGAGGAAGTCCAGCCGGTGATGGTTGCCGGTCAGCGAGACCGTCACCAGCACGGCGTTGTCGCGTGCGGCATTGAGCTTCCCGTGGGTCACGTAGGACAGCTCGAAGTCGCGGATCGCCTCGCCCGATTCGAGCTGCAGGTCGCCGGCAGACCAACGCCGGTGCGGGGCGTCGATCATGCCGGGTTTCAGTGGCGGATGCCTTACGTTAGCCATGTTCTACCCCCTACCGCTCACCACGAAGGCACGAAGACACGAAGAAAACCAACATTGACATTAACCTGCTTGGTCACAACGGATCAGACGACTTAGCCAGTGGGTTTGGATGGACGTTCAGGTACTGCCCCGGGAAATACCGCCATCCGATCTCGCCTTGCGGTTTTCTTCGTGTCTTCGTGCCTTCGTGGTGAGAGGTTGTCGCCGTCAGCCCGGGAAGACCACGACCTCCCGAACCGTCTCGCCCCGCCGGATCGCATCGAACCCGCTGTTGATCTCTTCCAGCGGGATACGGCGGGTCACCAGCTCGTCGAGCTTGAGCTTTCCCTCCAGGTACTGCTGCGCCAGCCACGGGAAGTCGCGCCGGGGCCGCCCCCCGCCGTAGCTGGACCGGACAATCTCCTTCTCGCCCATGAGCGAGCCCCAGCGAAACGCGACGTCTTCGCTCACGTTCACCTTGCCCAGGAACACGACTTGGCCGCCCGGGCGTACGGCTTCCATCGCCAGACGGAACGCGCGCGGATGGCCCGCGGCCTCGAATACATAGTCGGGCCCTCGCCCCTGAGTCACGCCGCGCAGGCGGTCCAGAATGTCCGGTGCAGCGGCGTCCACGTGCAGATCGGCGCCGAAGATTTTGGCGCGATCGAGCTTCGCGTCGCTCACGTCGGCCGCGACGATCAGCCCGGCACCGGCAAGCTTCGCCCCTTGCACCACATTCAAGCCCACCGCTCCGCAACCGAGCACCAGCACGCTGGCGCCCGGCTCCACGCGCGCCTTGCGCGTGGCCGCCCCCACGCCGGTCATCACGCCGCAGCCGATCAGGCAGGCACGGTCGAATGGGATCTCCCTCGGCACGGCGATCGCCCCGGACTCGGGAACCACGCAGTACTGCGCGTGCGAGGAGACCACCGAGAAGTGATGCATCTGCCGCCCACGGCGCGACAGGCGCGAGCGTCCGTCGAGCAGCATACCCCTGGGCTGCCAGCGCGTGAAGGGCTCGCACAGGATCGGCAGATCGCGCTCGCAGTAGAAGCAGTGCCCGCAGTGCGGATTCCAGGAGCACACCACGTGTTCACCGGGCTTCACCTGCATCACGTCCGCACCGACCGCCTCCACCACGCCGGCGCCCTCGTGACCGAGCACGATGGGCAGCGGATAGGCGAGCGAGCCATCGATGACCTCGAGGTCCGTATGGCACAACCCGCTGGCATGCACGCGCACCAGCACGTCCGTGGGTGCCAGCTCGCCCAGCTCGATCTCTTCGATGTCGAGCGGCTTGCCGACTTCGTTCAGTACTGCTGCTTTGAATTTCATACGCTACCCGTGAGCCGCAAAGGCGCGAAGGCGCGAAGAGCGGCCGCAAAGGACTCGGGTGAAACCGCATCCGGCGTGGTGGCGTTGCACGCGGTCGGCACTGCTGCTTCGAACCTCATGCGCCATCCCTGCACACGAGCAGACCTCCTTTGCGCAACCTTTGGGTCTTTGCGCCTTTGCGGTTCATTCGCTTTAGGATCATTGGTTGAGCCCGGGCAGCCAGAGAGCGATCCCGGGATAGAACAACACGGCCACCAGCACGATCAGCTGCAGGATGATGAACGGCCACAGCGCCGCGAAGATCTCGTTCAGCGTTATCCCCGGCGGCGCTACGCCCTTGAGATAGAATGCCGCCGGCCCGAACGGCGGCGACAGGTAGGAAACCTGCATGTTCAAGCAAAACAGCACACCGAACCACACCGGGCTGTAGCCCAGTTCGCGCACGATCGGCACAAAGATCGGCATGGTCAGGAGACAGATCCCCACCCAGTCCATGATCGTGCCGAGCACGAGCAGGATCAGCATCATCAGCAGGATCACAACGACCGCGGGCACATCGAGCCCGGTGAACAGCTCGCGCACGAACGCCGGACCACCCGCGAGATTGTAGACCCCGATCATGGCAGTTGCGCCGAAAGACAGCCACAGGAGCATGCCGCAGGTGCGCATGGTCTGCAGCATCGACTCCTGGAGGTTGCGCCAGGTCAGCTCGCGGCGCACGGCCGACGCGATCATCGTCCCCACCACGCCCATTCCCGCCGCCTCGGTCACCGACGCCACGCCCGCGTAGATGGTGCCGAGCACCGCAGCGATCACGACCATCGGAAGGATCAGTCCCTTGAGCTGGGCCAGCTTGCGCGCGAGCGGCACGTTGCGCTCGGATTCCGGAGCCGGTGGGCCCAGCTTCGGGTCGAGCTGGCAACGTATGAAGATGTAGACCATGTAGATGCTCGCGAGCAACAACCCGGGGACGATGTTGGCCGTGAACAGATCCCCGATGGGCACGTTGACCGTCAGGCCGTAAATGATCAGCACGATCGACGGTGGAATCATCGTGCCCAGCGACCCGCCCGCGCAGATCGTGCCGATGGCAAGCTTGCGCTCGTAGCCCAGGCGCAGCATCTGCGGCAGTGCGATCATGCCGAGCAGCACGATCTCGCCGCCGATGATGCCGGTCATCGCCCCCATGACGGTTGCAGCAACCATCGTCTGGATGGCCAGACCGCCGGGCAGCTTGCCGGCCCAGGTCCGCATGGCGTCGAACAGATCTTTCGCCACGCCGGAGCGCTCCATGAGCGAGGCCATCATGATGAACATGGGCACCGAGACCAGCGCGTACTCGTTCATGAAGCTGTAGATGCGGCTGGCGATGAGCTGCAGGCCGTTGGGTCCATACAACCCCAGGCAGAACGTCACGCCGATCAGGCCGGTGACGAAGGCGAGCGGCAGCCCCAACGCCAGCAGGACCAGCATGGAGCCGAACATCAGCACTGTGATCCATTCGATGCCCATGCTCAGGTGGCCGTACGGCCCCGCAGACGCCGCACATCCTGAACCAGATGCACCGCAGACTGAACGGTCAGCACTGCGGCAGCAATCAGAAACAGTGTCTTCAGGTAGGCCGGGATCGGCCAGTTCAGTGCCGTGCCGGAAGTCTCGCCCGAGAGCAGGGCAAGCCTGGCCTGCTGCCAGGCAGCATAGGTGAGCAGGACACAGAAGATCAGGGCGAGAACGGAGCTGACCGCACGAGACCAGCGCTGCGCGGCTGGCCCGATCCGGTCGTAGATCACACTGATGGTGATGTGCTGCTGGCGCTGGTGTACCACCGGCCCACCGACCACGAAGCATGTCGCGGCCAATGCGACCGCCAGCTCATGCACCCAGATCGTGGGCGCGTTGAAGAAGTAGCGCATCACCACTTCGTAGGCAGTGATGGCGACGACAATCAGGAACAGATGGCTGGTCCAGTTGCCGATCAGGTCGACCAGCCGGGCGATGCGGCCCTCCTGCATGCTCCCCCCAGGCAGCAAAAAGGGGCCGGCGAGGCCCCTTATCGCCACGTGCGAGCCGTGGCTCGATTATTCTTTCAACAGCCCGAGACGCTTCAGGAAGGCGATCTGCGAGTCGTAGACCTTCTGTGCCATGGGGCTGCGCGCAGCATACTCCCTCCATACGCTGCGCGCGATCTCGCGGAACTTCTGCCGCTCGGCGGCGGGCAGGTCGAGGGGCTCGAATCCGCGGTTGGGCGCGTCGACTGCGACCTGCACGTCGGCCAGGTAGTTGCGCTGGATCATCGCGAGCGAGAACTCGCGGGCGGCGGCGCCTACCGCGCCCTTCAGATCGGGCGGCAGCGCATCCCACTTCGCCTTGTTCACCGAGATCTCCCCCATGGGCATGGAGTGGAAGCCGGGATAGGACGGGTACTTCGCGAGCTTGTGATAGCCCAGATCCTCGTTCATCGACAGCGTACCCCAGTCGCTGGCGTCGACCACGCCGCGCTCCAGTGCAGTATAGACCTCGCTACCGGGCAGCTGGACCGGCGCAGCGCCCAGCCGGGTGAAGATGTCCCCGTTCATGCCTTGCGGCGCGCGGATCTTCAGGCCTTTGAAGTCCGCCAGCGTGCGCAACGGGCGCTTCGACACCAGGCATTCGACGCCATACCAGACCCCGCTGACGAACTGAACGCCATAGGTCGCATACAGCTCGCGCGCCAGTTCGTTGCCCCCGCCGTAGTCCATCCACATCTGCATCTGGTAGGGGTTGTCGAAGGCGCCCTGCGGATCGCCGATGAGGGCGAAGGCTGCGTCCTTCCCGGTGAAGTAGGCCGGGCCGCCGTTGTGGCCGTCGAGTACGCCCGATCCCACTGCGTCCAGGCTCTCGGTCGGTGCAACTACCGCGTTGACTGCGAGCGCTTCGATCGCCAGCCGTCCGCCGGACAGCTCTGTGACACGCTTGGCGAAGTCCTCGAAGAGCTGCTGGGGGAGCGTACCGCCCTGCCAGTACGACTGCATCTTCCACTGCATGGCGGGCTGACTCGATTGCGCCTGCTGCGCCGGCGCCTCGCTCGTCTGCTGACTACACCCAGCGGCGAGCAGCATGGTCGCGAGCAGCGCCACAGGCCCGTAGTTCGTCTTCATGGGCTTCCTCGAAGGAGCGAGGGAACCTGGACTCGGCGAGGGCTCCTTACAGCTTCCCCTCACCCTCCCCCCTCACGCCTCTCGCTATGTCGGCGCCTTGTCGGTGCCGCGATACAGAATCGCGTTTGCCGCATCCGTGATGCGCTTGTGCGCCTCCACGGCTTCCGGGTCGAGATCCGCCTTCGGGCGCGGCTCCGGATCGAAGTGACCGTAGTTGTCGACACCGCGCACCAGCAGCGCACTGTCGCGCGGTCCGGCGATCTGCTTGAGATAAGTGGGCACATAGCGGATGGCGAAGCCGATCCGCCGGTAGTCCGCCGAGTTGGGATCCGAACCGTGCACGATGCGGACGTGGTGCAGCGAGAACTCCCCGGGCTCCAGCTCGATGTTCACCACTCGGCTCTCGTCCACGCCGACCATCACTTCCTGTCCGCGCGTGAGCAGATTGCCCGCAGCGAACGTGTCCTTGTGCGGCAGCTGGTCCAGTAAGTGCGTCCCCGGGTCCACCCGCATGCAGCCGTTGGCGACATGGCTCACGGACAGCGCTAGCCACGCTGTCACCACGTCCGGATGGCTCAGGCCCCAGTAGGTCGAATCCTGGTGCCAGGAAATGTAGCTGGGATCGTGCGCCTCCTTGATGAACAGGCTGCTGCTCCAGACCAGCAGGTTCGGCCCGAGGATATCCTCCACCGCGTCGAGGATCCTCGGATGCCGGATCAGCTCGTCGGCCCAGGTGAACACCAGGTGCGGCTTGTTGCGGAAGCCGGTCTTCATCAACGGCGTGCCCAGCTTCGCCTCCGCACCCTCCAGCTTGGCGCGATAGACCTGCGCGTCCTGCGTGCTCAGCGCGCGCACCGGAAAGTGATAGCCGTTGCGCGCGAATGCTTGGATCTCGGTCCGGGTAAGGACCTTGGGTTCGCGGGTACCGGTGGCGATGCTGGGGCTGGTGGTTTCCATAGCTGACCTGTGTTTTCTCCGGCCTTTAATAGAGCGAAACGGGCGAGGCCTGCGGCCCCGCCCGCTGTATGTTACCTCTTGCATGCTACGTCGTTCACGGCAGCTGGTAGCCTTTGACGCCGACACGGATCCGGTAGAGGCTCTTGCCGGAAGTCAGGTACAGCAGGTTGGCGTCCGCGCCGCGGCCGAACCCGACGTTGGTCGGCAGTTCGGTGCCCGTGGAAATGTAGGCAAGCTCCTTGCCATCCGGGCTGAGGACTTGAACGCCCGGGCGGTGCTCGCAGCGCGAGGCCACCCAGAGGTTGCCCTTCTCGTCGGCTATTATGCCGTCCGGACCGCTGCAGGGTTTGTCGAGCTTGCTGTAGTCGATCAGCACGCGGCGGTTGCTGAGGTTGCCATTGCCGTCGACATCGTAGGCCTGCAGCAGGTGTCCGGCCTGAACCGTGGTTTCGCCCTTCTTGAGGTTTTGGAACTCGAACCAGCCGTTGTCGTTACTGACAATGTACATGGTCTTCTGATCCGGTGAGATCAGAATGCCGTTGCACTTGCCGCAGTTGGTTGCCACGCGCGTAACCGTGCCATCGGGATCCAGGCGATAGGCCGCGTACCCGTCCTGAAAGATCGGCTCGTGCCCGAGGTAGCGCGGATCGGTGAAGTACATCCGCCCCTTCTCGTCGATCGTAACGTCGTTGAGCGCGTTGAACGGCTTGCCGTCGTACAGGCCCGCAAGGATGTAGCTCTTGCCGGTGCTCATGTCGGTCTTGATCAGCATGCGACCGCCGAAATCGGCGCCGAGCGCGGCGATCATGTTGCCGTCGCGGTCGAACTTGATGCCGTTGGACATTCCCGATGGGCTGCGGAAGATGCTGGTCTGGCCGCTCTTCGGGTCATACTTCCAGATGTTGCCGGCCTGCCGGAACTTGCCAGACGGGTCCTTGCAGAAGGCGGTAAAGGTAATGTCGCTGAAATAGATCATGCCGTCGTGGCCGGCAGCCACGCCCTCGGTCAGCATGCAGCCGCCGTCGAAGATGCGGTCGAGCTTGGCGCCGGACGGAACCAGGCTCCGGTCGCCGGTCGGCGCAGGGAATCCAGGGTCCGCCGCGTAGGCGGCGCTGCTTACGACCACGAACACCCCCAAAGCGGCTGCGGTGCGTTTCAAAAGGTACAAGTTCTTCATCTTCTCCTCCACGCTGTTGCGAGCGAATAACATGAAAGTCCGGAAGGGCCGGACCGCCGACCCCGTAGTTGGCGCGCTCCCCCTGACGACGGCGCCCGGGTCGCGGCCCTGCCGCGCAAAGGGGGCTACGCTCTTGTTTATGTATGAAAACGGGTTTCAAATATAAAAACCGTCCCCGGCCTTGTCAACCCGACCCATGCCGCGCCGCACCACCACACGCTACACCGCCCCCGCCCTCGAAAAAGGGCTCGACGTGCTGGAGCTGCTCGCCTGCGAGCCGCACGGCCTTGGCTTGCAGGAGATCGCCCAGCGCCTGGAGCGCTCGCCGGCCGAGCTGTACCGCATGCTGGACGTTCTGGTGCAGCGCGGCTATCTGACCCGGCTTCCGGACGCGAGCTACGCCCTGACGCTGCGGCTATTCGACCTGGCGCACCGCCATCCTCCGGTGGACCGGCTGCTCGATGTCGCGGTTCCCCACATGCAGGCGCTGGCCCGACACACCGGCCAGTCCAACCACCTGTCGGTGCACCACGATGGCCGTCTCGTGGTGCTGGCCCGCGCCGAGCCGCCCGAGCCGATGAGCTGTCTGGTGCGGCAGGGTGCGCACTTCGCCTTCCACGACGATCGCGTGTCGGCGCGGGTGATCACTGCTATGCAGGCCGGAGAGCGTCGCAGCCATTACCTGGACGAGTTGCTGGGTGACCGGCGTGCGGCCACCCAACGCCGCAACCTCGAGGCTCGCCTGGAGCGCATCCGCGCGCGCGGGTACGACGAGGGACCCAGCGACACGGTCGGGGGCGTCATCGACATCTGCTTCCCGATCTTCGACCAGTTCGGCGCGATCGCCGCGCTCAATGTGGTCTACCTCAAACAGCGCGACGCCAGGGTCAGCGTGCCGCAGGCGCG
>DAIQQA010000072.1:0-23848 GCA_036787045.1 Burkholderiales bacterium | reverse complement strand
TCTCGCGGGTGGCGTGGCATTCGGAGTTATAAGCCGGGCGGTTGTGGATGCGCACGAGCGGAGTCTGGATGGCGCTGAACATCAGCTTGCCCGTACCCCAGGTGTTCTCGAACCCGCCGCCGGCGCCACCGTGGTCGAAGCAGGAGAACACCACGTCGTTCGGCCCGTCGTTGTCGAGGATCTTCTTCACCAGACCGCCGTATACGGCCAGGGCATTGTCCCAGGACGTGTCGAGCCACTGGTCGCCGAGGTAAACGCGCGGATACAGCAGGCGGTCCCTGCTCATGCCTTCTGCCGAATACATGTAGCTGGCCATCTTGCCCCCCCGGGTCGAGGACAGGCCCTGGTTCACCACGCAGTTCTTGTCGGGCACGATCATGACGTTGTAGCTGCGTCCGTCGCCGTCGGTGATGACGTTAGTCATCGCCGGGGTCAGGGTGATCGCAAGCGGCGGGAGCTGCTTGCGGAAGTCGAGCCCGAGCGCGTTCTGGTTGGGCGCTTTCCCGCCCTCGCGGTTCACGTCCCACTTGTACACGTGGTAGCCGCAGCCCACGATGCAGAAGTGGCAGGTCATATGGGTTTTCTGCGCGCCGACCGGAGGTAGCGCGATACGATCTCTTGCGATTGCCATGGTGCGCTCCTCCTTACAGGGTGTTGGACGCGCGGCCGTAGATCAGGCCGATCACGCCCACGGCGGTGACGGAGTCGTCCTTCTCGTTCCAGGCGAGCTGGATGCGTGGCAGGTTCTCGGTCGCCTGCCCGCAGATCATCTGGCCGGACAGCTCGGCATCGAACACGCTGAAGTGACAGGGGCACTTGAAGGTGCGGGCGTTGGCGTCGTAACTCACCGGGCAACCCATGTGCGTGCACAGGTTGCTGTACGCTACGATGTCCCCGTCCGGACCGACGCCGCCCGGCACGGCCTTGCCCAGCTTCACCGCCGTACAGGGCGAGGCGGAATCGGGGTAGCTGAATTGTTGCGGGCTGTTGACCTGCATACCCTTGGCCTTGCCTACCGCTTTGGCAGGGTAGCTCTGCCCGGTTGCGGCCTCGGCGGTTGCCGGAGCGACTACGGCGACTCCGGCGGCGGCCGCTGCGCCGCTTGCTTTGAGGAACTCCCTTCGAGTGAGCTCGAAACCCATGTCTGACTCCTCCTGGAATGTGATTGTGGGCTGCGCGATGCGCAGCCGGAGTCACGCGTCTGCAAACGTCGAACCAACTTTGTGACGCGAGTACAATCAGCGACTTGGTCAACAGTTGCGCATGGATCGTTACCGATCCGAAACGGATGCAAGCTGATATCCTTTTCTCATGGTTACCGAGTGGTAACGCAGAAGCATGAAGATCTCTGATATGACAGTTCAGAGTCACTCGTCGAAGGTTTAGGATTGCGTTTGGATGAGTGGCACGCGGCCGTTACGCCCGTGCCTGCCGAGAAAACCTGTACTGGGGGCGGGATGGGGCCAGACGACACCAAGCTGGGTGCGCGCGCGAAACAGCGCAGACTGATGTTGGGGGCTGCGTTGGCGCTGGGGACGTCGGCCTGGGTGGGTCGCAGCGCGGCTGCAGCGCGAACCGTGCGCATCGGCACGACGGCGGTGATCCTGGAGGATCAGGTCAGCTTCCTCGACGACTGGCGCCGCTATCTCGAGCAGCGCCTGCAGGGCGGTGCTGTCTTCGTGCAACGCGGCAGCTATCGGGAAATCACCGCGTTGATCAGCAACGATGAACTGGACTTCGCATGGGTGTGCGGCTATCCCTATGTTGCCAACCGAGCGAGCATGCGGCTGCTGGCCATGCCGCTGTATCACGGTAAGCCTTTGTACCAGTCCTACCTCATCGTTCCGCGCTCGGACGGCGTCACGCGCAGCTACGCCGACCTCGCGGGCAAGCTGTTTGCGTACTCGGACCCCAACTCCAACTCGGGCTTCCTGGTGCCGCAATACCTGATGCTGCGTGACGGGCTCGATCCGCAAGCGCTGTTCCGGAAGACCTTCTTCACCTACGCCCATCGCAAAGTGGTGAGCGCCGTGGCCACCGGGGTCGCGGACGGCGGCGCGGTCGACGGCTATGTGTGGGAGACGCTGGCGCTGCTGTCCCCGGAGCTGACCGCCAAGACGCGGGTGGCGGTGAAGTCGCCGGAGTTCGGGTTTCCTCCGCTGGTTGCGCGTGCGTCGATCGGCCAGCGTGACTTCTTAGCCATGCAGGACGTGCTGGTCGGCATGAGCGCGGATCCACAGGGACGGGTGCTGCTGAAGCGCCTGAATCTCGATGGGTTCGCACGCGACGATCCGAAAACCTTCGACGGGATTGCCGAGGCGCTCGCGTACGTCTCTGCGCGCATGAGGTTGCCTCAATGACGACGGCGCACACGCCCCGCCGCGCCTGAGACGCGACCGCGAGCCGCCGCAAGCACAGGATCGGAGAGCCCGGACGATGACCAACTTTCTTCCCGACAGCCCCGCACTGGTCGCCAACGAGGCGCAGCGCGTATCTGTGGCGTGGCAGCCACCCTGGCTGCGCCGATTCAGCCGCGCCCGGCTTCCGTTTCGGGACTTGAGCTATCGCTTCAAGATCCCGTTCAGCGTCAGCGTGGTGATCCTGGTGACGGCACTCATCGTCTCGGCGGTGCTGATCGTACACTCCTACCAGTACCTGCGCGCGGACCTGATCGCCAACGCCGAGAGCCTGGGGAAGACTTTGTCGCGCGCGCTGACACCGGCGCTGTTGCGCGACGAGATGTGGCAGGCCTACGAGACGATCATCACACCCTTCGACGCGCCGGGTGATCTCGAATCCGACCGCAAGACGGTCGTCGTGCTGGACGCACACCAGCAGGTGTACGTCTCATCGCATCCCCGGCTGTTCCGCGCGCTGACCCCGCTGGCCGAAGTGAGCGACAGTCATGGCGAGCTCGCGCGCATCGTGGCGCAGTCGGCATCCGGGGCGCCCTTCGTGGTGGAGGGCGTGCTGCCGAACCGGATCGTCGTCGCGGTTCCGGTGCTGTCCGACGACGGCATCCGGCTCGGGACGCTGCTGCTGACCTACGCCGAGTCTCTTTTCCTGCCGCGCTTCTGGGAGACGGTGCAACAGGTCCTGCTGTCGACATTGATCGTGCTGGCCGTGCTCATCCCGCTGGGCTGGTACGCGGGCAACCGCATGGTCATCCCGCTGCTGGGGCTGACGCGCGCCATGCGCCGCGTAGGCAGCGAGCCGCCGTCGCGTGTAGGCGCCGACCTCTATCTGGGCGGCGACGAGATCGGCCAGCTCGGACGTCAATTCCAGGCCATGCTGCACGAGCTGGAGAACAAGCAGGCGCTCGAGCGGCAGATGATCATGTCCGACCGCCTGGCCTCGATCGGCCGGCTCACCGCCGGCATCGCCCACGAGATCAATAACCCGCTGGGCGGCATGCTCAACGCGATCAACACCTGCCGGCATCATGGCAGCGCCGACCCGGTCACGGCCCGCACCATCTCCCTGCTCGAGCGCGGGCTGCTGCAGATCAAGGAGACGGTCTCCGCCCTGCTGGTAGAGGCACGGCTAGAGAGCCATGCGCTCACCCGCGAGGATCTGGAGGACGTGCACACGCTGGTGGCGCATGAGGCCGCCAAGAAGCAGCTCGCGGTGCGCTGGTACAACTGGGTTGGGGAGACCGTCGCGCTGCCTTCGACCCTGGTGCGGCAGGTCCTGATCAATCTGTTGCTGAACGCGATCAACGCAGCGTCGGCAGGCGGGCTGGTGACCTGCGACGTGCGCGTCGCCGAGGGGACGCTGCGCATGCAGGTCTCCAACGACGGTCGCCACTTCGCACCCGAACAGCTCGACCGGCTGTTCGAGCCCTTCGCGAGCGACAGCGGCACCGGGCTGGGTCTGTGGGTCGTATATCAGATCGTGCAACAGCTCCGTGGCGAGATCCGCGTGAGCAACGGGCCGCCGGTCACGCACTTCGATCTGAGCTTTCCGCTATGAGCAAGCCACCAAGGCTGTGCCTGATCGAGGACGACGTGCTGATGGGCGAGTCGCTGTGCGACCGATTCGCGTTGGAAGGAATTGCCTTCGACTGGCACCGCGACGGCGCCAGCGCCCTGCGCAGCATCGAGCGCGAGCCCTACGCCGCCATCATCAGCGACGTGCGGCTGCCCGACGTGGACGGGGAAGAGCTGCTGCGGCGACTGCTGGCGCGCCATGGCGCACCGCTGCCACCGTTCCTGTTCATCACCGCGTACGGTTCCATCGACCGCGCGGTAGAGGCGCTCAAGCTGGGTGCGGCGGATTACATCACCAAACCCTTCGACATCGAGCAGCTCATCGACAAGACCCGCCGCCTGATCGGGTCCTGGCGCGCGCTGCCGAGCGAAGCCGACGGCGAGCTGGCTCTGGGCGTATCGCCAGCCATGCGCAGGATGGAGGAGATGCTCCCGCGCATTGCGCAGCAGGCGGACACCGTGCTGATCACGGGCGAGTCCGGCGCAGGAAAGGAAAGGGTGGCGCAGCTGCTACACCGTCGCTCGCCGGTGCGCGATGGGCCGTTCGTCGCGGTCAACTGCGGCGCGTTGCCGGAGACGCTGCTCGAGTCCGAGCTCTTCGGCTACGAGCGTGGTGCCTTCACCGGGGCGGTACGCCAGCGCCGCGGCCTGTTCGAGCAGGCCGAGGGCGGTACCTTGTTCCTCGACGAGATCGGCGACATGCCGCCGCTCATGCAGGTCAAGCTGCTGCGCGCGATCCAGGAGCGGCAGATCACGCGCGTCGGTGGAGAGCGGCCGCTGTCGGTCAACATTCGCCTGGTCTGCGCCACCAACCGCGACCTGCGCGCGCTGGTGGAGCGAGGTGGCTTCCGCGAGGACCTCTACTACCGCATCAACGTCATCCACCTGCGAGTGCCGCCGCTGCGCGAGCGCAGCGAGGACGTGCTATGGCTGGCCGAGCGCTTTCTGAGCGAGCGTGCCGGCGGGGCGATACCACGCCGGCTGTCACCGGCAGCGCAGTCCGCCCTGCTTCGCCACAGCTGGCCGGGCAACGCGCGGGAACTCAAGCACTGCATCGACCGCGCCTGTATCCTCGCGCGCGGCCCTCTGATCGAACCGTGGGACCTGTTCCAGACCGATCCCGAGCCTGGGGCAGAAGGGCTGCGGTCGGAGACGTTGGATGCCTATCTGCGGGCCTGCGAGCGCGAGTTCATCGCGCGGGCGCTCGACGAGCATGGGTGGCGGGTGACGCAGACCGCCGCGGAGCTGGGCATCAGCCGCAAGAACCTGTGGGAGAAGATGCGTAAGCTGGACATTCATGGGCGGCGGAACGATTGAAGGGGCTCCAGCGAGCGTGTAACTATCCTCTCCGTCCGTTCCGCGTGGCGACGTGTTCCGCTCGTCCCCCGTCTCCTGGTCCTGGGCGACCACCCCGGGTAATCGGGTCCCCTAGGGTCGATGCGCAATGAATCCGATCCTTCCCCGCGTACTCCCGTTCGCGGTGTTCATTGCCTTCATCGCCGCTGCCATCCCCCTGAACGGCGTCGCGCCGTCGCTCGGAATGGACCCGCGCTGGTGGTATGCCATCCGGATCGGTATCGTGACGGTCCTTCTGGCTTGGTTCTGGCGCAGTTACGTCGAGCTCAAGCCCGCTGGCGGCGTGCGGAGGGTCGATTGGGCGGTGTCGGTGGTGGTCGGCATTGTAGTGTTCGTGCTCTGGATCAACTTGAACTTCAAGCCGCTCACCTTCGGCGACGCTCCGGGCTTCGATCCCCGCGCCGACGGTGCGATCGACTGGGGATTGGCGCTGACGCGGCTCGCGGGCGCCACACTGGTGGTGCCGGTCATGGAGGAGCTGTTCTGGCGCTCGCTGGTGCTGCGTTGGATCCACAAACCAGAGCTCCTGAGCGTCGATCCGCAGCGGGTCGGTTTCAGAGCGTTGCTGATAAGTTCTGCGCTCTTCGCCGTGGAGCATCATCTCTGGTTCGCAGGCCTGCTGGCCGGCCTGGCGTACGGCTGGCTGTACATGCGCACTGGCAATCTGTGGATCCCGATCGCGTCGCATGCCGTGACGAACGGACTGTTGGGTGCCTGGGTGCTCTATACGGGAGCTTGGCAGTTCTGGTGACGTTGGAGTGCCAACTTGTGATCTCGCAAGCAGTCGGCACCGCCCCTGCAACCCGGAGGCGGTCTTCAGTGTCCACTAGCGCTAGGGGTTGCGTGAAGCGTCAAGGAAGGTCCGGTCTCTGCGCTTCGTCGCGGCCGCCGTTTCCGCCTGACTCCCAGGCCGGTTCGGTTTGACAATCTCGCTTTACACCAGAGGGTTAGGCGGCTATTGTTACGCCGCGTGATGCAACCGAGCAGCAAAACGCCGGATTTGAATGGCCGGCTCCCTTCGGGCACGCTCCCGTGACAAATCCCCAGAGGTTTTCAGTGCAGAGATCCATTGCCCGTCGATACGCTCTCTACGTCGTCATGATCGCCAGCATGGCCCTCTCGGCCTGCGGCGGCGGAGACGAGAACGAGCCCACCAAGGTCGCAGCCAAGGTAAACAAGGACGAGATCACTGTCCAGCAGGTCAATCAGGCCATGCAGCGGCTAAGCAACCTGCCGGAGGCACAGGTCAAGCAGGCGCAGAAACAGGTACTCGATCGACTGGTCGATCAGCAGCTGCTGGTGCAGCAGGCGATCGAGAAGAAACTGGATCGCGATCCGAAGGTGATCGCGTCCATCGAAGCGTCGCGCCGTCAGGTTTTGGCCCAAGCCTATATCCAGCAGGTGATGGGCGGCGCCGCAAAGGGCTCCGAGGAGGCAGTCAAGGACTTCTACGAAGAGCACCCCGAGCTGTTCCAGGAGCGGCGCATTTACCGATTCGCGCAGCTGGCCATCGCTGCGCAGGGAGACAAACAGCAGGCGATCCGGGCTAAGCTCGAGGAGCTCGACCGGCAGGCCCACAAGGGCCGCATCCTCGTGCAGCTCGCCGAGTGGCTACGCGAAGAAAACCTTCAGTTCCGCGCCACGCAGAATACACAGGCTGCGGAACAGCTGCCCATTGAGGCACTCCCGCGCTATCACCAGATGAAGGCGGGCGATTTGCTGTTCCAGCCGGGACCGCAGGGTGTGGTGGTGTCGCAGCTCACAGCGTCGCAGACCCAGCCGCTGAACGAAGAGCAGGCCAGACCCTTCATCGAGCAATTCCTGCAGAACAAAGAACGCCTCAAGCTATCTGAGGATGAGATGAAGCGCCTGCGTGCGGCGGCCAAGATCGAATACGTGGGCGACTTCGCCACCCTGCAGCAGGCGCAGCCTGGCGGGTCACAAGGGTCGGCGAGCGATCCATGGGGGGCGCCCCAGCCGGCAGACCAACCCGCCGCTGGACCGGGGCCCGCTTCCGAAGACGACAAGGACTAGGGGCAGAAAGGCATGCGGGGGCTCCACTAAGTTTGCAGCCGCAGAGACTCGATATAGCGGCGGTCGTGCCGTAGAATCCCCGATCTCGGGTACAACGCGCGCTCAGCGCGGCCGGACATGGCCGACACTTCTTCTGAATACAGTCTTGCGGGCAAACGCGTCTGGGTAGCAGGCCACCGCGGCATGGCCGGGTCGGCTATCGTGCGTCGGCTGGGGGAGGAGAACTGCGAGATTCTGACCGTCGCGCGCGCCGAGGTTGACTTGCGCCGGCAGGCGGATGTGGAGGCCTGGATGGCGGCGAAGAAGCCGCAGGCGGTGTTCCTGGCGGCCGCCACGGTGGGAGGGATCATGGCCAATGCTACGCGGCCAGCTGAGTTCCTCTATGACAATCTCGCCATCGAGACGAACATCATCCATGCCGCCTGGCAGACGAACGTGGAGAAGCTGCTGTTCCTCGGGTCGTCGTGCATCTATCCGCGGCTGGCGCAGCAGCCGATGTCGGAGGACCAACTTCTCACCGGGCCGCTGGAGTCGACCAACGAATGGTACGCGATTGCCAAGATCGCAGGTATCAAACTGTGCCAAGCCTACCGCAGGCAGTACGGCTGCAATTTCATCTCAGCCATGCCGACCAACCTGTACGGGCCGGGCGACAACTACGACCTGAAGCAGGGACACGTTGCGGCTGCGCTCCAGATCAAGGTGCATCGCGCCAAGACCACGGGTGTGCCGCATATCGAGCTGTGGGGTACGGGCACCCCGCGCAGGGAATTCCTGTTCGTGGACGATCTGGCGGATGCGTTGGTGTTCCTGATGAAGGGCTACTCCGGCGAGTCGCACGTCAATGTCGGCACCGGTGCGGACATCACGATTCGCGAGTTGGCCGAACTGATTGCCAGGATCGCCGACTATCACGGCGAGATCGTCTACGACCGGTCCAAGCCGGACGGCACGCCGCGCAAAGTGATGGACGTCAGCCGCTTGGCCGCGTTGGGCTGGAAGGCGAAGACGCCGCTGGAAGAAGGGTTCAGGAAGGCGTACCGGTGGTACATCGAGAATGCGGCTGAGACGGTCAGTGCAACCTGACGTCGTGTCCCCCTGGCCCGCTGGCCCGAAAGACGGCTCGCGGCAGAACCCTCATCCCTGAGGACGCGGCGATCCCGAACTGGTCGGGTGGTCCGGGTTTTCTCCGGAGCTTGCGCCCGACAGGATTGGCGCGAACGACAGTGCAACACTCAAGTCAGACCCGCGGAATCCGTTCTAGAAAACCCTATCGAAGCACAGAAGAATGCAGACTGAGAGTTGGCAGCCATGGTTTTGGTGACCGGCGGGGCTGGATTCATCGGGTCGCACACGGTCGAGGCACTGATCGCCGGGGGTGGGCGCGTGCGTGTGCTGGACAACTTCTCCACTGGCCGGCGCGAGAACCTGCCCGCGAGCGTAATGCTCGAAGTCGTCGATGGCGATGTCCGTGACCCGGTTGTGGTCGACCGTGCGATGCGTGGCGTGACGAGAGTTCTTCATCTGGCTGCGCAAGTATCGGTGGTAAAGTCGGTCGAGGATCCGGTCACCTCCGGGGCGGTGAATGTCGGCGGGTTTCTGGTCGTGCTCGATGCGGCACGGCGTGCGGGAATCGGCCGGCTCGTGTATGCCTCGAGCGCCGCGGTGTACGGCGCGCCGGATCAAGTGCCGCTGGACGAGTCGGCGCCGGCACGGCCGCAGTCGCCCTATGGGCTGGAGAAATCGATCGACGACCAGTATGCAGCACTGTTCTCCGACTTGTACGGGATGCATTGCCTGGGGCTGCGCTACTTCAATGTCTATGGGCCGCGCCAGGATCCTGCATCGCCGTATGCCGGGGTGATCAGCAAGTTTCTGGACTGCATGCGCGCCAGCCGGCCCCTACGCGTATTCGGCGATGGCGAGCAGACGCGCGATTTCGTGTTTGTCGAGGATGTGGCGAGAGCGAATGTGCTTGCGCTTGCCGCACCGGCGACCGGGGTGTGCAACGTGGGCACGGGGCGCAGCGCGAGCCTGCTCGAAGTAGCACGCTTGCTCGGAGACGCAAGCGGTCGGCGGCTGGAGATCCGCCATGAGCGTGCCCGGCCTGGAGATATCCGCCACTCGGCGACGAGCACCGCTCGCTTGCGCGAAGTGATCGGCGATCTGCGCCCAGTCGGTCTGCAGGAGGGGTTGCGAACCCTGTTGCGGGCCGAGCGGATCCCCTAGGAACCTCTGCGACCTATCATGAACGAAACGATCATCATCACCGGCGGGGCCGGCTTCATCGGTGCGAACTTCGTGCACAGGTGGTTGCGCGACGTGGGCACCTCGGTGCTGAACCTCGACAAGCTGATCTATGCCGGCAATCTGCAGAACCTGGTGGCGCTCGAAGGCGACGCGCGGCATCTGTTTGTGCGCGGGGACATCGGCGACCACGAGCTAGTGCGCAGGCTGCTTCGCGAGCACCGGCCGCGGGCAGTGGTGAATTTCGCTGCCGAGAGCCACGTCGATCGCTCCATCCACGGGCCGGAGGATTTCATCCAGACCAACGTGGTGAGCACCTTCCATCTGCTGGACGAAGTGCTGGGGTACTGGCGCGAGACGCTGAGCTCGAACCCCAGTTTCCGCTTCCTGCACGTGTCGACAGACGAGGTCTACGGCTCGCTTGCGCCGGATGACCCTGCGTTCTCTGAGCGCAGCGCATACGCGCCCAACAGTCCATATTCGGCGTCGAAGGCCGCGTCAGACCATCTGGTGCGCGCCTATCACCACACCTACGCCCTACCCACGCTTACCACCAACTGCTCCAACAACTACGGGCCCTATCAGTTCCCGGAGAAGCTGATCCCGTTGATGATCCACAACGCGCTCGCAGGCAAGCCGCTGCCTGTGTATGGCGACGGGCTGAACGTGCGCGACTGGCTGTACGTGGAAGACCACTGCGAAGCTATCCGGCAGGTGCTGGAGCGCGGGCCACCCGGCGAGACCTACAATATCGGTGGGCGCAGCGAGCAGCGCAACATCGATGTGGTGAACACCGTATGCGCACTGCTGGATGCATTGCATCCTGGCTCCCCCGTCACGCCGCACTCCAACCTGATTACCTACGTGAAGGATCGCCCTGGCCACGACCGCCGCTACGCCATCGACTGCACGAAGATCGAGCGCGAGTTTGGCTGGCAACCGCAGGAGAGCTTCGAGAGCGGGCTGCGCAAGACCGTGCAGTGGTACTTGGACAACCAGGACTGGGTGAGGGGCGTCACGACAGGGCAATACCGGGCGTGGGTCGGGAAGCAGTATGGGTGAGCACTGAGGACTCAGTGCTCAGTCCAACCAACAGGCATTAGCCAGTTGAGACTGCTCATCACCGGCACCTCCGGCCAGGTCGGCTACGAGCTGCTGCGTGCGCTCGCGCCGCTCGGCGAGATCGTCGCGGTCGATCGAGGCGCGATGGACTTGTCCGATCCCGCGCGGATTCGTGAGGTGATTCACACCGAGCGCCCGGATCTGGTGGTGAATGCGGCCGCCTATACGGCCGTGGATCGCGCCGAGGTCGAGCGCGAGGTCGCGTTCATGATCAACGCCACAGCTCCTCGCGTGATGGCCGAGGCGCTGCAGACGACCGGCGGGGCGCTGGTGCATTACTCGACGGACTATGTGTTCGACGGGGCCAAGCGCGGTCCGTACTTCGAGAACGATCGGCCGAACCCCCTCAACGCCTATGGCCGCAGCAAGCTCGAGGGCGAGCAGGCCATCCGCGCGAGCGGCATCCCACACCTGATACTGCGCACGAGCTGGGTGTACGGCAAGCGCGGGCGCAATTTCCTCGTCACCATGCTCAGTCTGTTTGAGGAGAAGGCGGAGCTGCGCGTCGTGGACGATCAGATCGGTGCGCCCACTTGGTGCCGATGGATTGCGCAGGCGACCGGACAGGTGCTGGCCCGATGCCTGGCGGGCGGAGGTCTTCGGAAGGAGCTGGGCGGCACCTATCACCTGACGGCCGGCGGGTCGACCAGCTGGTACGGGTTTGCCAGTGTGATCCGGGAGTTGCGCTACGGCCCGGGCTCGACGCAGGGGCCGCGCCTGATCCCGATCCCCACGAGCGGCTATCCGCTACCCGCGCGCCGGCCGGCGAACTCGGTGCTCAGCACGGACCGACTGCAGCAGGTCTTCGGCGTGCAGCCACCCGACTGGCACGAGCAGCTTCGGCAGTGCTTCGAGCAGGCCGCCGAGGACGAGAGTGCCGCACGATAAGGCACGGAGAAGCTACTGTGACGAAGCACGTCCGGATTGAGGGTACAATGGATTTGTGCTGCCGGGAGCTGTCTTGCCCGGTTGCGGCACTTCCTCGCTGGCGCGTCCCGTTGCCCGCGTCGTCTACGACTCAATGCATTGCTCAAGGTTCAGGCATGGCACTGTCCACAGCACGCTTGCAGTGGTGCGCCCGCGTCGCCCTGATGGCGTCGCTGGCCGCACCGGCACCCCTTCTCGCGCAGGACGCAGTTGGCACGATGGGCTCGCAGCAACTGCGTACGCAAGACCTGAAACGTGTGATCGATGCGCAGCCGCCGGAGGTCCGCAAGCAGCTCGCGACCGATCTGGGCGCGCTCGACCGCCTGGTGCGAAGCGAGCTGGTGCGGCAGGCGATTCTGACTGAAGCCCGCCAGAAGCAGTGGGACAAAAAAGCCGACGTGCAGCTGCTCATGGAGCGGGCGCGCGACCAGGTGCTGATCACGTCCTACGTCAACGATCTGGCGCGTCCGGCGGCCAACTACCCCTCCGAAGACGAGATCAAGGGCTTCTACGAGGCATCGAAGGCCAGCTTCACGGTACCTGCCGAGTACCAGCTCGCGCAGATCTTCGTACAGGCGCCGGACGAGTCCGACAAAGTGGCGGTTGCCGCTGCGCTGAAGAAGGCCTCGGACCTGGCGGCGCGGGTGAAGCGAGCGCCGAACGACTTCGCCAAGATCGCGCGAGAGAGCTCGGAGCACAAGGACAGTGCGGCCAAGGGCGGCGATCTGGGCTGGCTGCCGGAGACGCAGCTCATCCCCGAGATCCGCGCCTCCGTGGTGCGCATGACAAGAGGCGAGCTCAGCCCGCCCATCCGCAGCACGACCGGCTGGCACATCGTACGTCTCATCGATCGCAAGCCGAGCACGACCCGCCCGCTGAGCGAGGTGCGCGATACTGTCGTTGCCAATATGCGACTGCGCAAGGCCCAGGAGGCAGAGCGTGCCTACATCGAGGCGCTGCTGGGGAAGGCAACCGTCACTGTAAACCAGCCCGAACTGCAGAAACTGCAGGCGGGGATCAAGTAGCGGCGGAAATCATTTCAGCAAAAACAGCTGCTTCCCACTTGTGGTTGACTGCCCCGCACAACGATGGATAGCATGCCGGTCCAAGCACACGCACACGGAGGCCAAATGGATATCCTGCATCGCGTGATCAAGAAAATCCATGCGGACCCCGATGCTCCAACCGCGAGCACTCTGCGCGCACTCATCAAGTCGCTTGATGCAGGCGAGCAGTTCGACATCAATCAGTTGTACCAGCTCAACTATTCTGACTTTTCCATGGCCATGGAGCTGATGAAGCAGTGGCGGCTCGACAGCTTCAGGTACGAGCGCGGCTGGGCCTCGCGCGCGGCTACTGATCCGGCGGCCCCCTACCGGGCGCCAGCGTGGCTCGAGTCGATGGGGGCGAGCCTGGATCAGCGCCCCTGAGCCACGCAGCGCTTTCGCGATAAGGGCCTCGGTTATCGCCGGGGCCTTGTTGTTTTGGGCGCCCACAGCACGTATCGCTTCGGGGCAGGCGGTGCGTGCGCGGGCTGAGGCTTGATCGTGGATGCCGCCGGCCGAGACAGGAGCGGAGGCGACAACGCAGTGGGTGCACTCGCTGTACCGCCCCATGAAGATCTCAGCGGTCGTCCTGCAATGCAGTCGCGTGAGTGGCAGCTCGTTGTTGTGACTGCAGATGAGCCGCGCAATGTTCACGCGAGGTCAGGCCACGGGACGCAGAATGCCACCCGCAACCGATGTCGACAGACCCTGGCGCTCTTCTCCCAAACACAATGTGGCGAGGACGAGGCGCAGAGAACCTCGGCGAAACACACACGCGCGCGAAAAAAATCTCCTGCGACTACTTGTGCTTAGCGCCGACAGCGTGAGGTTTGACGCCGCTTCGCGCGGCTGTCAAGGCCGATTTATGCACACAAGTTCAAGTAATGCTTGAAGTTTGCGGCCAAACCAGGGGCCACCTGCGCGGCTTCTGCCAACGCCTTGTTTTCTCTGGCAGATTAACAGTTGCGTAAAGTTTGAGCGGGGGCAAGGGAGCGCCCGATTTGCGGGGGCTGCGCGCTGTCGGGAGCCGGTTACGCACAAAGTTATCCACAAGATCTGTGGATCGCGGCGCCGAGCGGCGCCGCGTGAGATGCGCTGCGCGGTTGCCTGGTGATGGACTGCGGAGAGCCCGCGAATCGCCGGAACGCAATCAGTCGTCGCCATCCGTGTGCAGCGCGCCGAACAGCACCATCGCCAGTAGCGGGGTCATGATGCGTGCGCGCATCTTGTGCACAGGCCGGGGCGATTTGTCCTCGTAGTAGGGTGTCATCTGCGGGATGAGCGCGGACAGCGACTCGATGCGCTTCTCTCCAGCAGGGTGCGTGCTCAGAAAGTCGAATTTGCCCTTCTGTCCGGTGGCCTCGATCATCTTCTGCCACAGCGACACCGCGGCGCTGGGGTTGTAGCCGGCTTTGGCAGCGAGCTCGATGCCGATGCGGTCGGCCTCCGCTTCCTGCTGGCGGCTGTTGGGGAGCTGCACTCCCACGGTGGTGGCAATTGCCGCCGCCTGCAGCGCCGCCTGGCTTTGTACACTGCCGGTACCCAGGATGGCGGCGCCGACCGCGAGCGCGGTCTGCGACGCCATGGCCATCGACATGCGCTCCGCCGTGTGCTTCGCGAGCGCGTGTCCGATCTCATGCCCCATGATCTGGGCGATCTCGTCGTCGGACAGCTTGAGCTGGTTGATTATGCCGGTGTAGATGGCCATCTTGCCGCCGGCCATCGCCCATGCGTTGAGGGTCTTCGGATCGTCGATCACGACCACCTGCCAGTCCCACGCCTCGGTCTCGGGGCGAAACTTGATGGCCTGCGCCACCAGTCGGCCGGTGATCAGGTCGATCCGCGCCTTGAGCGCCGGGTCGGTGTTGATCTTGCCCTCCTTTTGCAGGGGCTGAATAGTTTGCGCATAAGCCTGCTGGGAGGCTGCGATGGCACTGTCCTCGGAAACGAGCATAAACTGCTTACGGCCGGTAACCGGCGTGCTGGAGCAGGCGGCGAGCAACGCGGCGAGCATGAGTGCGAAAGCGATACGGAAGCGCATGTGATTTCTCCTGGGATCCGGCGCACGGGTTCGAACCAGACGGCAAGATTATAATCAACGCCACTGCCGGGCACGCGTGCACACGAGCGTGCGCAAGCGGACACGGCAGCGGACCAACGGGAGGGGCCGATGACGACACCAGACGACCTGTCGGCGCGGCTGCTGATCGAGCAGGGCAATCTCGTCGCGTACGACGTCGATGCCATCGTGAATGCCGCGAACAGCTCGCTGTTGGGTGGCGGCGGGGTGGACGGCGCCATTCACCGTGCGGCGGGCCCCGAGCTGCTTGCCGAGTGCCGCACACTGAACGGCTGTGCTGCAGGCGACGCCAAGATCACCCGAGGCTATCGGCTCAAGGCGCGCCACGTGATCCACGCGGTCGGCCCGGTATGGCATGGCGGCGAGCGGGGCGAAGCGCAGACGCTCGCGTCGTGCTACCGCCGAAGCCTCGAGCTGGCGCTGGCGCACGGCCTGCGCACGCTCGCATTCCCGGCGATCAGCTGCGGTGCATACGGCTATCCAGTCGACGAAGCGGCTGCGGTCGCCGTCAACACGGTGGCTGATTTCCTTGCCGGCGCACCGGCCTTGCAGCGCGTGCATCTGGTCTGCTTCTCACAGGCCATATTCGACGCGTACCGCAGAGCATTCGCGGCGCGCATGCAGGAGTGAGCGCTTCGGCGGGCGCCTCTGCTAGACTGGGCGTGCCTGCGAACGACCCGGAGTCTGCGATGATGCGAACCGGCCTTGTTCTGCTGCTCGCAGCGGCATCGTCCACTGCGCTTGCCGACCGCATCACCGAACTGAATCGGACCGAACGTTGCGTCTATACGGCGAAGCTCTACGTGGCAGGTTATTACTATTACCTGCAGGGAACGCCACGCCAGGAGGTGAAGATCCATTGGCACGGCAACGAGACGCAGAACGAGATCGACTTCGTCACCCGCACGATAGACGCCGCGTACACCCGCGCCGATACGCTGAAGCGCGACCGTCCGGAGCGCGTCGTGTCCGAGCAGGATTTCGGCGACGAGGCCTACACGGCGTGCATGGCGGGCCGGGAGCTGTGATCTCGCGTGCGCTCGCGACTGCGCTGCTGGCGATTGCGGCGACCGCGTTCGCTGCGGAGAACGAAGGACAAGAGCGGCCCCGCGACGCAGCCGAGGCAGTGCAGGAGGGCGATGTTTCGCAGTGGTTGAGGTATTACCAGCGCGAGCGTGGCATGCAGGCGCCTGCGCCACGGCCGGACCACGCTCCGCCGCCGGCCGACGGGACTGTTGGCGGCGAACCCGATTCAAAGCGCTGACCGCGAGAAGCCAGAGGAGGGCCGGGCGGCCTCGGCCCTCGACAGGTTCTGTGGTCCGTCAGTGCTGCGCGAGCGGCGTGCCGCACACGCGGTCCAGCAGGCGGCCTTCGGGAGAGCCTATGCTCGGCCTGAACATGGCCACACCGTTCGCACCGTCGGCCCAGATCGTCTCCCCGCTACCCAGATCGAGCGCATGCAGGCTCCACTGCGCGTAGCCCAACTCGCGCCGCGCGCAATCGAGCTCATACAGCATGAGCTTGGACTTGTGCGGGTACATGTCGTCGCCGAGGTGAGTGATCTGGTTGTAGTTGAGGAGAACGCGCGCCTTGGCGACGCCGTTGTCGGTGTGGACACTCGACTGGTCCAGGAACAGGACCTCGTCGGTCGAGGATCCGACCATTTCCCAGGTCGCCGCCCCGGCAGTGGGACGCGGTGAGCAGCGCAGCGGCAATGATGGTCTTCAGGTTCATGGCAACCTCCTTTCGATGACAGCTGTGGATCGAGGCGCCAGGAGCCTCCCCGCTCCTGACCATGTGCCGACTATACCGATGCTGCGTTGCAGCGGTGCTACTTGCACATGAATAAGTGCTATTCCTGAAAGTGACCAGATGCGATCTATGTCGTTGTATAACGCTTAAAAGGTGGCGGCTTTGGGGCGGAGCGACTTCACTTGCCGTATGATGCAATGCACCAGTTCGACTCGGGCACCGAGCCCTTAGGACAGGAGAACGCATGGATCGGCTAGATGCCATGGAGATGTTCGTGCGCATCGTGGAGACGGGGAGCTTCTCAGCCGTCGCCCGGCAGATGGGCACGACGCAGCCCACTGTAAGCAAGCACCTCACCGCGCTGGAGAAGCGGTTGGGTGCAAGGCTGCTCCAGCGCAGCACCCGCAAGCTGAGCCTGACCGAGTCAGGACAGTCCTACTACGAGCGCTGCAAGCGCATCGTGGACGAGGTACGCGAGGCCGAAGGCACCCTCGGAAAGCTGCAGACCTCGCTGTCCGGAAGCCTGCACGTCAACTCTTCCATCGCCTTCGGCGAGATGTTCCTCACCCCGCTGGTCCTGCAGTTCCAGCAGCGCTACCCGGGGCTGTCCGTGGAGCTGTCGATGAACGATCGCTACATTGATCTGGTGGAAGAGGGTGTGGATGTGGCGTTGCGAATTGGGCGTCTGACCGACTCGAGTCTGGTGGCGCGCCGGATCGGATCCACGCGGCGCATTACCGTTGCCACGCCCGCCTACCTGCTCGAGCGCGGCACGCCACAGCACCCGCTGGATCTCACCAGTCACAACTGCCTGCTCTACAGCTATCTGTCGACCGGCAACGAGTGGCAGTTTCACGGTCCTGAGGGAGCGATAAACGTGCGTGTATCAGGGAGCTTCAAGTCGAACAACGGGTATGCGCTGGCCGAAGCCGTGCGCGCGGGGGTGGGCATCGCGATGGGGCCGGATTGGCTCATGCACGACCGGCTCGCCACCGGTGAGATCAAGGCGATCCTGCCCGATTACGCACCGAAGGCGCTCGACATCAACGCGGTCTATCCCTCGAACCGGTTGCTGTCGGCGAAGGTGCGCGCGTTCATCGATTTCCTGCAGGAGGAGTTCCGCAGGATTCCGGTGTTGAACGCTGCCTAGCTGGCACGCGCAGGCGCGAACAGGCCGGCTATCGAGAAGCTCGATGCCGGCCTGGCGAACGGGTGCTGCGTCAGAATCCGGTTGCGGCCAGCCAGCCGCCTACCTTGCCCTCCCAAATCTCGCGCACCAGGATGATCGGGGCCGCACAACTCTTGGGCAGATCCACTTTGGCCTTGATCTTCGCATCCCCCGACTTGCTCAGCGGAAACCGGGTGGTCTCGGCCACCACCTTGGATGTGCCGCCGCCGCTGCACACGACGCTGCCCACCACTTCCGTGACGCCGTCTGCCGTCCCGTTGACGTCCGCCGGAAGCGTCGGATCGTTGAGCACCAAGCCTTTGACCTCGATCTCGAGCTTACCGCTCTTGTCGAGCTCAGCTTTGCCGGACTTGATGTTCCAGATCTTGCCGCAGGAATTCACTCCCCCGATGGCGGTGCCGTCCTGCGGGCATGCCACCATGGACGCGTCCAGGCCCCCCGCAGCATGGGCGGGGAGGGCGCTTGTGAGTGCGACTGACAGACAGGATGCTGCGAGGAATACGTAAGGTCTTCTCATCATTTGTCCCTTGTTGATTGATAGCAGATACCCTCGAGCAGGTGCACCGAGCGGCAATCAAGCGTCCTGAGCTCGGGGCCCGAACCGGGGCACCCTGGCGCGAGCACCTGATGCTTGCACGGCACGCCCAGCCCACCACCAGCTTACTTCACAGCCACATACAGAATCATTACGGATTTACCTGTTTGGTCCTCCAAGTGCTTGTTGAAGATAGTAGCAGTGCCATTCGCGCGCTGATGTACCGGAAGTACACCAGCCTTCCCTGCGATCACGCATGCAGCACTAACGCACGGACTGCGTCGAAGATTAACTTCGATCCCGTCAGGAACAGCAGCACGTTGGCAGCCCGATACAACGTGTCGGTCTCGATCCGCCTCTGCAGCCAGACGCCCAGATAGATCCCCGCCGGGGCCAGGGGAAGCAGGATTAGCGACGTCCACAGGCTGTCGGCGCGTAGTTGACCCAGGAAGTAGTAGGGCACCAGCTTGATGTAGTTCACGACGAGGAAGAATGCCACCGTCGTCCCGACGAAAAGCTGCTTCTCCAGTCGTTGCATGCTGGGGGCCGCGTGAGGTCGGTGAGCACAGTCTGCACCTGCGACGCTCCGGAGGCCGCCGTACGCGGCAGCAGCGATTGCATGGCCCAGCTAAGCACGCCGTGTGTCGGCTTCTCAGGCCTCGACCTGCAGTCGTTGCAGCTCGGCCTCCGCCTTGTGCAGCCAGTGCGGCATCTGCATCTCGCGCAAACCGCGCACGGCGCTGCTTAGATAGGCATGGGCCGCGTCGTTGTCGCGTGTGTGCCGGTGCAGCTGCCCGAGGCCCAGCTCGAAGCGCGCCACCAACGGCCGCAACTCCAGGGCGCGGGCTTCGGCCAAACCGGTTTCGTACGCCACACGTGCCGCGTCCAGATCGGCGTTCCCGTTCGCCAGGCGGATCTGCCCCAGGAAGTACCATGCCCACGCCATCCAGCTGCGCTCCGAGTGCTCCTGCGCCACGGCGATCGCCCGTTGCGCCAGCTCATCCGCATCGCGCAGTCGGTCTGCGAACATATAGCCATACGCCAGCATCCCGAGCAGCCAGGACTGCCCGGACCGAAGCTTCAGCGTGGTCGCTTCCTCGACGGCTTCCTCCAACAGCGGGACACCGTCGCTGGGGCGACCCTCGAAGGCGTAGGCAAGACCGAGGAACGATGCGACAAAAGGGAGGTCGAGCCGAATGTTCATGGACCGGCACATGGCCAGGCCGGGCTCCAGGTGCGTGATGGCCCGCTCGACCTCGCCTTTGCGGATATACAAGAAGCCGCCGCAGTAGCGCGCGAAAGCTTCACTGAATGGATGCTTCACTTCTTCGGCGAGCTTCATCGCCTCCTGCCACGCAGCGACGCCCTCGCTGAAGCGGCCCAGCTCCGCGAACGACCAGGACAGGTGGCCGCGCGAAAACACCAGGGGGATACCCGCCATGCCCAAGCGGTCTCTGGCGAGCTTGCCGTCGAGCGCCTGGATATTGCTGAAGTGAAACTCGGCCGCGCGCCGGTGATCTCCGAGGTGGAAGAAGGCCTGCCCGAGGTGGAAATTCGCTGGCGCCAGGATGCCGAAATCGCCGAAGACCCGGCTGATCGCCAGCGCGCGCTCGCCGGCCTCGATGGAGCGCGGATAGTCTCCTACCAGCCGGAAGGACTGCGCCAGGTAGCTGAGTACGCGCCCCTGCCGACGCTCATCCCCGATCTCTTCGGCCAGCTCCGCCGCTTTGCGCAGTGTGTCGAACACCTGATCGAACTCGCCAAGCGGATGCAGCGCGCTGCGCAGCTCGAGCCGCAGGTCGATGCCGCGTTCGGTGACTTCCCGCGAAGCGGGCAGCTGCTGCAGAGCCTCGAGTGCCTGCTCGAAGCAATGCGCGGCATCGCGGTTGGCCGACCGTGCTAACGCCTTGAGTCCGGCCTGCTCGAGGTAGCAGTGCGCCTTGTCCCACAGCTCCCCGCGCACAGCGTGGTAGCAAAGCCGCTCCAGGTGCTCGCCGACGCGCTCTCTGTACACCGTCTCGATGGCTTCGGTGATGCGTCCGTGGACCGCGCGGCGGCGCTCCTGGAGGATTCCGGAGTACGCAACTTCATGGGTGAGAGCGTGCTTGAAGGTATATTCCAAGTCGGGGAACAGGGCCGTCTCGTACAGAAACTCGCCCGACTGCAGGTGCGTCAAACCCAGGCGCAGTTCCGATTCGGAACCCTCGGAAATCGCACGCAGCAAGGCATAAGGCACATCCTTGCCGATGACGGCCGCCATCTGCAGCAGCTGCTTGTGCTCCGGCGGAAGCCTGTCGATACGTGCCGCGATCACCGACTGCACGCGGCTAGGCACCTGGACGCTGGAGAGTGGGCTCGCCAGGCGGTACTGACCGCGCTCGCCCCGCAGCACATTGGTCTCGACAAGAGTGCGCACGCTCTCTTCGATGAAGAACGGATTGCCCTCGGTGCGCTCGATCAGCAGAGTGCGCAGCGGTTGCAGCTGCGCATCGGCGCCGAGCAACCCGACCAGGAGTTCTGCCGCACTCTCTGTGGGCAGCGGGTCGATGCGCAGGTTGCGGTAGAAGGTTTTCCTGCCCCATCCGTGCTCGTACTCCGGGCGGTAGTTCACCAGCAGGAGCAGGCGCGCGGTGGGCAGGCTCTCGACCAGGCTGTCGAGGAACGCCTGGGTCTCCTCGTCGATCCAGTGCAGATCCTCGAACACCAGCACCAGCGGCTGGACCTGGCTCTCCCGCAGCACCAGCCGCTTGCAGGTTTCCAGAATCTTCTGCCGGCGCTGGGAGGGATGCAGCGCAGCCCAGTCCGCATCTTCGAACGGCACGTTCAGCAACGAAAGGAAGGCAGGTAGTGTGGACTCGAGAGAGCGCTCGAGCGTGACAAGCTTGCCGGCGACCTTCTCGCGGATTCTGCGTGCGTCGTCGCGGTCCTCGATCTGGAAGTAGCCCTTGAGCAGATCGATGATGGGCCGATACGCGCTGGCCTTGCCGTATGAGACCGAACCGGCCTCCAACACCAGCCAGCCCTGCGTGCGGTGGGAGTGGGTGAACTCCCAGACCAGGCGCGATTTCCCCACCCCGGGCTCGCCCACCAACGCGACGATCTCGCCGCGTCCCAACTCCGCTCGCTTGAGCGTCTCCGAGAGCACGCTGAGCTCGGTGTGGCGGCCCACGAACCGCGTCAGACCGCGCGCCGCGGAGGCTTGCATGCGGGTGCGCAGCGCGAGCGCGCCCGTCAGCTCGAACACTTCGATGGGGTCGGCCAGCCCTTTCACCGGGACGGGCCCGAGCGGCACGACTTGAATGAAGCCTTCGGCCAGCCGGGTGGTCTCGGCCGTGAGGCGGACGGTCCCAGGGGTCGCGAGCTGCTCCATTCTGGCCGCGAGGTGCGTGGTCTGACCGATGGCGCTGTACTCCATCGACAGGTCGTTGCCGATGGTGCGCACCACGACCTCACCCGAGTTCAACCCGACGCGCGTCTGCATCTCCAGCCCGTGCGAGCGCCGCAACTCCTGGCTGTAGTGCTTGATCGAGGACTGGATGGCGAGCGCCGCATAGCACGCGCGAACAGCATGGTCCTCATGCGCGAGAGGGGCGCCGAACAGGGCCATGATCCCATCGCCGAGCACCTGGTTCACCGTGCCCTCGTAGCGATGGACCGCCTCCATCATCAGATCGAGAACGGGATCGATGAGCCTGCGTGCCTCCTCCGGGTCGCGATCGGCCAACAACTCCAGGGAGCTCTTCAGGTCGGCAAACAGGACGGTGACCTGCTTGCGTTCGCCCTCGATCACACCCTTGGAGATCAGAATCTTCTCTGCCAGGTGGCGTGGTGTGTAGCTGTTGGGCGATGCCGAGGCAGGCGGGATAGTCTGGGCGACAGGGTTGCCGCAAGAAAAGCAGAAGCGCGAATTGGCGGGGAGCTCGGTCCCGCACTTCGTGCAGCTGAGCAGGACACTACTGCCGCACTGGAGGCAAAACCGGGCGTTGGCCGGGTTGTCCTGCTGGCACTTCGGGCACTGCATGGACACCCTCTCGCTGGCGATGTAATCGGAATAATGGCAGGAGCCCGACTACCTCATAATAGGTACGCCATCTTGGGGGTGTCAAGAGGACGGTAAACCGGTCGCAGCGCGCGTCCGTGGCCTTGAGGGCAAGCGCCTCGGGAATCGACGCTGCGGTCAGGGAAGAGGCGGTGTTTGCTGCGGCGCAATCATGGAACCAGCGGGTCCAACCCGATATCGGCGCTGGTATCATGCCTGCACCGGCGAGACAGCAGAGCGCCTGCATAGGCGAAGGCCGAGCTGGGTGGGGGGAGGGGACATGAGGGGAGCCTGGCTTGGATTTGCCGAGGCCCGCAATGCCGCGGTCTTCACCATGACATGCGCCGCGATACTGCCGGCACACGCATTTGCACAGGGGGCGGCGGCGCGAGCGGTCGAGGCCGCGAGGCAGTACGCCGGACAGACCATCACCGTGGAGTGGCAGGCGGGCCTGCAGGCGCTCGATCCACTCAACTACTCCGGGCCGCTGTGGGAGAAGCTCACGGGCATCAAGATCAAGGTCGTCGAAGTCCCGCTGGCCGAGGTCTACACCAAGATCATGCAGGAGCACCGCGCGCGCACCGGCGTCTACGACGTCGTAGACGTCGTCCCGGCGTGGACGCCGGACTTGGTGCAGGCTGGCGCGCTGGAGCCCCTGGACGCATATATCGATCGCTACGGTTACCGCGAGGAGCTGGCGAAGATCGCGCCGGTATACCGCGACAATCACATGGCGGTGGACAGCAAGGTCTATGCACTACCCGACGATGGCGACGTTCTGCTGCTCTATTACCGGAAGGACCTGTTCGCAGACCCCGCGCTGAGGACTGCGTTCCGGTCGAGGTTCGGGTACGATCTGGCGCCGCCCGGCAGCTGGAAGGAGTTCTCGGAGATCGGGAGCTTTCTCACCGAACAGCTCAAAAGCCGCGGGATCTATGGCGCGACATTGCAGCGCGACCCGGCGTTGAGCGTGTATATGTTCGAGGAACGCTTTCGCAATGAAGGCGGTTTCTTCTTCGACGCGGCGACCATGAAGGCGACAGTGAACAGCCCCGTAGGGATTCGCGTACTGCGCGAGATGCGCGACGAAAACCGTTTCATGCCACCCGGGGTGGAGGCTTTCGGGTTCGCTCAGAATCTGGCGGCGTTTCTCGATGGCAGCGCGGCGATGACCGTCTCCTGGCCCCCGGTAGGCCGCTGGGCCGCCGGGTACGGGACGGAGGAAAAGGCACTGGCTTTCGTCCCGAAGTCGAAGATCGCGGGGAAGGTCGGCTATGCGTTGCCCCCGGGAGGCCGGCCCGAGTTGGCGATCGGTCACGCCCTCGCTGTCTCCTCGGCGAGCAAGAACAAGGAAGCGGCTTACCTGTTCATCCAGTGGCTGAACAGCGAGGAGATAAGCCTCAAGCGCGTACAGCTGCCTTTCACGCTGCGCGACCCGTTCCGCGCCTCTCACTACTCGAGCCCCGACTACCTCTCGCGCTGGGTGGATGCGAACGACTATCCGCGGACGCTCAAGGCTGCGTCGGAGGTGG
>DAIQQA010000208.1:0-7820 GCA_036787045.1 Burkholderiales bacterium | reverse complement strand
TGACCCACACCAAGTCGAGCTACATCGCCCTGTTTGTCTCCGGGGACGTGAAGATCAACAGCTTCAAGCGCGAGAATAGCCGCGTCAGGTTCTATGGCGACACCGCAATCGTCATGGCGACGACGCATCTGGATATCGCTTTCAAGGGCGAGGCGCGCCAGGTGTCGCTGTTCTATACGAACGTCTGGGTCAAACGCGACGGGCGTTGGCAGTTGGTGGCGCGACAGTCCACGGCGTTGCCGAAGAAGTAACTCCCTCTCGAGCGCACCTGTGGTGCATCCATGCCGGGCTCGGGGGCTGGGCTCAGCCCTGATACCACTCCACGGCCCAGTCGACCGCTCGGCGTTCGGGTGAATACCCGGAGGCAAGCAGCTGGGCTTCCAGCGCATCCAGCAGCGGCTCGGGGCGGTGGATGAGGTAGCCCTGCGCGTGCATGACGCCGAGGTCCTTGAGGCGCGCCAGTATCGCGGGACTCTCCGCACATTCGGCGACGGTATCGATCCCCAGCGCCTGCCCGATGCGGCTGATGCCTTCGACGACTGCGCAATCGAGCCGATCCGAGACCATGCCCTTTACGAAGCTGCCATCGATCTTGACATAGTCCACTGGAAGATCCTGGAGGTAGGCGTGAGCACCCACGCCGCTGTGGAAGTGGTCCAGCGCAAACCGGCAGCCAATATCTTTCAACCCCTTCGCGAGCAGGCTGGCCTGGTGCAGGTGGCTCACCGCGACCGCCTCCGCCACCTCGAAGCAGATGCGCTGCGGAGCCACGCCGGTCTGCCGCAGCTCGGCCACAATGAACTCCAGCAGCCCCTCATCGGCCAGGCTCGCGCCCGACAGGTTCAGCGAGTAGCACGGACCGCTGTCTTCTATTCCGAGCTCGCGCAGGTACGGTCCGAGCGCATGCAGGCTATGCTCGATCACCCAGCGATCCACCTGTGGCATCAGGCGGCAGCGCTCTGCAGCAGGCAGGAAAGCCATGGGCGGCAGCAGGGTGCCGTTGTGCCCCTCCAGCCGCAGGAGGATCTCGTAGGAGCAATGCGCCAGCCTCGCGGGGTCGTCGACCGGGGCGACGCGCTGCGCATACAGGTGAAAGCCGTCGCCGGCTAGCGCGGCCCCGATGCGGGCTGCCCAGTCGCCGCCCGCACTGGGCGCCGCAGGCCCGGCGTCGGGCTGGTAGAGGTGCACCCGGTTGCCGCCGGCATCCTTGGCCAGCGCGCACGCCGCCTCCGCGGCCGCGAGCAAGCTCGCGGCATCCGGGCCCAGCTGCACGGTCGACACTGCCCCGATGCTCACGCCGACACTGCACGTGCGCCCCTGCCAGCTGAAGCCGGCCTGGCGGACCGCGTCGACCAGCATCTGTGCGGTTTGTCCGGCCCGGTGCAACGGGCAGTTCACCATGAAGACGCCGAACGCGTCGCCGCCCAGCCGGGCGAGAAGATCGGACCTGCGCAACTTCGTCAGTAGCAGCGCAGACACCCGCCGCAGCAGCTCATCCCCCGCATGATGGCCACAGGTATCGTTGACCTCGTGCAGCTGGTCGACGTCCACGCGCAGCAACGCGTGCTGCTGGTGACTCTCGCGGGCGTTGCGCAACTGCATCTCGATCACACGCTCGAACTCGCGTCGACTCATCAGGCCCGTCAACGCATCGTGGACCCCGGGTCCAGGCAGCGCCCGATGCCCGGCCGCGTTGCGCACCACCAGCACGGCGCCGACGGCATTTCCCTGAGCGTCGCGCTGGGGAGTGCAGGCGTCCTCCACCGAGTACTCTCGCCCGTCCCGTGACACCAGCGATGCACCCGGCGGCAGGTGCGTGCTGGCGCCCGTCGCTAGCGACTCGCGCGACGGGCATTCGATGTGCCGCCCGGTGTCGGATTCCAGGAAGCGCAACACCTCGTCGACCGCCAGCCCGCAGGCTTCGGCGGCCGGCCACTGCGTCAGTGCCTCGGCGGCCGGGTTCATGTACTGGATCCGCTCGAACGCATCGACGGCGATCACGGCATCGCCCATCGCATCGAGGATAGCGCGCAGCTGGTCCCTTTCCGTGTTGAGGGCCCGCTCGGCGTCGATCCGGGCCGTGACGTTGGCGGCGGCGAAGAACACACCGCGGACCCCGTCGCAGGTGCGATCCGGGACCAGCGCGACCTGGGTGTGCCGGCCCGATGGATCGCCCGCCTCATGATCGAACGACACGGCTTGCCCGGCGAGCGCCTGGGCGAAGGGCCCGCACACGGACTCCTGCCAGCCCGGGCCGAGCACCTCGAGCAGCGAACGTCCCGGGATGCGGTCGCGCGCGATGCCGAACCACTTTTCGTGCAGCCTATTGGCGAACTGGTAGCGTCCGTCGCTTCCCAGGTAAGCCAGAAGCACGGGGACGCTATCGGCCAGCCGCCGCAGGCGCTCGTCGCCGGGATCGAGCGCAGCGGCGCGCTCGCGCCGGGCGAGCGCGATCTGCAGCGTCGCCTGAAGATCCCGGGCATCGCAGGGAACGACCAGATAGCCGTCCGCGACGCTGGCGTAGGCGGAATCGAGGGCGTCACCGCGGCGGCGGGACGCGAGGAGAACGAGGACGGCGTCCGAGGATGCGCGCATGTGCTGCGCGCTCTCGATCCCCTCGGGGCCCTGAGCGAGGCCCAGATCCATCAGTACGATGTCGGGGTGCAGGTCGCGGGTGTGGGTGGCGACCTCGGCGGAGTCGCTCAACGACCCGCAGACCTCGTAGCCCAGCGCGGCAAGTTGCCGCTGAAGGGCAAGCGCGATCTTGCGATCCTGCTGCACGACCAGAACAGTCGCGTGACGCATGGCCCAAGTCCCCAGGTGCAGGGTTTCAACAACGCCGCCTGGCTGGCGCGGTCGGGTCGAAGACCCCGGCGCCGCGCCCGCAAGGGGGCGTCTGCACAGTCACTGCCTATGCGGTTCGCGTATCGTCTGCTGCGAGACGTTCTTTAGCGTTATTTTACAGTTCAGAAGCAGGCGCCGGAGCGGCTTGGCTAGAGAAATGCGCGCTAATCAGCATCGCACACTGCTTTGAACCGGAGGTTACAGCCCCATAACCCCCGGATTCTTCTCGACTCCGACGAGCCTTGGCATGTTCACCTTGGGGGGTGCGATGCTCCGCCGGGCCTTGAGATAGGTCTCGACCACCTCCCAAACCGGGTCGCCGTGCCCGGTCTGTGCGACCGGCGCCCACCCTGCGACCCGGTACTTCCTGGATGCGCCGATGGGCTGGCCGTCGAGCCGCAGGTCGCCGATGCGGCCGCCTTTCTTTGCGTTAGGCGCGCAGGAATAAGTCAATCCACCCACGCGCACCATGTCCCCGCCCTGCTGGTAATACGGATCGGGATCGAACAGGTTGTCAGCCAGCGCCTCGAGCAGGGTCTTGATGTCCTCGCCGGTCATGTCGGCGACGGTGGTGTACGGATAGGTGATCGCGGTTTGCGCCATGATGTCTTCGCGCGTGATGGTCTGTCCGGGCAGCAGCGTCGTGCCCCAGCGGAAGCCGGGCGAAAGGGCGATCTGCGCGCCCTTCACTTCCATCAACGCGTCGAGGATCAACTGGTCGAAGCTGCCGTTGAAGTTGCCGCGCCGGTACAGCAGCCCCTCGCTCACCGCCAGCGGCTCGCTGAGCTTCTGCGCGAACGGAGCTCGGCTCGCCTCGATCAGCGCGCTCATCTCCGGGTCGGCGGGCAGGAGGTTGGCAAACACCGGCAGTAGCCGGTAGCGGTACCCGGCCACCTTGCCGTGCTTGACATCGAGATCGAGCACGCCGAGGAACTTGCCGTTGGAGCCGGCGTTCGTGACCAGCGTCTTGCCGTTCGCGTTGGCCACCTCGATCGCCTGCGGCACGCCGTCGTGAGTGTGCCCGCCGAGGATCGCATCGAGCCCAGTTACCCGTCCCGCCAGCTTGAGATCGACGTCCATGCCGTTGTGAGACAGGAGCACGACGACTTGCGCGCCCGCAGCGCGCGCCGCGTCGATCGTCTCCTGCAGGTTCAGCTCCTGGATGCCGAAGGTCCAGTCGGGCACGAAGTGGCGCGGGTTGGAGATCGGCGTATACGGGAAAGCCTGCCCGATGACCGCGACCGGCACGCCGTTCACCTTCCGGACGACGTAGGGCGGGAACACCGGGTCGTCGAAGTCCAGCGTGTGCACATTGTGAGCGACGAAAGCAAGCCTGCCGGCGAAGTCGCGCTCGATCACCTCCTGCACGCGCGCGGCGCCGTACGTGAACTCCCAGTGCCCGGTCATCACGTCCACGCCCAACGCGAGACACGCGTCGATCATGTCCTGGCCTTTGGTCCACAACGCGGTGGCCGAGCCCTGCCAGGTGTCTCCTCCGTCCAGCAGCAGCCCACCAGGACGGTCGGCGCGCAGACGCTTCACCAGCGTGGCCAGATGCGCAAAGCCGCCGACTTTGCCGTAGGTGCGTGCCGCCTGCACGAAGTCCAGGCAAGTGAACGCGTGCGCCGCTGCCGTGTCCGGCCGTATGCCGAAGTGCGCAAGTAGCGCCCCGCCCACCAGATGCGGCGGTCTGCCCGTGGCTGCACCCACTCCGATGTTGACACTCGGCTCACGGAAGTAGACCGGCAGAAGCTGAGCGTGGCAGTCGGTAAAATGCAGCAGTCCGACGTTGCCGAAGCTCGGCAGGTCGTACATTCCTGCGTCGCTCTCGCCGGCAAGCGCGGCGCGACGGTCGAGCATCAGCCCGCCGGCCGCAGCGATAGCGAGGAGGTGGAGGAATTCGCGGCGGGTCATTTCGGAGAAGGGCGTGACGGGTGAAGCGTGACAGATATGGCGTCACACGTGAAGCGTGACAGGGTAAGCGTGACAGCAACGGCGTGACAAGGGAACCGTGAGATAGCCTGAGTGACTGTCATGCCCGCGCAGGCGCGCGCAGGCGGGGGTCCAGAAGTGCCTGAGTAGCCCGGGTTCCTGTCGGAGCCTGCCGCCGACTCGATCGAAAGGGACGCCAAGGTAGGCGAAGCAACGCCAAGGAAACCCGAACCGATGAACCGCGGGGGCGCAGGGAGCAACAACCCGACAAGACCTGCTTCGCGGTCCTTCGCGTACCGTTGCGTCCTTTGCAGTGAAATGGTTATTCGGGAAAAAGCACCGCGGCCCAAAGGCCGCGGTGTGGATCGAGACTGAGGAGCCGACGAGAGTTGTACGCTGCTGCCAGTCGCAGCCGTGTCAGCCGCGCAAGCGGCACTCAGCCCGCGAAGACGTACACGCAGCCGCGCGATACCGCGCCGTTGCATGCCAGCACGCCGGACGGAACGACCTGTATGCCGGGATGCACTGCATCGGTCCAATCCTTCTTCACGTCCTCGTGCTTCAAGCCCATGTTCTTCGCAACCATACCGCTGTAGAAGGTGATGGCCAGATTGCAGGCAGCCACCTTCACATTCGTCTCGATCAGCTTCTGCAGAGCAGCGTCGGGAATGGGCAGCGCCCCCGGCTTGAGGTAGTACGGATTGCGCACGGCGGGCGCTTTGGTGTCCGGGTCGTCGATCTTGAACACTTCGCCCAGCTTGTACTTCGCCCAGACCGAGTCGTTGAAGGCGAGCGGCAGGGCGTCATGCCGCAGCACGATCACCACGCCCATGTCGCTCTCGGGCACCCCGTAACCCTGCGCGCCGGTCATCCGGAACGCCCACGACCAGACCAGCCCCATGCCATGGTTCAACTCGGGCATGTCGTAGACCTGGCGGTACGTGCCGGGAATGGTGTCCAGCCAGCGCGTGAAGTCGGTGCTCGCGCCCACCGCCGCAGCAGCGGTTGCGACGGGAACCATCGAGCCCAGTCCAGCGGCTGCGGCAGTGGCCGTGGCCGTGGCAGCCAGGCCGAGGAAATCGCGTCTGTTGCCGGGAAGTTTCGGGTACTGCATATCAGCCTCCTTGGGTTGTTGTGGAGCGAGGATTCCCACGACCGGCCTGCGCTTCCCGGCCGCGGGAGCGGTCCGAGGGCTCACAGCCCGGGGCTAGACTAGTCCTCACTAATACCATCGTCAACACGACAAATTCACGCCGCGCAGGGGGTACTACGTCGTTGCAGCAGCGATCGAAATCTGCCTGGACCCGGTGCGCACCTCACTTCGGCTTGGCGTCGGGCGCGCCGAGGATGCGACCATCTACCTCCCGCCCGTAGAAATCGTGCTCGTGCCCGCTGTGGTAGAGCTTGCGCGTGGTCTCCACGTCCTGCGTGAAGCGCGGATCCTGCGGGCGCGGCTGACTGTTCATGTAGGCGGCAACGTCCCATGCTTCCTGGTCGGTAAGCATCCCCCCGGCGCCCAGCGGCATGTTGTGCTTGATGAACGGGGCGGACTTGTCGAGCTGGTGCATGCCCGCCCCCCAGTTGAAGGACTGTGGGCCCCACAACGGCGGGAACACTTGTTGGCCGCCCACGGCGCGACCCTGACCGTCCTCGCCGTGGCACAGCACGCAGTTGGCGGCGTAAACCTTCGCGCCGCGCTCGCGGCTGGGGGGCTGGCTCGGCTCGGCCAGCGGCGGATAACTCGCCACCTTCGGCTTGATTCCCACCGGCAGGCCGGCAGCCATCCAGTAGAAATAGCTCACCAGGGCAGTCAGGGCTTTGTCGTCGGCCGCCGGGGGCGTCCCGTTCTGGCTGAAGCGGAAACAGCCCTGGATGCGAAACTGGAGCGTGTTGACCAGGTTGTCCTTCTTGCGATACTCGGGGTAGTGGACGTACGCCGCCCACATCGGGGCGGAGGCCGCAGCGCGGCCGCGGTCGAGGTGGCAGTTGCGGCAGCTCAGTAAGTTGCCGGCGAGGCCGGGCGCAAACCTGGGCGTGTCCTGAAAGATGTTCTGCCCCAGGCGCACCAGGTCGCCGAAGGGCCCGTCGGGGATCGCGGCGTCCGGCGGCGGCACAAAGCTGTCGGCTGTCTGGGGTCTGGGCGTGTACGCTTCCGCAGTCGCAGGGCGCGGCGGCTGGGGAACCGCACCTGGCCGCAGGCTGGCGATGTAAGACGCGGCGTCGCGCACATCATTCTGGTTCAGTCCGCGTGCAACACGCCCCATGAGCCCGAGCGGATCGCCCGAGCGCGTGCCGGCGCGATAGCTCTCGAGTTGTGCGGTCAAATATTGCGGCCACTGGCCGGCCAGCGCCGGCATGCCCGGTGCCACGCCCTGCAGCGACGGACCATGGCAGTCGCGGCAAGGCGGAACGCCGCGCTCCCACGCACCCACGGTCACCAGGGTCTGTCCGCGCTCCAATTGTGCTGCGCCTGCTGCCGGTGGCGGCGGGAACAGCGCAGCCTGGCCGCTGTAGTAGTCGGCGACTGCAGCGATATCCGCATCGGTCAGGCCCTTCGCCATCGGGGACATCAGCGGGCTCGCCCGCGTGCCGTCGCGGAACATCGCCAGCTGCCGCCGCAGGTAGGCAGCCGGCATGCCGGCCACGCGCGGGTAGAGGCCCTCGCCGCCGCCCTCCCCCTGCGGACCGTGGCAGGTTGCACAGGGCGGCACCACGCCGGAGATGCCCTGCAGGGCGATCGCTTCGCCCGATGCGGTAGCGCGGGCACCAGGTGGCAGCGCCATGCCTGCAAGAAGAATAAAGGCCACACCGAGCCGCATCGGGTTCCCCTTCCGAGCATGCTGAGATGCGTCGATTGTCGCATGGGACCCGGACGGCGGGAACCAACAGCCACCTCCCGGGGTCCGAATCCACGTCACCGTCAAGGAGATCCAACCAATGAGTGCTTCTTCAAAATTTGCGACGCTTGCGTCGGCCGTCGCACTCGCTGTCGCTATCGGTATCGCAGCGACCGCTTTCCAGCCGAACGCCGCGGCACTGCCCGA
>DAIQQA010000207.1:0-7820 GCA_036787045.1 Burkholderiales bacterium | reverse complement strand
CCAAGGCTTTCGAAGACTACTCGCGCGGCGCGCTCGATCGCGCGACGGCGTAGCCACTGCCTGCAACAAGGCCATCCTGTTGGACCGCAGGCTGCGGGCCGCCGCGCAGGGGGCAACTCTTCCTGGTCCGATAAGCGGCGCAGGCGGAGCGCCTCATGGCTCCGGCTCTACCAAAACTCGAAAGCGTGCCGCGTCCCCGTTCAGGGAGCGCTGACCCGCAGATTCACCGGAACTCGGCCGTTCTGCGAATCGATGACGTACATCTTCACCTTGGGCAACGTCTTCTCCATGGCATCGATGTAGAGCCTGGCGCGGGTGACATCCGGGGACTTCTGGTACTCCTGCAGCAGGGCCAGGAAGCGGGTGGTGTCGCCAACGGCTTCCGCGATACGTTGCTGCTTGTAGCTCTCCGCGTCACTGACGAGCCGGTACGCCTCGCCACGAGTGCGGGGGATCTGGTCGTTGGCGTAGGCGCGCGCTTCGTTCTGGGCCTTCTCGCGGTCGGACATCGCATCGGCGACATCCTGGAAGGCCTGCGCGACCGCGCTGTCCAAGGTGATGCTCATGATGCTGGCCGAGGTGACCTGAACGCCACTGCCGTAGCTGTCCAGCAACTCCTGTGTCTTGACCTGCACTGCCCTCTGGATGGCCAGCCGCCCGGTGGTCAGCACTTCGTCCACCGGCATGCCGACCACCGTCTCCGTCAGCACACCCTGCGCCAGCATCCCCACCAGTTCCTCGGTCCGCTGGACCTGGAACAGGTAGTCGGCGGGATTGCCGATGACGTACTGGACCACCAGCGCGATGTTGAGAATGTTGGTGTCCCCGGTCAGCAGCTCGATGCCGGTCAAGGTCTCGGCGTCGCTCGCGGGAAGCGCGAAACCCACCCCGATCTTCATCACGCTGGTCGTCTTGAGGACGTCCACCTTGTCCACAGGCCAGGGCAGCCGGTAGTGCATGCCCGGCCCGACCCGGGCGGCGACGGCTCCGAATCGACGGACCACGGCGTGCTCGTCGGTGTTCACGACGTAGACGCCGCTCATCAGGTAGCCGACCACGAGGAGCAACGCCAGGACGCCGATCGCGTACCGCCACCGCTCTCCCAGCCACTGCGCGGCCGGGAAGGCCACTGCCCGAGGGTTCTTCGTCGCGGGCGTCATTGCGCGTGACTCTCTGCACGCGGCGACAATCCCCCAGGCGGCGCTGAGTTCGCCTCCGGCGCCTGAGCTCGCGCAACCGGCACGATCGGGCTGACCTGGGGGGGCTTAGAGGTCGCTGTGACCGGCGCGCGATCCGGAGCGGGAGCGCCTGCCTGACCAGGCTGGATCCGGAGCACGCGCAGCACCTCCGCATCGGCTGGGAGGAAAAGCGTGGTCTTGTCGTCGAGGAACTTCTCGTAGGCCGTCAGGCTGCGCTGGAACTTGTAGAAGGCGGCGTTGCGGCTGTAGGCGGCCGCGTAGATGCGAGCGGCTTCGGCGTCGCCTTCGGCCTTGAGGCGCTGCGCTTTCGCATAGGCCTCCGCCTCGATCCGGGTCTTCTCGTGGTCCGCCTCGGCGACGATCTTGCGCGACAGCAGCTCGCCGGCGGTGCGGTACTCCTTGGCGATCTTGCCGCGCTCCGCTTTCATGCGTTCGAAGACCGGCGTGCGGTTCTGCTCCGGCAGCGTCAGATGCAGGAGCCGCACCGCCACAACCTCGATGCCGAGCGCCGACCTGGCGTAGCTCGCCACCCGCTCACCGATCTGCGAGGCGATCGCTTCGAATCGCTCTGGTTTGCCGTCGGGCGCGATGAGCGCGGACACCGGCCGCGTGCCGACGACGGCGCCGATCTCGCCCAGCATCGCATCGGCCAGCCGTGTGTCGGCATCGGCACGGCTCGCCAGCGTCGCCAGAAAGCGCTCGGGGTCGCCGATGCGCCAGGTGGCCACACTCTCGATCATGACGTTCCTCTTGTCTACCGTCAGATACTCGGCTGGCGCGGGCCGGGAATAGGTCCAGCGCCGGTCCAGTCCGATCACCCGGTCGAAGGGCGCCTTGAGGTGCAAGCCCGGCTCGGCGACCACGCGCACCAGCCGTCCGAAGCGGGTGACCACGCCGTACTCGGTCACGTCGACCGTGAACAAGCTGGCCAGCAGCAGCCACACCAGCAGCGCCGGCAACATGCCAAAGAGCAGTGCGGTGCGCAGCCACGGGTGGCCCCTGGCCACGCGCTGCGCTGCGTTTGGCTCGCTGAGATGTTCCACGGCTATCGACCTTGACTCGGTCCCACCGGCTGCAGCAGCCACATGTCGAAGTCCTGGATGTCTTTGGCGTCCGGTGTGACGAACTTCGGCAGCCCGGGAAGGGTGGCTTCGATCGCCTCCACCTGCAGGCGGAAGCGGGTCAGCTCGGGCGCGCTGCGATAGGCGCGCAGCCGCAGCAGGAAGCCGGCGGCATCCCCCTGTGCATGCAAAAGCTGCTGCTCCTTGAAGGCCAGCGCCTGCTCCATCATGGCGGCCGCCTCGCCCTTCGCCTGATTCACCGTTTCCACGGCGAAAGTGTGGGCGCGATTGATCGTCCGCAGCTTGTCCTCCTGGGCGCTGGCCACATCGCGGAATGCGTCGTGCACCTCGCTCGGCGCGTGCACATACAACAAATGGAAGGACAACACGTCAATGCCGGCACGTGCGGTGTCGAGGCTGGACTGGATGGACTCGGCTACCTGTTGCTCGACGCTGGTGCGCTGCGAGGTATACAGCTCATCGATGGCGGTGCGTGCGACCACGCTGCGCAGCGCCGCCAGGCTCGCACTGCGCACGAAGACGTCCGGCTCGGCAATATTGAACGCATACGCGACTGCATCTGCGATGCGGTACTGGACGGCCCAGCGCAAGTCGATGAGTTGGCCGTCTCCGGTCAGCAGGAACAGCTCGTCGGGGACCGCCTCCTTCTGGAACCAGGTGTTGGCGGCTTCTTGAGCGCCCGGGATCGGTCCCCAGCCGGTCCGGCTCGGTGGGATCACTACCGGCAAGGGCTGCAGGCGCACTGCCGGGTTGTACTCGATGCGCTGAACCCTGTCTTTGGGGATGATGTGATGAGAGCCGAACGGCCACGGCAGGCGGTAGTGCAAGCCGGGTGCGAGGGCCGGCGCGACAATCCGCCCGAACCGCGTGCCCACGCCGAGCTCGCCCGGCCGCACGCTGAACAGCCCGCTGCCCGCATACAGCACCGCGGCGATCACGCTGCTCGCGAGCGCGAACCTGGCGGCCGACACCCGCAGACCCGTCAGAGCGGCGAACCGATCGCGCAGCCAGATCCATTCGCCGGGCACGTGCGTGCGCCGGACACTGGCCACGAGAAGCGCTACCAGCACCAGCGCGCCGGCGATCTTGAGCCATTCCGGGATGAATGCCGTGGCCGCACCGAAGGAGACGCGCGGATCGACCTCCAACGCTCGATACACCCAGTTGAGGGCGGAACCGGCGAGCAGCGCGACAACCGCGATCGAGGCAAGGTAGATAGCGACGATGCGCGCGCCGAGGAACTTCGTCAGCACCACCATGCTGCTCATGCTGGTGGCCGGCCCCGCCAGGAGGTAGACCAGGGCTGCCCCCGGGTTGAGTCCCTTCATGACCAGCGCCGCGGCCACCGGCGTGGAGGCGGAGGCGCAGGTGTAGGTCGGGATGCCGATGAACAGCATCACGATCATCGACCAGAAGCCGCTCATCAGCGGGTGCTCGAACAGCCACGGCGGCACGGCCGCCGCGATGACTCCGGACAGCACGATACCCAGCACCAGCCAGTAGCTGGTCTCGTCCAGGAGTTGCCGGAAGGCATAGTGGTAGACGCGTCCTGCTGCGCGCCGGAGCGCTGCCACGCGGCCCCCGTCCCCGGCGCCGGAGCTCGGGCCGGTCGCGCGGAGTGGCTCGTGCCGATGCCCGTGTTCCTTGTCCTCGTGGTGTGCGTGGTCGTGGTGACGCCCGAGGTCGACGAGGGGAACGTCCCCGAGCGGCGCGCTCGGCGCGGAAGGCTCGCTCGCTTCCGCCGCGTCCTTGCGCGATCTCGGAACGCCCAGGAAGTTGGTCGCGAGCCCGGCGGTGATGGAGGTGATCACGGCCGTGACCGGACGGAACACGGTGATGATCGGATCCATCAGGGCATAAGTCACGCTGATGGAGTCCACCCCGGTCTCAGGAGTGGAGATGAGGAACGACACCGTTGCGCCGGGCGTGGCGCCCTGGCGGCGCAGCGCGAGGGCAGTCGGCAGCACACCACATGAGCACAAGGGCAGAGGCGCGCCGATGGCGGCGCCCCAGAGAACCGACTTGACTTTGCCGGTGCCGAATAGACGCGAGAGGAGCCTGGCCGGCACCACGGTGGCCAGAACTCCCGCCAGGACAAAGCCGAACAGCAGGAAGACGGACGCCTCCTTGAGGATGCTCCAGGTCTCCAGCGCTACACGGAGGAGGAAATCGACCATCGTGGTCCTAGAGAGTCGCGGCGGGGGGCAACCCCGGGTTGCCCCACGCCGGCGTGCTTAACTCAAACTTCGCCGATCACTTCGGCAAGTACCTCTTGTCCAGGATGCACGCGACCGAATACTGCGGATCGACAACGTTGGCGATCTCCAGCTCGGCGGCCTGCCCCAGCAACTGCAGGGCCTCGAGCTTGTCGAACCCGTAGTCCGCTACCAGCCAGTTCACCATGTCCGAGCAGGCGAGCCGCAGGGCGTCGATCAGCGGCCGGGTGCTGCCGATCGTCATGATGACTTTGTCGTTGATCAGCCGCGGCCAGCTGATCTTCTTGCCCTTGATCAGGTTGACGGTGAAGCGCACGTTGAAGGAGGTTTCGATGGCGGCCCCATCGATCTCTCCGTCGCCTTGCGCGGCATGACCGTCGCCGAGCATGAACAGCGCACCCGGCTCGTACACGGGGAAGTACATGGTCACGCCTTCGATGACCTCGTTGAAGTCCATGTTGGCGCCGTGGGATCCGGGTACCAGCGAGCTGATGCACTCCTTGCCGGCAGGCGCCGTGCCGATGGTGCCGAAGAAGGGGCGCAGCGGGACCTCGACCTTGCCGATCTTGCTGTTGGGCAGGTCGAGCATGCCCACGCGCCGGTTGCGGTCGATGCGCCAGACAAACAGCCGGTCCGGCACTGGAGGCGTGATCATCATCGTCTTGTATTCGGGGGCGAGCGCGCCGAAGTAGGGAATCGACCCGCCCCAGCCCCAATCGCGGTTGAAGTCGATCTTGTCGATTTGCACTACGAGCGTATCGCCGGGCGCGGCGCCCTCGATGTAGAACGGCCCGGTTTGCGGATTGACCTTGCTCAAGTCGAGCTTGGGGAACAACGTCTTGTCGCCGACGGCGTACACGTCGTTGGACGCGTCCTTGGTGCTGGTCACTACAGAGTCACCCGGCTTGATGCGCAGCACGGGCTTGTGCGAAAAGCAGTAGGTGAACTGGACGTCGTCGCCCGGATCGTACTTGTGCTCCGCCGCGACGGCTGCCGTTACGGACAGCGCGAATACCACTGGGCACAACCCCGCCGACAATGCCGCTGCACTACGTATTGTTCGCATGGCTACTCCCCTTGGATAGTGGTAGGTGGTTGCTACACGCTTTGAACTCAGGTCTCCCGGTTGCAGGTCTCTAACCCATAGCTCACTCCTTTCTGGGGCTCACTCCTTTCTGGCTTTCCTCATCCCAGCATTGCGCTCGTAATAGGCGCTGTCCTTGAGCAGGCCGAACAGCTCCGAGTTCGCCGGCAGCACCAGCGTCGTGCCTCTAGGAAGGAGATTGCGCGCGGCTTCCGTGCTGCGCACGAACTGATAGAACTCGGGCCCCTGGGACAGGGCCTGCGAGTAGATCTGGGCTGCCTTGCCCTCGCCCTCCCCGCGCTGCTGCTGGGCCAGCTTGAGGGCGGTGGAGACGATGCCCGTCTTTTCCTGTTCGGCTTCGGCGCGGATCTTGAGGCCCTCCTCTTCCCCTTCGGAGCGGTACTTCATGCTGATCCGCCCGCGTTCGGACTTCATCCGCGAGTAGACCGGCAGTCGGTTCTGCTTGGGGAAATCGAAGGTCCTGAGCTGGACGTCGACCACATCGATGCCGTAGTTGCGCAGCGCGATCTCGCGGCAGTGCGCGGTGACCTGGGCGAGGATGGCTTCGGCCCGGTAGGCGCCGGGCTCCACCGAGACGAAAGCCGGGAGCGGGTTGCGGCCGACCGCCGCACCGAGCTCCGAGAACAGGATGTCACCGAGCCGGGACTCGGCACCGGCGCGGTCGAACACCGTCTGGAAGAACTTCTTGGGATCGCTGATACGCCACAGCACCGTGCTGGCTGCAACCACCGGCGTCTTCTCCAGCGTCAGGAACTCGGTAGAAGCGGGTGCGTAGGCAAACAGCCGCGCGTCCAGGGTCCGCACGCTCTGATAGGGCAACTTGAAGCGCAAGCCCGGCGCGGTCACCACCTGCACCGGTTTGCCGAACTCGGTTACGAGCGCGTACTCGCCCGTATCGACAATATAGGAGCACAGCCACAGCAAGACGGCGACGACGCCGGCCATCGCCAGCCCGGCGGCCTTCCACCTCCGCCGCCGGCCGGTGTTGCGATCGCCATTGCTGCGCGCTGCCGGCATCGCCCCTCCCTTGACCAGGGGCAAGCGGCGCGCGCCTGCACCTCCTGGACCCGTGAGTCTGCGACTAGCGCGATGGTTTGACAAGGGGTGCCCAGGGCGGGCTTGCCGGCGTCGGCCTGGGCGCAAACGGGCGACTCGACCGCTGTCGCGGTCGAGTCGCTCTGCTAGAGTATTGAGTTTGCATAGCCACAATGTCCGAGCCGTGCCGAGTCTTGTCTGGATCATCGCCGCGACGCTTGTGGGTGCCATTCTCGGCGTGTTGGCAGCCGCCCTTGCCCCACGGGCACGCCCAGGGCTAGTTCCGATCCTGATCAGCTATGCGACCGGCACCCTGCTCGGCGCGGTGTTTCTCGAAGTCCTGCCCCATGCGCTCGAGCGATCGGCGGACGCTGCGGTTGTCATGGGCACCGTCCTGGCCGGCATCCTGCTGTTCTTCATACTCGAGAAGCTGATGCTGTGGCGACATCGCCATGACGCAAGCTTGGCGGGGCACCACGCCGACCGTCAACGCAACCACGGAGGGGTTGCAACGCTCGTGATTGTCGGCGACACCTCCCGCAACTTCGTGGACGGCATCATCATCGCCGGCGCGTTCTCGGCGAGCATTCCGCTCGGGGTCATCACCGCTCTCGCGCTTTTCACGCACGAGATGCCTCAAGAGATCGGGGACTTCCTGGTGCTGCTACGGTCCGGGCACAGCTGGCGAAAGGCGCTCGGCTTCGCCCTTCTGGCGGGAGCCGTCATGGTGCTCGGCGGAGTGCTTGGCTACTACGGGTTGCAGGCGGTGCCCGCAGGGGTGCCGCTGCTGTTGAGCATCGCTGCGGGAAGCATGCTGTATGTGTCAGTGGCCGATCTCATTCCCGGCCTAGTCCGGCGGCACGAGTTGAGCGCCACGGTGCAGCAGGTGCTCCTCATCGTAGCGGGGGTGGGTACGATCTGGGTGGTCGGTCATCTCGTTCGCTCGTTCGCTGAGATCTAGGCCGAGTCGTGGCGGATCGGTAAAGCACAATCGGCCAGACCATTACCATACGGCGCAATGCGCGTGGCTATCACGCCCTACGCTTTCCGGCGACGTTACGTGCCGAACGCGCTATCTCTGCGGCCAGCCTGGGCATCAGTACAGCTCCCACCACGATTCCTGCGAGCCGAGCAGCGCCGCAGCGGGCTTCTCGAGCACGATTCGCCCCGATTTCATGACATA
>DAIQQA010000071.1:0-23911 GCA_036787045.1 Burkholderiales bacterium | reverse complement strand
GCCCTGCGACGGGATCGTCGCCACCCGCAGCTCGATGTCGAGCGGCCCGAACTTCCTGAACTTGATCTTGCCGTCCTGCGGCTTGCGCTTCTCGGAGATGTCCAGATCGCACATGATCTTCAGGCGCGCCGCTATGGCTGCCCGGTAGCTGGACGGCACGGAGATGTAGGGCTGCAACGTCCCGTCCTTGCGGAAGCGGACCTCGGTCTTGCCTTTGCCCGGGTACGGCTCGATGTGGATGTCGGAGGCGCCCTGGTTGTAGGCGTCCACGATGATCTTGTTGACCAGCTTCACCAGCTCGTTGTCGGCTGCCAGTGAGACCTCGTCGCTGCCGCTGCCCCCTCCCTCTTCGTCGTAGTCCTCGTCCATCCCCGACAGCAAATCGCCGATGCTCGACGAGTCGCCGACGTCTGCCCCGAAGAAGGCGTCCAGCGTGGCGATGAACTCGCGGTTGGTGCATACGCGGTAGATGGCGCGGCTCTTGGGGAAGATGTTGCCGACGATGCGCGAAGCCCGCACGCGCTCGGGGTCGGTTGTCGCGACGATGAGGCCCTCCTTGGTGTCCTCCAGCGGCACCCACAGGCTGCTCTCCAGGAAGTCGCGCTTGAGGTTGCGCAGCAGATCCATGGGCTTGATGCGGTCCTGCTTGAAGGGCTCATAGGGAACGCCGAAGAACGCGGACAGCGCCTGACCGATCGCATTCGGTTTGACCTGGAACTCGTCCACCAGCACGCTTTCGATGTCCACATTCTTGCGCCGCGCCGAGCGCAGCGCCAGCTCCATCTCCTCGGCCGACAGGACCGCATTGGCGACCAGCGCATCGTATTTGCCGCGCACCATCGCCTGCGGCTTCTGGCGCTGCTTGAATGCAATCGCCAGGGTCTCGCACAGATTGACCATGCCCTCTTCGGCCAGCGGCGAGAACGGCTGCCCGTTGCGGGTATTGATCGCCTGCACCACCCCGATGAGCTCGTTCGATCCCGCCTCCACCACCGGCGCCACGAGCATCTGCTTGGTGCGGTAGCCCGTGCGCTTGTCCACTTCCTTCAGGAAGCGCAGCTGCGGGCTCAGCGAGCGCAGCTCGCTCTCGTCGTAGACGTCGCGGATGTTGATCAGCGTCCGGTTGAGCGCCACGAAGCCAGCCACGCTCTGATCGTTGATGGGCAGCTTGAGGTCCTTGAACGAGGTGAGCCCGGTCTTGACCTTGGAGACGATGGAGTTGCGGTCCTCCGAGGTGACATAGACTGTCAGGCGGTCAGCGCCCACCAGGCTGCAGATGTCCTGCCCCAGCTCGAGCATGATCTCGTCCACGTTGCTGGTCGCGTGGACCTTGTTCGTGACGGCCTGCAGCTGCTTCTGGAACTCCAGCTTGCTGCTCATGTCCGCGAGGTTGTGTGGCGCCTGCGGCTTGGATTCGAACACGGTACTCATGCGAGCGATCCTTCAGCTAGCGGCCCGCGGCGCACGCGGACCTGGAATCTCGGACAACTCCGGCGGCAGCGCGGCTCAGAACCTGAACACCTGGCCATTGGACAGCATGCGCGGGCCGTAGGCGCCTGCCACCGCCTCGACCTCCTCCATCGTCAGCGCGCCCTCGCCGGGCTTCAGGTGCGAGACGAAGATGCGGGCCGGGCGCGTGAGCTTGGAGAGCTCCTGCGCCAGCATATCAGGCGTCAAGTGCTTGGAAGCTATGGCCAGCTGCCGCTCGGCGTTCGAGAACGCGGTCTCGATGATGAGATAGCGCAGGTTCTCGATCTGGTTGACTTCTGCCCAAAGGGCATCGTTGGTCGTCGTGTCCCCGGTGAACACCAGACTGCCCTCGCCGCTGTCGAGGTGGAAGCCTACGGCCGGGACCACGTGGTTGGCCGGCAGCGACCGTATGCGGCGTCCCCGCAGCGAGACCGTCTCGCCCAACCGGAAGCTCTCATAGCGCAGGTAAGGCTTCTCGCGGTTCGGAATCTCGGCGAAATCCGGCCAGATCTTCCAGTTGAACAAGTGCTTCCTCAGGATGTCGAGCGTCTCCTCGGTGGCATGCACCGTGACGGGGGAATCGCGCATCCCGCCCACCGTGTCGACCAGGAACGGAATGCTGACGACGTGGTCCAGGTGCGAGTGCGTGACGAAAATGTGGTCGATCTGCTTCAGCTCCGTGAGCGTCAGATCGCCCACACCCGTGCCGGCGTCGATCAGGACGTCGTGGTCCAGAAGCATGGACGTGGTCCGCAGGTTGCCGCCGATTCCGCCGCTGCACCCGAGAATCCTGAGCTGCATGTCTGGCTCTTATTTCGTCTCGAAAGCCGTGGTGCCGTCCCAGCCCGCACCCGGAGGATTCTTGCGCAAATGCCCGATACGCTGCAGGAACGTCGCATACAGGGCGGTGGATGGATGCATGCGCTGGAGGCTGAGCAGTTGCAGCTCCGCCAGATCCCATTCCTGGGCACGGTACTGCTTGAGTGCCTTGCTCCAGAGCGCGAGTTCGTCGTGGACCGACTTGTCGACGCTGGCCGACGGCCCTATCGGGGCGAAGATGGCGACCGGCTCGGTAGTGCCCTTGGGCAGGACCCGGTCGAGCTCCCGGAAGACGATGTCCGGGCAGGCGGCTCGCGTGGCCTCGCCGACGATCATGCTCACGCCATACTGCTTGGTGAGCCCTTCCAGACGGGACGCGAGGTTCACGGCGCCTCCCATGACGGTGTAGGCCACACGCACATCGGAGCCCATGTTGCCCACGCTCATGCGCCCGGAATTCACCCCCACGCCGACGTGCAGCTCCGGCCACCCGCGGGCGCGGAACTGAGCCTGCAGCGCATCCATCGCCGCCTGCATCTCCAACCCCGCAAGCACCGCGTTGCGCGCGTGATGCGGATCCGCCAGCGGAGCGCCCCAGAAGGCCATAATACAGTCGCCCATGTATTTATCAATCGTCCCCCGATGCCGGTATATCACCCTGGTCAGGGGGGTCAGAAACTCGTTCATCAGCTGAGACAGCTGCCTGGGATCCAGGCCCTCCGAGATCGTGGTGAATCCACGCACGTCGGAGAACAGGACCGACATCTCCCGGCTCTCGCCCTCCATGGAGAACTTGTCCGGGTTCTGGCTCATCTCGTCCACCAGCTCGGGCGGCACATACTGCCCGAAGCGCCCGGTTATCTGCCGCTTGGCGCGCGATTCCACGAAGAACCCGTAGGACATGTTCAACGCGAACAGCAGCAGGATCATCAGGACGCCGGAGGCCAGCGGCAAAACCAGGTTGCCGTGCTGCCAGACTGCCAGGTTGATGCCGACCACCGCGCCCAGGCCCACGACCGTGGCCACCCCGGAACGTATCGGATTAAGCAAGGGCAGGACCAGCGCCATGGCCAGACCCGCCAGTGCCAGCAGCAGGAACTCCGCCCCCAGGACGTAGGGGGGCATCTGCTTGATCGTCCCGTCCAGCATGCCGGAGATGAGATTGGCGTGGATCTCGACACCGGGGTAGACGCCGCCCACCGGCGTGGAGCGCAGATCCAGCAGTCCGGGCGCCGAGGTTCCGACGAGCACGATCCTGCCCTCCAGGTCGCTCGCCGGCGCTCGCCCCTCCAGCACGTCGGTGGCAGAGACGTACTTGAACGTCCGCTCCCCCCCGCGATAGGGCACCAGCGCAGCCACATCTTTATCCACCGGGATCCGGTGGGGGCCCACGTCCAGCCATTCGAGCCCGGGGTAGTCGCGGGACCAGCCGCGCGCAGTGGTGAACCCGGGACGCACCTCGGGCGAGTCGAGGAACAGCCGCACGATCGCGAGCGACAGCGGCTCATAGTACCCGTCCGCCGCCTCGGCCAGCATTGGCACGCGGCGCGTCACCCCGTCGGTGTCGGGTAGAGGGTTGATGTGTCCCGCGCTGGCGGCCGCCGCTTGGAGTTCCGGAAGGTTGGCGCCGTAGCCGGTCCAGTCAGTGACCTGGATGTTGCGTCCAGCGAACACGCCCTTGGGCAACACTGGCGGCGGCAGGACTCCCACCCGATTGGCGGAATCTTCGGGGTTCTGGGTGAAGTAGTAGCCGAGCACCACGGGCCGCCCGCGCATCCTGTCGGCGAAGATCCGGTCGAACTCCAGCTTCGGCTGCAGCGACTCCAGCGCGGCCTCGAAGCCGGGAACCCCGGCCAGCTCCTTCTTGGCAAGCTCCTGCATGACCTGCAGCCCGGAGCTTTCGTCGCGCTCGGCGAAGACCACATCGAACCCGACCACGCTGACCTTGTACTCATCGAACAGCCGGTCGAGAAACAGGCCGAGCCGGTCGCGGCGCCAGGGCCAGCGGCCCTCGTCGCGCAGGCTGCGCTCGTCGATGTCCACGATGACGATGCGCGGGTCGCTCGTGCGCGGCATAGTGAGCTGCAGGCGCGTGTCGTAGAGAATGGCCTCCAGCCTGGAGACCAGGGGGATGTCGTAGTAGCGGGCGGCGTGGCCCAGGAAGGCCAAAACGACCAGGAGCCCCAGCGCGATGCGCACGAGGTGCTTCTTCACCCGCCCCCTCTGTCAGACGCGAACCGTCTGCAGCGTGAACGCGCCTTGCGAACTGTGCAGATGCGCGCCGCTGCGGCAGCGCTCGGATTGAATGAGTCTCAGGCCAGCGGCTTGAGGAAGAACTCCATCTTCACGCCGGCCAGCTCGATCACATCGTGATCGTTCAGCGGATGGGCCTGGGCATCGAGATGTTTTCCGTTGACCACCGGGAAGCTTGCGCCCTCCACGTGGGTGATGAAGTAGCCCTGCGGCCGCTTGGCGATCACGGCCACCTGCACGCCGGTGCCCAGGGTGGTCAGCGGCTTCGACAGTGGTAGCTCCTTGCCGGCGCTGGGACCCGACAGGATCTGGATCGTGCCCTGGACGCCCCCCGGTGCAGGCCCCTGGGCCCCGGCTCCGGCTGCAGGCGCCGCAGCGGGTTCGGGCGGCGCCGCCGCAGCCGGTTTTGCGGGCGCTGCCGCGGGCGGGGCGGCGGCAACCGCACCTGCCCCTGGCGCTGGCCCGGCCGACGCCGCCGGGGGTTCGTGGGCAGCCACCGAAGCCTGGCGGGCGGCATCCCGCAGGCTGCCGCCCGTGTTCTGGCTCTGCATCAGCTCGGGGTTGACCACGGTGTCCCCGAAGTTCTTGGCCACCGGCTGCGACTCCTCCGGTGCCCTGGCTGCCGGTGGCGCTCCCGCCCCCGCGCCACCGGGAGGAGCCCGCAGCACCATCGTCTTCTCGAAGTCAGCCGAGGCCGCCTGCTGCACCCCCTCGGCCATGTACTTGAGCTTGTACTTGCCGAGCTCGACGACGTCGTTGTTCTGCAGGAAGTGCTTCTTGATCGGCTGCCCGTTGACCAGCGTGCCGTTGGTGCTGCCCAGGTCCTCAAGGAACGAGTCGTTGAGGATGGTCATGATCATGGCGTGCTCGCCGCTCACCGCCAGGTTGTCGATCACGATGTCATTGTGCGGCTTGCGTCCAATGGTGGTGCGCTCCTTGGTCAGGGGATACTCCCGCAGCACCATTCCGTCGAGGCTCAAGATCAGCTTCGCCATAGCTCAATCCCCGTCCTTTCCAAACCATGTCTTCAACCGGCTCATCCAGCCCCTTGCAGCCGGGAAGGGCTTCTTCACCCGGATCAGGATCACCGATATGTTATCGCGGCCACCGTTGTCGTTCGCCATCTGCACGAGCTGGCTGGCCGCCAGCGGCAGGTTGGCCTGCAGCGAGCTCAACGTGAGGAGGATGTCTTCGTCCTCCACCATGTCGTTGAGCCCATCCGAGCACAGCAGGTACATGTCGCCTTCCTTCGCCTCGAACGTGTTGATGTCGGCCTCCACCTCTGGCTCGATGCCCACCGCGCGTGTCACCAGGTTCTTGTTCTGCGAGCGCCGCGCCATCTCCTTGGTGATCATGCCGCTGTCGATCTGCTCCTGCAGCAGGGAATGGTCCCTGGTCAACTGCGTGAGCTCCGCGCCGCGCAGGCGATACAGGCGCGAGTCGCCGACGTGGCCCACGCTGATCTGGTTGTCGCACAGCAGCGCGACCACCAGCGTGGTACCCATGCCGGCATACTGAGGCTGACTCCCCGCCGCCTGAAAGATCGAAGTATTGGCCCGTCCGATCACGTTGCGCAGAATGCTCACCGCCATCAGCTCGCCGCTGGTCCGATCCTTCTCGAAAGGCAGGATCTGGGCGACCGTGTCGCGCGTCTCCTTGGTGACGAGCGCGACCGCGATCCCGCTGGCGACCTCGCCCGCGTTGTAGCCGCCCATGCCGTCCGCCAGCACCGCCAGCCCGATCGAGGAATCGGTGCCGATGCTGTCCTCGTTGTGCGCGCGGACCATCCCGGCATGGGTTGCAGTGGCCATTTCTATCGCTTTGCTCAGGTCCGTCATCCTCGGCTATTGCTACAGGCTCACATCCACGGCGCTGTATACCTCGGCGCATTCGCGGATGGCCCGTGCCATCTCCTCTCCGGTCTTGTAGCGCTGTTCGCTGCCCTTCGCGAGCGCGCGGCGGATGATCGCGACGAGGCAGTCCGGCAGCGCCGGGTTGAGGCTCATGGGGTCGGCCGGCTCCTCGTTGGCGATCTTGTACATGAGCTGCGCCATGGATTCCCCCTGGAACGGGAGGCTGCCGCAGGCGAGCTGGTAGAGGGTCACGCCCAGCGAGAAGAGATCGGACTGGCCGTCGATCTTCTTGCCCGCGAGCTGCTCCGGCGACATGTAGGATGGGGTGCCGAGCACCATCCCGGTCTTGGTCTTGCTCGAGTCGGTGATGCGTGCGATGCCGAAGTCGGTGACCTTCACCGAGTCGGCCTCGGGGTGGTACATGATGTTGGCAGGCTTGATGTCCCGGTGCACGACGTTCTGCCGGTGCGCGTAGTCGAGCGCCTCGGCGACCCGCCCGACGACGCTCATCGCAACCGGCAGCGGCAGCAGGGTCCCCGGCTTGGTATGCCCGGTGAGATCCTTGCCCTTGAGGAACTCCATGGCGATATAGGCCAGGTCATGCTCCTCGCCGGCATCGAAGATGGTGACGATATGCGGGTGGTTGAGCCGGCCTGCGGTTTCCGCCTCGCGGAAGAAGCGGGTCTTCACCTCTTCCAGCTCATCCGCCTCGAACTCCTGCGATAGCGCCATGGTCTTGATCGCCACGACGCGGCCGATCTTGGGATCCCGGCCCAGGTACACCACCCCCATGGCGCCCTTGCCCAGTTCCTTCTCCACCTGGTAGCGGCCGAGCATCGGCTTCTCGACCGTGCCACCGTCCAGCATCAGCGTGCTGGCGTTGGTGCGGGCGCCGCCACTGCCCAGGATGACCGTCTCGGACATGGCCTTGGCCCGCGTGATCCGCTTCTCCAGATCCTTGTACTTGCGGTTGTGGGTAGCCATGTACTCGAAGACCGCCTGTGCCTTGTTGAACTGGCGCTTGCGCTCGAAGTCCAGGGCCAGGTTATAGAGGTTGTCCATGAGCGGGTCGTCGAGCGGACACTTCTTGAACTTGTCGAAGGCCATGTCGAGCTGGCCCTGGCCCTGGAACGCGAGCCCCAGCATGCGGTTGCTCTCCGCGGACTCGAAGTCCGAGCGGGCCTTGCCGCGTTCGGTGACCAGGAAGCGTTTGGTGGTCAGGGTAAGGTGCCCGATCACGAGCAGCACGACCGCGCTCATCAGCGGGATCCACATGAGCTGGGTGGTCATCAGTCCAAAGTGCGCGGCGATCAGCAGCACCAGCAGGCCCGCAGTCGCCGCCGCACCGGTTCCGGCCTTGAGCCGGGGCAGCAGCAGTATCGGATAGAGCGCTACGAGCAGGAACACGGCGATGGATACCCAGACGCCCCAAACCGGCGCGACGAAGAAGTGCTCCTGCAGGATGCTGGAGACGGCGTGAGCCTGCATCATCACCGCGGGCATGGCGGGAGAAACCGGGGTGACGAAGACGCTGCCCACTCCCGCTGCCGTCGTACCGATCAGCACGATCTTGCCGCGGTATTTCTCCGCTGGGATCTTGCCGCTGTAAACGTCGAAAAAGGAGTCGGTGGGAAACGCGGTACGCGAGCCCCGGTCCTTGTAGAAGTACGTATACATCTGCAACGCCGGGTCGGTGCGGATATTCAGCCTGCCGAGGCTGAGGCTCTCACCCAAGACCGCCTTCACGTCTGCCGGCGCGAGATTGCGATAGCGCGCCGCGATCTGCAGTGACAGCGAAGGGTAGAACTGGTCGAAGTACGCCAGCACCAGCGGCTCGGTACGGATCGCGCCGTCGACATCCGGTGGAGAGTTGAGATGCCCGACGGCGGAGGCGTTGCGGCCGATATCGTCGAGCACGGGGATATCCATGCTGGCAGCGGGCACCGGCAGCGGCCCGTCCGGAGACAAAGGCAGTGCGTTGCGGCGGACGTAGTCGGGCAGATCCTGGTCTGGCCGCCCGAGAGGTTCGCCCAATCGGAACAACACCGGCAGGACGACGTTGCCGGCGGCACCGACGCTGTCGGCGAGCTTGCGATCTGTGTTCAATGCGGCGTCGGCTTCGCTGAGCACCTCGCCCATCTCTGCGAGTTGCTCCTGGCCCTCGGGGCTCAACAATGCGAACAGATCGCGAAGGCGGGTGATATACGACAGCCCGGGATCGATCTGCGGCTCCGCGAAAAACACGGTGTAGCCGATCACTTTCGCCTGCGCAGCGTGCAGGCCGTCGATGACGTGGGCATGGACGTCACGCGGCCACGGCCAGCGCCCAATGTTGGCGATGCTGGCGTCGTCGATGGCGATGACAGCGATGTCCTGACTCGGCTCGCGGGTGGACGCGCGCACGCCCAGGTCGTAGGCCTTCCGCTCCAGGCTGCGGACGAGATCCGTCGCAGACAGCACCAGGACGGCAATCGCCACCACCAGCCCGAGGAACCAGTCGGACTTCCAGAAATCCTGCCTAGCCATCCTCTCGTGCTCTGCGCGCTTGGTCGATGCGGTAGCTGATCACCGCTCCCCACGGGATTCTTTTGTTTTCTAGACAGTTATCCCGCATGCCTTAATGATTCTACGACATTTATGCCTAAAGTATATGATTTCTCTCCAAAAGCCAATGCTTTCGACTCTTGGCTGACGTGCTTCACGGGAGGAGGATGGAACCCTTCCAGCGCCGCAAATGCTGTCCACCTTGGGCGCGATGGCGGGCGCCGGCGCTCGGGTGCAACGCCCGACCGCTCGACACCACCCCCCGGGTCAATACCCAGCGGAAATTGTCAAATGCAAGGGCTGTGCCAAGCCTCGGAACCGGGCCGTGAAAACGACCCCTCGGACCGGAGCTGGTCGGTCCCGTTGCCTGTAATCGGGCGGCCGGGCGCCGGCCTTGCGCGCATCAGGCCGGGGGCAGGCCGTCGACCACGATCACGCTGCTGATGGAGGCGCGATGCCGCGCCGCTTTGGCTGGCGCGTACTCGGGGGAATCGCTGAAGGCGCGCGCAAGTTCCATGCTGTCGAACTCGACGACCACCACCCGCTTGGGCTTCCATTCGCCTTCGAGGTAGTCGATTTTGCCACCGCGCACCAGGAACTTGCCGCCGAACTTCTGCAGCACGGGGCCGACCAGCTTGCGGTACTCCTCGTACGTAGCCGGGTCGGTGATCTCGATGGTGGAGATGAGATAGGCAGGCATGGGCTCCTCGCGTTTGGCGTTGTGATCCGCGAGATTCTAACTACTCCGCGAGCCGTTGCTCGCCGGCATGCGCGGGCAGGGCCGCCTCGGATCAGCTGCCGAGGGCCGCATAACGGGCGAGCGCCCCGGCGAACTGCTCGTTGATCTGGTCCCAGTCGATGCGCTCGGCGGTTCGCCGTGCATTGCCGCCCAGCCTGCGGACCCGTTGCGCATCACCGGCCAGCCGGGCCGTCTCGTTCTCGAACACGGCCGCCTGCCCGTAGGGCACCAGCACGCCGTTGTCGTCGTGCACGAGATGCTCGCGCGCCGCTGCGTAGTCGTAGGCGACCACCGCCAGTCCGCTCGCCATCGCCTCGACCGTGACGTTGCCGAACGTCTCCGTCATGCTGGGAAAGAGAAAGACATCCGCCGATGCATAGTGGGCCGCCAGATCCTCGCCGCGGCGCATCCCGGCGAACACATGCTCCGGATGCTGCCGCTGCACCCGCGCACGTGCCGGCCCGTCTCCAACCAGTACCAGGCGCGCGCGCGGCGCGCGCTGCCGCATCGAAGCGAAGGCCGAAAGGACCAGCGGGAGGTTCTTCTCCGGAGCGATCCGCCCCACATGGATGGCGACCGGCTCCTCGCCCGCGGCTCCCCACTGGCGGCGCAGCGGCGCGCTGCGCCGGGCCGGGCTGAACAACCTCGTGTCTACGCCGCGCGCCACCACCTCGAGCCCGCGATAGCCGTCGCAGCGGAGCTCGTCACGCAGCTGGCGCGTCGGCACGAAGGTACACAGCGAACGGTTGTGGAAGTGCCTGAGGTAGCCGCCGATCGCGCGCTTCAGAAAGCCGAAGCCGTAGTGCGTGCTGTAGCTGTGGAAGTTGGTGTGGAAGTCCGTGGTGGCAGGCAGACCCATGCGCCGGGCCAGCGCCAGCGCGGACCAGCCCAGCGGCCCCTCGGTGACCACGTGGACGAGATCGGGGCGAAAGCGTGCCCAGGCACGTGCGAGGTGTCCGCCGGCAGGCAGGCCCATGCGCAAGCCCTGATAGCGGGGCAGGGGTACGCCCGCGACGAGAACCTCCTCGAGCTGCGGCACTGCACGCGCCGTATCGCCGGGATGCTGGCGCGGGCGCGCGACCTGCACATGATGCCCGCGCGCCAGCAACCCATCCAGCATCCGGCCGATGGTCATGGCCACACCGTTGACCTCGGGCGGGAAGGTTTCCGTCACCAGCGCGATACGCAGCGGCCGGGCGGCATGCTGCTGGGTACCCGTGTGCGGCTGAGGCCGTGCGGACGGCGTCGTCGAAGCGGTCGCGCCTGGTCCCGAAGGCTCCGACAGGACGGGCGTGTCATCCATGCACGCCAAGCTTGACTGCTCAGCGCGAAGTTCCTGTTACGCCTGGGTGATGCTTTGATGACAGGTTGCAGCCGCGGTCAGCCGAACAGCACCAGGGCCCACACGGCAACCACGTTGACGAGGCTGACGAACACGGCGGCGCTGCCGATGTCTTTGGCACGCTTGGCGAGTTGGTGATTCTCGAGCGAGATCCGGTCGACCGTCGCCTCGACGGCCGAGTTGAGCAGCTCGACCACCAGCACCAGCAGCACGCTGGCGATCATCAACGCCTTGCCCACACCAGTCGCGGGCAGGAACAGGGCGACGGGCACCAGGAACGCCGCCAGCAGGACTTCCTGGCGAAACGCGTCCTCGTGTCGATAGGCGGCGCGGAAGCCGTCCACTGAGTAGAACAGGGCATTCCAGATCCGCCGCAGCCCGGTCTTGCCCTTGTGCGGGTTCACTTGCTCGGTTTTTTCCATGCCAGATCGAGGTCGCGGGCCGCCTTGACGTCGTCCAACCGGCGCACCGGAGTCGTGTGAGGCGCCGACCGGACCATGGCTGCGTCGGCATGCGCTTCCTCCAGCACCTCCCGCATCGCCGCCACGAAGGCGTCGAGCGTTTCCTTCGATTCCGTCTCCGTGGGCTCGATAAGCAGGCACTCCGGCACCAGCAGCGGGAAATACGTGGTCGGGGCATGGAAGCCCTTGTCGAGGAGGCGCTTGGCGAAGTCCATGGCGGTCACTCCGGTCTCTTCCTTCAGAGCGCGCAGCGTGACGATGAACTCGTGACTGGCGCGGCGCCTGGGGTAGGCCACCTCGAAGCCGGCGGCGCGTAATTGCGCCATGAGGTAGTTGGCATTGAGCGTCGCATACTCCGCCACCCGCGCCATGCCCTCGTGGCCGAGCATCCGGGCATACACATACGCGCGCAGCAGCACCCCCGCGTTACCCGCATATGCCGACAGCCGGCCGATGGACTGCGGGCAGTCGCGCTCCTCGAGCCAGCGATACTCCCCGGCGTCGCGGGCAACCATCGGAATGGGCAGGAAGGGCAACAGGTGGGGCGCCACGCCTACCGGTCCCGCGCCCGGTCCTCCGCCCCCATGGGGGGTGGAGAAGGTCTTGTGCAGGTTCATGTGGATGACGTCGAACCCCATCGCCCCGGGCTTGACCTTGCCGAGGATAGCGTTGAGGTTGGCGCCGTCGTAGTAGAGCAGCCCGCCCGCCGCGTGCACGACGTCCCGGATGTCGAGGATGCGCTGCTCGAACACGCCCAGCGTGGAGGGATTGGTCAGCATGAGGCCGGCAGTCTGCGGGCCGACTGCCGCGCGCAGGCGGTCGACATCTACATTGCCGTCGCGATCGGTAGGAATCTCGCGGACGGCGTACCCGCACATCGTCGCGGTGGCAGGGTTGGTGCCGTGAGCCGCATCGGGCACGATGATCTCTGTGCGGGCGTGGTCGCCGCGCGCGGCATGCCACGCGCGGATCATCGCCACGCCGGCGAACTCGCCCTGCGCACCGGCCATGGGCGCCAGGCTGACACCTGCCATGCCGGTGACATCCTTGAGGATCTCCTGCAGCTCGTGCAGGCAGGCGAGCAAGCCCTGGCCGGTTTCCGCTGGCGCCAGCGGGTGGCGTGCAAGAAACGGGGTCAACATCGCCAGGCTGTTGCACGCCCGCGGGTTGTACTTCATGGTGCAGGAGCCCAGCGGGTAGAACTGCGTGTCGATCGAGAAGTTCCGCTGCGACAGGCGCGTGTAGTGACGCACCGCGTCCAGTTCCGATACCTCCGGCAGCAAGGGCGCCTCGCGGCGCAGCAGGTCGTCGGGAAGAGCGGGTGCACGCACGGCGGGGACAGCATGCTGGCGACTGCAGCGCCCGGGCCTGGACAGGTCGAAGATGAGTTGTGTCATTGCTCGGTCATGGTATGTACCGGCGGTCGAGGCCGCCTTGGTCCAGTCGCGCAGGCCGGCGCGCCGATGAACTGCGGGCTGGCACGCCTACTTGAGCGCCGCCAACGCTGCCCCGTAGTTGGGCTCGTTGGCGATCTCGGGCACCAGCTCCGAGTGCAGCACCCTGTTGTTCGCGTCCAGCACGACCACGGCGCGCGCAGTCAGCCCCTCCAGCGGTCCGCCGACGATGTCCACGCCGTAGCGGCGATGGAACCCAGGGTCGCGCAAGGTCGAGAGCGTCACCACGTTGTTCAGCCCCTCGGCGCCACAGAAGCGCGACATGGCGAAAGGCAGGTCCGCCGACACCACCAGCACGACCGCATCCTTGATCGCCGAGGCCTTCTCGTTGAACACCCGCGTGGACTGCTGACAGGTGGGTGTGTCCAGGCTCGGCACGATGTTGAGCACCTTGCGCTTGCCGGCGAAGTCCTCCAGGCTCACGTTCTGGAGGTCCTTGTTGACCAGGGTGAAATCGGCGGCATGCGCGCCCTGCTTCGGCAGCTGGCCAGCCACAGGGACCGGATTGCCTTTCAGCGTAACGTTCGTCATTCGGGTCTCCTCTCGTCAAGTGTTTCGAATCGGATCGACCTCGGGCTCAGCGCAACGCAGCAGCGAGCGCGGCGGCGTAGCGGTCGAGATCCTCCGGTGTCTTGGTCTCAGTGGCACAGACCAGCAGGGTGCCGGCCAGTTCGGGGTACTCGGCCGCGAGATCGAGCCCTCCCAGGATGCCTTGCTGGCGCAAAGCGGCCAGCACGCGCGCTGCGTCGGAGTCGATCGCCAGAACGCTCTCGTGAAAGCACGGCGCCGCGAAGCGCGGTCCGCGTCCTGTCGTGCGTCGAACCCTCTCCAGCAGATCGCGCAGGTTGGCATGACAGGTCAGTGCGACCTTCTTCAGCCCCTGCGGTCCGAGCAACGCCATGTGGATGGTCGCGGCGGTTACCGCCAGGCCCTGGTTCGTGCAGATGTTGGAAGTCGCCTTGGAGCGCCGGATGTGTTGCTCGCGAGCCTGCAGCGTGAGCGTGAAACCCGGCCTCCCCTCCCGATCCACCGTGCGGCCGACGATGCGCCCGGGCATCTGTCGTACGTGCGCCTGCTTGCAGGACATGAAGCCGAAGTAGGGGCCGCCGCTGCTCAGCGGCACACCCAGCGGCTGTCCTTCGCCCACGGCAACGTCCGCTCCGCCGCTCCCCCATTGGCCGGGCGGGGCGAGCAGAGCGAGCGCGACCGGATTGACCACGCCGATCACGAGTGCGCCCTGCGCGTGCGCCCAGTCCGTCAGCTCGTTAACTCGTTCCAGGCAGCCGAAGAAGTTGGGCTGCGGGAGGACCAGCGCGGCGAACGCTTCGCCGCCGAAACGCGCAAGCGACTCCGGCAGCGTGATGCCCTGCTCGGTGCAATAGGGCAGCTCGACGAGCTCGATCTGCTGGTTCGCCACGATGGTGCGCGCAACCTTGCGATAGGCCGGATGCACGGTGGCAGGGATCAGCACCCGGTGAGAGGACTTGTGCAGCCGCACCGCCATCAGAATCGCCTCGGCCAGTCCGGAGGCGCCGTCGTACAGGCTGGCGTTGGTCGCGTCCAGCCCGGTCAGCGACGACATCATGGACTGGTACTCGTAGAGGGTCTGCAGCGTGCCCTGACTCGCCTCGGCCTGGTAGGGCGTATACGCGGAATAGAACTCGCCGCGCGTGGCGATCTGCCAAACCGCGGCCGGAATGTGATGCTCGTAGGCCCCGGCGCCAATGAAGTTGAGCCAGCGCCCATCCTGCTCGGCCCGCTCGTGCATCAGCCGCGTGACGTCTTGCTCGCTCGCTCCGGGGGGAACCTCGGTCAAGCGCACGCGCCTCAGACTGGCCGGGATCTCGTCGAACAGCGCCTCGATGTCGCTGGCGCCGATGGCAGCGAGCATGGCGCGGACGTCTTCGTCGGTGTGAGGGATGAATGGCATGATTTAGTGAGGCGTGAGGTGTGAGGCGTGAGGCGTGGAATGCGGTGGCGCGCACCTGCCGCAGCGATGGTGCAGAGGGTGCAGCCTGGGGTGACCGGGGGCGAAGCCGCGCGAAGCGGCGCCGTCGTCCGCCTCACGCCTCACGCCTCACTTTCGATCAGCCGCTGATACCCCGCCGCATCCAGCAGCGAGTTCAGCTCGCCCGGATCGCTCGGCTTGAGCTTGAACATCCAGGCCGCATAAGCATCCTGATTGATTTTCTCTGGGCTGGCGGATAGCTCGTCATTGATCGCAGTGACCTCGCCGGACACCGGCGCGTAGATGTCCGAAGCAGCCTTCACCGATTCGACCACACCGCACTCCTGCCCCTTCCTGAAGCTCTTGCCCAGCACAGGGTTCTCGACATACACGAGATCGCCAAGCCGGTCCTGAGCGTGGTGGGTGATGCCGACAGTGACGCTGCCGTCGGGCTCCAGCCGGGCCCATTCGTGGCTTTCGGTATATTTGAGTGCGGTCGGGACCGTCATGGCAGGCTCCACGCTTCACGATAATGGACGGATCAGTCGGGCAGTAGGCTGCGGCCCATCCTGACGAAGGGATATCTTACTATCTCGGCCTGCAACCGCCGATCGCGGATCTCCACCTCCACGCGCTCGCCCGGCTGACAGGCCAGCGGTACGCGCGCGAGCGCCACGCTGCATCCCAGGGTCGGCGAGAAGGTGCCGCTGGTGATCTCTCCCGGGCCGTGCGTGCTGCGCAGCTTTTGATGTGCGCGCAGTACGCCTTTGTCGCGCAGCACGAGCCCCGCCAGCTGAAAGCGCGGCGTGCGCGACTCCAGTCCAGCGCGTCCGATGAAGTCGCGGTAATCCTTCAGCGCGACCGTCCATGCGAGCCCGGCCTCCAGCGGTGTGACGGACTCGTCCATGTCCTGGCCGTAGAGGCTCATCCCGGCCTCCAGCCGCAGCGTGTCGCGCGCCCCCAGTCCACACGGCACGACCCCTGCGGCAAGCAAGTCGCGCCATAGCGGGACGGCCTCCGAGGCCGGCAGGATGATCTCGAATCCGTCCTCGCCCGTGTACCCCGTGCGGGCAACGAACAACGGCCCGGCGTGCGCCCCTTGAAACACCGCCAGCGCCTCGCTGGCCGCCTGCGTCTGCGGTCTCGCATGCCACAAGCTGGCGCGTGCCTCCGGCCCCTGCACGGCGATCATCGCCAGATCGCGCCTGGGTTGCACCGCCAGCTCCGGAGCAAGCCGGTCGCGCTGTGCGATGATCCATGCTAGGTCCTTGTCCGCCGTGCCGGCGTTGACGACCAGCCGGAACCAGTCCTCGGCCAGGAAATAGGCGATGAGGTCGTCGAGGATGCCGCCGTCCTCACGCAGCAGGCAGGAGTAGAGCGCCTTACCGGGCAGGACGAGCCTGACCACGTCGTTGGCCAGCAACCGGCGCAGGAAGAGGCGCACTGCCTGGCCGCGCAGGTCGATCGCCAGCATATGCGAGACGTCGAACATCCCGGCTGCACGCCGCACGCGGTGATGTTCCTCGATCTGGGAACCGTAATGCAGCGGCATTTCCCAGCCGCCGAAATCCGTCAGGCGGGCGCCGAGCCGGACGTGCTCGTCATGCAGCGCTGTGCGTCCAAGTGGCGAGGTGCTCATACGAAGAAGAGGTAGAGTCGATAGCCTGCGGCCTTCAGATCCCCGGTGTCCAGATAGAGCCGGATGGAGATTTCCTGGCCCGGGCCTATGCCGCGGTCCCGCGCGACGCTGTTCCCCACGTACTCGGCCGGAGCGAATACCTTGCGCGCCGCAGTGCGGTTCGCCGCATCGGTGAGCGTCAGCTCGAGCAGCGGCAGGGCCTGCTCGAAGGCAGCACGATTGCGCACGGTCGCCGTCAACAGCACCTCGTTGGGCTGGGCGGGATCCAGCAGCTGCAGGTCGGAGGCCTCGATGAAGAGCAAGTCAGGCAGCTGCGGCAGGTCGATCCTGCATCCCGTCCACGCACAGTATTGCACGAGCAACGGGCGCAGAACCGGCATGCGCAACGCAATCTCACCAGGAAAGAACCACGCGGCTTGCGCACTCAGAACCAGCAAGCCGAGCAGACAGCCAATGGTCCACGGCCAGCGGCGGGTTGGCGGGCCAGCGGCCACCCCGAACAACTCGTCCGGCAGAGTGAGTATCTCGGGTTCCGACGCGCCGACGAGGCCGGCTGCCGACGGGACGGGGGGCGCACGCCCCGGAGAGAACGCCGCTGTCTCGGGTGCAGGGACGAAACCGCCTTCCTGCATGGTCTCTGCGCGTTGTGGGGGCGGCTGCAGACGCACTGGCCTCGCGGGTTGCTCCGGTCGCGCGGCTGCGACGGCCGTCTCTTCCAGCCTGCCGCCCGGCAGCCTGGACGTCAGGGTCGAGAAGGCGTCGAACACTTCCTGGCAGCGGCCGCAACGCACCTGCCCGCTCGACACCTGGAGCTGCTGCGGGGTCACCCGGAATACCGTGTCGCAGTGGGGGCAGCGGGTAAACATGCTCATAGTGCAGCCAAAGTGGCAGGCAGCCGGCCTATAGTCTTCGCGCGCCGGTCAGGCAAGTCCAGCCATCCTTCTCCGAAGCGACCTGCACGTCGTACCAGCCGGCGTACGCCGCGGCCACGGTCTGCGCCTGCTGGCTCAGGATACCAGCGAGCACCACCCGTCCGCCCCGCCGCTGGAAGGCAGCCAGAAGCGGAGCGAGCAGCCGCAGCGGGTTGGCCAGTATGTTGGCCACGACTACGTCATAGGGCCCCGGCGGCACGGCATCCGGCGACGAGACCTCGATCTCGACGGAGTTGAGGCGCGCATTGTCGCGGCTGGCCTGCAGCGCGCCCGGATCGATGTCCACGGCCACCACACGGCCGGCACCCAGCCGTTTCGCCGCGATCGCCAGCACGCCGCTGCCGCAGCCGTAGTCCAGCACCGAGACCGCCGGACCCACATTAACCTCCAGCCAGCGCAGACACTGCCAGGTTGTGGGATGCGCACCGGTACCGAAAGCGAGGCCGGGATCGAGACGCAGATTGATCGCGGCGGAATCGGGTACCTCGCACCAGCTCGGCACAATCCACAGGCGGGCCGAGATCTGGATAGGCGTGAACTGGTCCTGGCTGGCACGCACCCAGTCCTGCTCCGCTATCGACGAGACGTGCAGCTGCGGCATGGCTTCGACTCCGGCTGCTGCGAGCGCGGCGTGCGCGATTGCCTTGACGTCCGCCTGGGCATCGAACAGCCCACTCACCCGGTTGGTCCCCCAAGCGGCGTCCGGTTCGGCCCCCGGCTCACCGAACAGGGGGCGCTCCTGTGCCGTCCCGGCCAGCGCATCCGTGATTTCAACCGAGAGTGCACCGGCCTCGAGCAGGGCATCGGCGACCGTATCGGCCTGGCTCGCCTGAAGCTCGAAACTGAGCGCCAACCAGGACATGGGGTGACTGCGGGTTAGTCGGGCCGGTTCTGCTTGGACAGCTTCTCTTCCAGGTAGTGGATGCTGGTGCCCCCGCGAACGAAGGCAGAGTCCAGCATCAGCTCCTGGTGCAGGGGCAGGTTGGTCAGGATGCCTTCGACGATCATCTCCGACAGCGCAATGCGCATCTTGGCGATGGCCTGCTCGCGCGTGTCGGCCCAGGCGATCACCTTGCCGATCAGCGAGTCGTAATGGGGCGGGACGAAGTAGTTGGCGTAGACGTGCGAGTCCACCCGGATGCCGGGCCCACCGGGGACGTGGAACGACGCAATGCGTCCGGGCGAGGGGGTGAACTTGTAGGGGTGCTCGGCGTTGATGCGGCACTCGATCGCGTGCCCGCGGAACTGGATGTCGCGCTGCTTGAAGGGGAGCTTCTGCCCGGCCGCGACGCGGATCTGCGCCTGCACGATGTCGATGCCGGTGATCATCTCGGTCACCGGGTGCTCCACCTGCACCCGCGTGTTCATCTCGATGAAGTGGAACTCGTCCTTCTCGAACAGGAACTCGAAGGTGCCCGCGCCACGGTAGCCGATCTTGCGGCAGGCCTCCGCGCAGCGCTCCCCGATGCGGGCCTTGAGCCGGGTGTTGATCAGCGGCGCCGGCGCCTCTTCGATGATCTTCTGATGGCGGCGCTGCATGGAGCAGTCGCGGTCCCCCAGGTAGACGGCATTGCGGTGCTCGTCCGCCAACACCTGGATCTCCACGTGACGCGGGTTCTCCAGGAACTTTTCCATGTACACCGTCGGATTGCCGAAAGCGGACTGGGCCTCCGTACGGGTCATCGTGACGGCGTTGAGCAGCGCGGCCTCCGTATGCACGACGCGCATGCCGCGCCCGCCGCCGCCGCCTGCGGCCTTGATGATGATCGGATAGCCGATGGCACGCGCGATCTTGATGATCTCCTCGGGGGCCTCGGGCAGCGCGCCGTCGGAGCCGGGCACCACCGGCACTCCGGCCTTGATCATCGCGTGCTTGGCGCTGACCTTGTCGCCCATCAACCGGATCGTGTCGGGCCGCGGGCCGATGAACACGAATCCGCTCTTCTCCACGCGCTCGGCGAAGTCGGCGTTCTCCGACAGGAACCCGTAGCCGGGGTGGATGGCCTCTGCATCCGTGACCTCGGCCGCGCTGATGATGGCGGGGATGTTGAGGTAACTGTGCCCGGAGGGAGCGGGACCGATGCACACCGACTCATCGGCCAGGCGCACGTACTTGGCGTCGGAGTCCGCCTCGGAGTGCACGGCCACGGTCTTGACGCCCAGCTCTCGGCAGGCGCGCTGGACGCGAAGGGCGATCTCGCCGCGGTTGGCTATGAGGATCTTCTCGAACACTTGAGATTTCGCAACCGCGGACGACTAGTTCTGAACGACGGAGGACACGGTGGAGCCCCTTGCGCCGACATCAGATTGAGCTGGATTGCGGGCGAACCGCAGGCTGCGAGAGGTCGGCACGAGAGGCTCCGCCTTATGTTCTCCCCCGTGCCCTCCGTGTCCTCCGTGGTTCAAGAAGGTTGGCCTCAGACGATCAGAAAGAGCGGCTCGCCGTACTCCACCGGCTGGCCGTTCTCCACGTAGACTTCCTTGATCGTGCCGCCCTGGTCGGCCTCGATCTCGTTGAGCAGCTTCATGGCCTCGATGATGCACAGGGTATCGCCCGGACTGACCCGGTCGCCGAGGTCGACGAACGCCTTGGCGCCGGGCGAGGGTGCGCGGTAGAAGGTGCCCACCATGGGCGACTTGACGATGTGACCCTCGACCTTGTCCGCCGCCTCTGCCGCGCCGGCGACCGCTGCAGCAGCCGCAGGGGCCGCTGCGGGAGCAGGAGCCGGCATCGCCAGATGGCCTGCGGAGGGCATGGCCAGAAAAGCCTGCGCCCCCTGGTTCACCCGGCTGATGCGGACCTTCTCCTCGCCCTCCGTGATCTCCAGCTCGGAAATGCCCGATTCCTGCACCAGATCGATCAGCTTCTTGAGCTTCCTCAAGTCCACCTAGGCCCTCCTTTGCGCCTGCAGCGCGTAGTCCAGCGCCAGTTCGTAGCCGCGCGCCCCGAGGCCGCAGATCAGCCCCGTCGCCAGGTCGGTGAAATAGGAATGGTGGCGGAAAGGCTCGCGGGCGAACACATTGGACAGGTGCACTTCGATGAATGGAATCTTCACGGCGGCCAGCGCATCGCGCATCGCCACGCTGGTATGCGTGTAGGCGGCCGGGTTGATGATGATGAACTCGGTGCCGTCGCGTCCGGCCTGCTGGATCCGCGTGACCAGCTCGCCTTCCACGTTGCTTTGAAAGCTGGATAGCGTCGCGCCGCCCGCCGCGGCGCGCTGGGTGAGGGTCGTGTTGATCGCGTCCAGGGTTACCGCACCGTAGACCGCAGGCTCCCGCGTCCCGAGGAGGTTAAGGTTTGGGCCGTGCAGCACCAGGATCTGGCGCGGGCTTGCAGCCGCCTCCCCCGGCTTTGTTGGGGTTGTCATGTCGTCAAGTTTGCCGCAGCTGACGGCAAGTTGTCCAGATTTTCAAGGAGTTTGACATCTCTGGGAGGCCTATAACGGCCGCCGCGAGAAGGGCTTTAGCCGGCCTAGGCGCCGCAAGCAGAGGAGGGCCCTGGTTGGCCGCGCAAGATTGCACGTTCGCGGGAGATGCCTGCACGAAGCGCGGCCCCGCGCATTAGAGAAGGGGCTGGAGGATGCTGTCGAGCTTCTTCTGGTCCAGCGCTCCCAGCTCGGTCCGGACGGGCTGACCGGAACGGTCCAGGATGACGGTAAACGGCAGGCCCCCGACTTGGTTGCCGGCTTTTTGGGCGAGATCCATCGCCTCCAGTTCCCCCACCAGCACCGGGTAGTTGATGCGCATCTCGGCCGCGTAGGGCTTGACCCGCTCGACTTGGTCGATGGCGATGCCGACGATCTGCAGGCCCTTTGGGCCGAGCTTCTCCTGGACCTGAATGAGGGCGGGGATCTCCTCCCTGCACGGCGCACACCAAGTCGCCCAGAAGTTGACGACCAGGACCTTGCCCTTCCACTGGGTGAGTGCTTGTGACCGGCCCTCCAGATCGGGCAGGGCAGCGCGCATCAAGGCGGCGGCAGACGCGGGCGGCCGCGTAACCTGGTCCGCGTGGTTCCAGGGGTGAAACAGGAAGCCGGCGGCAAGGGCAACGGCGGCCACCGCTACGAACAGAACCGTTTGCCACATCCGGCTCATGAGGCGGGCTGCAGCACGGCGTCCAGCGAGCCTGCGAACTTCTCGGCCGGCTGGAAGCCGACGACGCGCTGGGGTAGTTCCCGGCCGACACTATCGAAGAAGATCGTCCCGGGAGGCCCGAACAGGCCGAAGCGCCTGAGCAGAGCGGCGTCTTCCGCGGAGTTGGCGGTTACATCGGCCTTGAGCAACAGCATGCGATCCATCCGCGCCCGGACCCGCGCGTCGGTGAAGGTGAAGCGTTCCATCTCTTTGCAGGACACGCACCAGTCGGCATAGAAGTCCAGCATCACGGGCCGCCCGGCGGCCACCGCCAGCTTCTTTTCCAGGTCGGCCACCGACGTGACCTTGACGAACTGCGGCCCGGCGTCGGTCGAGTCCGCTGCGGACCCCGCAGTCCGCAGACCCGAGAGCGGCTGCAGGATGTCCCGGCCTCCCGAAAGCGCGCCGATCAGCAGGGCCACGCCGACCAGCAGCGCGATGACGCCCACGCCCTTCCACAGCTTGCGATAACCTGAAGCGTTGTGCGGCAGGGGATCGAGGGCGTGCAGATAGATTGCCGAGCAGATCAGCAGCCCGGCCCACAACAGCATCTGCACCACGGTCGGGATGAGCGGCGAGATGATCCAGACGGCGAGCCCCAGCAGCAGGACGCCGAAGAAGCTCTTCACGGTGTTCATCCAGGCGCCGGCCCGCGGCAGCAGCGCGCCTGCGGACGCACCCACAGCCAGCAGCGGCACACCCATGCCTAGCGCCATGGCGAACAGGCCCGTGCCGCCTAGGATAGCGTCGCGGGTCTGGTTGATATACAGGAGGGCGCCCGCCAGCGGCGCGGCCACGCACGGGCCGATGATGAGCGCCGACAGCACACCCATCGCGAAGACCCCCCATAAGGTGCCACCCCTCATGCGGTTGGAGGCGTCCGACAGGCGGCTTTGCAGCGCCGCCGGCAGCTGGAGGTCGAACAACCCGAACATCGACAGGGCCAGCGCAACGAACAGCACGGCGAAGGCGCCGAGCACCCACGGATTCTGCAGCGCTGTCGACAGCAGCGTGCCGGACAGCCCCGCCGCGATCCCGGCCAGGGCGTAGGTGATGGCCATGCCCAGGACGTAAGCCCCGGTCAGCAGCAACACATGACCACGGCTGACTCGGTGCCCTTGCCCGACGATGATCCCGGACAGGATCGGGATCATCGGGAAGACGCAGGGGGTGAAGGACAGCAGCAGGCCGAAGCCGAAGAAGCTGGCGACCACACCCCAGAAGCTCCCGCCGCGGAGAATCTGCGCCACCCGAGAGCTCTCGTCGACCGGCGCGACGGGTGAGGGCGACGCGACGGTAGCGGCTTGCGGCTCGGGGGCTGGCGGCGCAGCTTCGGCTGGCGGCCCCCGAGCCGGCGCGGCCTCGGCACGAGAGGTATCAGCAAAAGGGCCAAACGCCGCCAGGACCACATCGAAGCGCTTGCGCTCCGGCGGATAGCAGAGACCGGCTTCCGCACAGCCCTGGAACCGGGTCTCCACGCTGATGCGCTGCTCGCCCGCGTGCCGGCGCTCGAGCGCGGCCACGGCCTGCACCGGCCCGTGGAACACTTCGGTGTCGCCGAAGTTGGGGTCGCTCTTCATCTCGCCCCGCGGCAGCTCCACCGCCTTGACCGCGACCCCCGACGCGGCATTCGTCGTAACGTCCAGCTTGTCGCGATACAGGTAGTAGCCCGGCGCAGGCACGAACTCCGCGACCAGGCTGTGGGCGTCGCGCGCTCGCACGCTGACCTTGAATGCCTGCTCCACTGGGAGGAACTCCGGCTCGGCGTCGGCGGTGAGGGCTCGCAGCTTGGACAGCACGCCGCCTGCATCGCTGGCGGTCGCGCTCTCCCCGCTTACAGCCGCCAGTTGCAGGCGCACGCTGCTGCGCTGAGGCGTATAGCAGACACCGGCGTCCGCACAGCCTTGCGACAGGGCCTCGAGCGTGATCTCCTGGGTCCCGGCCGGCACAGTGATTGGCAGCCGGATCACGACCTCGTCGCGGTAAGTCTCCACCGCCCCGAAGAACTCGTCTTCCTTCATCCTGCCAGCAGGGAACTGCGGGCTGCCCAATGCGACCAGCTCCGGCTTGGCCGTGAAGCGGAACTTGTCGCGGTACATGTAGTAGCCGTCGGCGATGCGCCAGCGTACCTCGGCCTGACTGCTGTCGACCACCCGTGCGGAGAAGCGGAACGCCTCATCGGGCGGCAGCAGGTCGTCCGCCTGCGCGGCCGTGCGCGGTGGGTGCGCCGCGAGTCCCACCGCAACTAGGACCGCGCACACGAGGCCGGACGGGCGCATGCACTCAGGCACCGGCGGATTCCTCCAGCACCCACCGCAGG
>DAIQQA010000206.1:0-7836 GCA_036787045.1 Burkholderiales bacterium | reverse complement strand
TGTTTCGCCCGCTGCTCGATCACCTGCTCGAGCACGACGAATACCTGGTGCTGGCCGACTACCGCGCCTATGTCGACGCCCAGAGCGAAGTCGAACGCGCATTCCGCGATCCCGAACGCTGGACCCGCATGTCGATCCTCAACACCGCGCGCGCCGGCAAGTTCTCCTCCGATCGGGCGATCCGGGAGTACTGCGACAAGATCTGGAATGTGCGGCCGGTGAGGATCGTGCTCGACTGATCGCCCTCCAACTGCCGCCCCGTGATCGAAGCAGCCGCGGCGAGTGCACGTCACGTCAACAGCCAGGATCACGCGTGAGCGAGAACCAAACCGCGGAGGCAGTGTACGCGACGCGCCCCGGATCGCGTTTCCCGCCGGGGGCGACCGCAATGGCCGGCGGCGTCAACTTCTGCGTCTTCAGCCGCCATGCCACGCGCGTCGAGCTTCTACTCTATGCGGCAGCGGACAGCGCCGAGCCTTTCCAGCTGATCACGCTCGCGCCGGAGCGCAACCGCACGTTTTTCTTCTGGCATGTGTTCGTGGAGGGATTGTCGCCTGGTGTCTACTACACCTGGCGTGCCGACGGCCCAACGGACACGCAGCACACTGGGCGGGCGTTCAATCCCCGCAAGGAGCTGCTCGATCCCTGGGCGCGGGCCGTGGTCGACGCTTTGTGGGACCGGCGCCGAGCCGCAGACCCCCACGACGCCGGGCACGCGTCGCTTCGCGCGATCGTGACGGAGCCGGCGCGACCTCGCGACCCGGTTGCGCCGCGCGGGCTGGACGCTGCGATCATCTACGAGCTGCACGTCGGCGGCTTCACGCGTCACGCTGCGAGCGGGGTGAAGCATCCCGGGACCTTCGCCGGCCTGATCGAACAGATCCCCTACCTGCGCGAGCTCGGCGTTACGCACGTGGAGCTGCTGCCGGTGATGGCCTTCGACCAGCAGGACGTGCCCGCCGCGGCCGTTGCGCGCGGGTTGTGCAACTACTGGGGCTACAGCACGCACAGCTTCTACAGCCCGCATCCGGGCTACTGCGTCGATCCGGCGCAGGCCGACCGGGAGTTCCGTACGCTCACCGATGCCTTGCACGAAGCGGGGATCGGCGTGCTGCTCGATGTAGTGTTCAATCACACTGCGGAAGGCGGCGCGCACGGGCCAGTGATCAACTTCAAGGGTCTGGCGAACGAGATCTTCTACCACCTCGACGCCGGCGACCGGCGCCGCTACCGGGACTACACCGGTTGCGGCAACACGGTCAACTGCAATCACCCGCTGGTGAGCGCTTTCATCGTGCATTGCCTCGAATACTGGGTGGAACAGATGGGGGTGGACGGCTTTCGCTTCGATCTCGCCAGCGTGTTCGCGCGCGACCAGCGCGGCGAGCTGATGGCCGATCCGCCGCTGCCCTGGGCGATCGAGTCGTCCCGCATCCTGTCGCGCGTGCCGCTGATCGCCGAGGCCTGGGACGCGGCCGGCCTCTATCACGTCGGTGCCTTCCCGGGGATGGCGTGGGTCGAGTGGAACGGCCGCTACCGGGACGTCATGCGCCGCTTCGTGCGCGGCGATCCGGGACTGGTCGGCGAGGTCGCTACGCGCATCGCCGGCAGCGCCGATCTGTACGCGGACGGTCGGCTGCCCGGGAACAGCATCAACTTCATGACCTGCCACGACGGCTTCACGCTGCACGATCTGGTGAGCTACAACGCCAAGCACAACGAGGCCAACGGCGAGGACAACCGGGACGGCAGCAACGACAACGCGAGCTGGAACTGCGGGGCCGAGGGCGACACGACCGAGGCCGGGGTATTGGCCCTGCGCCGGCGGCAAGCCAGGAACCACCTGGCCGCACTCATGCTTTCGCGCGGCGTGCCCATGCTGCGCGGGGGGGACGAGGTGCTGAGGAGCCAGGGCGGCAACAACAACGCTTACTGCCAGGACAACGCGCTGTCCTGGTTCGACTGGAGCTTGGTCGAAACCAATCGCGACATGCTGCGCTTCACCCGGGAGCTGATTGCCCTGCGCCGCCGCCACCCGTGTCTTACCGCCAACCGCTTCTTCGACGCCAAGCCGGTTCCCGGCCGCGGCATTCCGGACATCGCCTGGCATGGCGCGCGACTCGACGAGGCTCCGTGGTATGACGGGCAAGGCCGTTTCCTGAGGTTCACGCTCGCCGGGCTTGCCGCCGGGGAAGAGGACTTGCATGTGATCCTGAACATGTCGGATCGCCCAATGGATGTGGCGCTGCCATCGATCCCGGACAGGCGTTGGCATGTCGCTGTCGACACTTCGCAACCGCCGCCGGCAGACGTCATCTCACGCGGAAGACAGAAGCCGCACACGGCGGCGTTCTATTCAGCGTGCGCGCGCAGCGTGGTGGTGCTGGAAGCGCGAACGTGAGGTCGCCGTGGATGCCGCCGTCCTGGCGGGGCCTGGCCAACGACGTGTATCAGGTCAGGGCAAGACCGGCACCTGCATCGCTGCGCACGCCGTGCGCAGCCGCTCATCCAACGTCGCCAGAGGAAGTCCCTGGCGATGCGCGAGCTCGACGTAAGCGGCGTCGTAGGTCGTAAGCCCAAGCCTCTTCGCCAGCCCGACGATCGCGAGTACGCCTGCTTTCGCTGCTTCCGAATCGACCTCGATGGGTAGACTGTCCAGCGCGGCGATCATCCGAGCGAGCTCGTCGTCCTTGATCCGCCCCCGGCGCTGCGCCACGAGCAGCGCGTTGCCGACTTCGAGCGACCAGATGCTCGGAACGCTCGCCGTGTCCTGCTCCAGACGGTCTGCCAGCTGGTCGATGGCCTCACTGCCCTCGTCCGGAAGCAGCCATGCAAGCGCAACCGAGCTGTCCAGTACGAAGGGCATTAGAAGCGATGCCCCTCATGCATCAGATCGCGCAGCGCTTCGCCCGGGCGGAGCAGCTTCTTCATGCGCATCCCTCGGCGTGCGAGGCCAGATCGCACTTTACGGACCTCGGCAATCGCCTCTTTGATCCGGACCGGATCGCGGGCCGACACCGGCACCAGTTCCGCCACTGGGCGCCCATGCTTGGTAATGACGAATCGCTCACCCTTCGCGACTCGCTCCAGCAACTGAGGCAGATGGGTCTTCGCCTCGTACGCTCCGACCTCGGGCATTGGCTCTCTCCGGCTCAATTTCATATTAGACTAGTCTACACTAGTCTAATATGGATAGGAAGTCCAACCCGTATCAACGTGCCGTGGGAGGGCTCGAGGCGGGCGTCGGGTTGGCCTGCGGGGGGCTGTGGAAGCGCTCGCAAGACGTGCCTGGTATCCAGCCGCACGCACCTGGCGGTCGCGCCGTATAGCCAGGTCGTGGCCAAGAGCACCGGGCGAACCAAGAGCGAGATCGCCCGCGAGGCGATCGAGCGCCAAGTTGCGGTGGCTCGCTTTCGCGAGCTGCGCAAGAAGACCCTGCCATTTGGCGAGTTCCAGTGGCTCGTGACCGACGAAGACGTGTACCGCCTGCCCGGCCGACAACGCCGCGCCTGTCCAGGACACAGCGATGCGCAGACGCGGGCACCTGAAGGGCCTGAAGGCGGCGCTGGAGAGAGCTCGAGGTGCGCGCCGACGGCGAGCTGCTCACCTGCGAGCCGGCCACCGTGCTGCCCATGGCGCAGCGGTGTTTCCTGTTCTGACGCTCACTTCTTCACCGCGAACACCCCATCGCTACTCAACTGCGCAACAAAACCGGCGTGCCGCAGACGTTTCGCCACTTCGTGAGGCACATCGCGTCCGCTGGTGAGTTTGTTCGGTGCGCCGGTGTAGTGAAACAGCTTGCCTTTGCGCTTGAGCACCCTGGCCAGGTGGTCATGAAAGACTTGCGAGTAGAGCTCTCCGGCGATACCGAAACGTGGCGGGTCGTGCAAGATCGCATCGACCGACTGGCTAGGCAGCATCGCGATGTGCTCGGCAATGTCGCCCTGGGTCAACGTCAACCTACTGCCAATCTCGGGCGACCAGGGATTGAGGCTGCGCAGCCAGATCACGTCGGGATTCTTCTCGTAAGAAAGCACCTGTTTGGCCTGCTCCAGCAAACACCACGAGGCGAAGTAGCCAAGGCCCCCGCAGGTGTCCAAGATCACCTTGCCGCGCGGCTGGATCAAGCCGACTTTGCGTTGCGCATCCGCATAGGGCGAGACCTGCCCGGTCGGCAACATCTTGATGCCGTCGATTTCGAACGTCGGCGGCCCCCATTCCGTCGGCACCAGCTTGATCAGCGACGTCGTGAACCGCGCCACCGGCTGAAAGGTCTCGCCGACCCAGTGGTAGATGGTTCTGTCCTTACAGGTTTCCAGATAGGGGAAGCGTTGGCCTCGCCAGGTCCATCCTGCGACGCCCACCTCGACCGTCGTCGTCGAACGATCGAGGTCCAGCGAGGACTCAACCGTGGGCGCACCGGCGCGCGTAGCGGCGCGCAATGCTTCGTGCACTTTGAGAGTCAACAGCGGCCCCATCATTCCCTCGTCTACCATGACGGCTGGTGAGCGATTGCCAGTCCCGTATTCTCTCTCACAGCGAGCCCGCGCACATGTGACTCCCTGCGGGTCATGAGTCCCCTGCGGGGTCACCTCACGGGGCCCAAGTCTTGCCTCTTGCACACGGCTGTTGGCCGTGAGTCTATCGGTCAAACGGGACCCCTGCTCGACGCTCCGGCGTTCCCTCCCCTTGACCGCCCAGATGGGTCCGGTACCATCGACGCTGGCGTCCCCTCGACTTGGCGGCATCCGTGGCAACGACATCTTCCATAAGCACCGTCAAGAGCGCGTGGTGGGAACCGCGCATCGACCGCGCCGTGCTCAAGGGGCTGATGGGGCGCTCGGACTGGCCGGGACTGTACTTCCTCGGCATGTGGGTGGGGCTGCTGCTCGTCACCGGTCTGGCGATCCATGTCAGCCGCGGCACCTGGTGGGTGGTGCCCGCCGTGATTGCCTACGGCGTAGTGCTGGGCTTCGCCTACGCCCCGTCGCACGAGTGTGCCCACGGCACGGCATTCCGCACGCGCTGGCTCAACGAGGCAGTGCTGTGGATCAGCTCTTTCGTCTGGGGCGAATCGCCGACTCATCGCCGCTTTGCGCACTCGCACCACCATACCTACACCTGGCACTGGAAGCTGGACGCGCAGATGGGTTACAGCAACCCGGTGTCGCTTCGCACCTACCTGGGCGACGTGATCGGGCTGGTCGAGTTCCTGCCGCGCCTGAAGCTCACGCTGCGGCACGCGCGCGGGCGGATCCTCGAGCGCGAGCGCGTCTACCTGCCCGACACGCAAGTGCCCACGCTGGTGCGTGAGGCCCGCATCCTGCTGACCGGCTATCTTGCGCTGTTGGCGTGGGCGGTGATCGGGCAGACCTGGGTGCCGCTGCTGTACTTCTTCATCCCGCGCTTTGCCGGGGCGTTCGGGGTGTTCCTGTTCATCACCACGCAGCACATGGCGATGAACCAGAACGTGTACGACCATCGTCAGAGCTCGCGCTCGATGACCAACTCCTGGCTGAGCCGGCTGCTCTACTGGAACATGAACTACCACATCGAGCACCATCTCTACCCGTCGGTTCCATTCCACGCGCTGCCGGCGTTGAACGCGGCGATCCGCGATCAGCTGCCCGAGCCGAGCCCGAGCCTGCTTGCGGCGCACCTGGAGATCCTGCGCACCATCGCCGCGCAGCGCCGCGACCCGACCGCGTTCGCCTACCACCCGCTGCCCGGCGCACCATCGGCGCCGCCGTCGGGCACCGGTAGTTCAGCCGACCGGGTCGACCGACGATGTGGGTGAAGCTGTGTCCGGTCGACCACGTGCCCGACGACGATGTCGTCGAGGTCTCGTGCGACGGCAAGCTCTACTGTGCGTACCGGATCGCAGGACAGCACTACGTGACGGACGGCCTTTGCACCCACCAGGTGGCGCGGCTCGCCGAGGGCTACGTGCTCGACGACATCATCGAGTGCCCGATGCACAATGGCCGCTTCCATATCCCGACCGGACGGGTCGAGGGTCCGCCCGCGTGCGAGCCGCTGCGCACCTACAGGGTCCGGGTAGAGCAGGGCGAACTGGAAATCTGGATCGACGCGGCCTGAGCCGGCAGGCGGAGAACCGCGTCGGGTCTCGTTCTCTCCCCCTTCCAGGGCTTCCAGGGGAGGGCCAGGGTCGAGGTATAGCGCGTGCGCTGCTGCCATGTCCGCAGTCGACCCCCCATCCCAGCCTTCCCCTGATAGAGGGGGAAGGAGCACAGAAACTTCGCCGCCTTCAAGCGGCTCACGGGATGATCCGCAGAGGCGCGTGTGGGCCCTGCCTTGCCTGGACGAAGAAGCGTCGCGGGCGGCGGGACGGTTGTATCCAGCCGCACGCGTTGCCGGCGACCTACTTGCTCACGATCTTCGTGGCCTGTGCGTCGAGGTCCACGCGCCGATCCGGTTGCAGGCAACCGATCAGCGCGTGCTTCTTGAGGCCCTGGCAGTCCTGCGGCCCGGTGAGGGGTTGGCTGGAACCGACCCCTTCGGCGTCGATGCGCTCCGGGTCGATCTGCCTGGCCACCAGATAGTCCTTCACCGCTTGCGCGCGGCGCAGCGACAGCGTCTGGTTGGTCTGCTGGCTTCCGATGCGGTCCGTGTGTCCCACCACTCGAACCGTGCCGTACTCCGACGTCCTCAGTTCGGCCGCGAACTGGTCGAGCTTGGTGCGGCCAGCCGCGCCAAGCTCCCACTTGTCGAAGTCGAAATCGGCTTCCGCGTTGAGCGTGATGCGCGCGACGCGCTGCACAGGCGCCGTCGCGGCCATCGCCGCTTTCGCTGCAGCCTGCTCGGCCTCGAAGTCCGCGTTCACTCGACTGCTGACGATGCCATCGTCTGCGGGAGGCTCGGAGCTGGCCTGCTCCTCCACCGCAACTTGCGGCGCGGCGGGTGCGGGCGCGGAGGCCACGGGCGGGGTTGCCGGGCTGGGTGCTGCCGGCGTTGCAGACCGTCCCGGATCATTGCAGTCCTCGACGGGCGCGCCTGCGCCGGAGACTCCGGTACGAATGCACTGCCCGAGCACCCCGGTACGCGGGGAAGCGCGCTGCGAGTCGATGACGAAGTTGTGGGCGCCACGGTCGGCTGCGCGGCTGTCTGCGGCGAAGAGCGGAAGAAGGGTGATCGCGACGAGCAGGGGCGCGCGCGCGAAGCGGGGAATGGTGGTCATGACTTGCCTTCTGACGGTTCGTTGCGGGGTCTGCTTACGCGGTACGCCCGGATGCATCGCGCACCGTTATACGGTGCGTACGATCATGGACCGCGCCCCCAGCCGGCAGGGCGCGGGCATTCTGTGGCCTACTTCGACGCAGGCTCGACTTTGAGCGCCACCGCCTCGGTGTAGGTGATGTCGACGAGATCGCCCACCTTCACCTTCCTGAGGTTGTCCGGGTTGAGCGCCTTCACCGTCCGGCTGTTGCCTTGAGGACCTTTCAGGGTAACTGTCCCGTTGGCCGTATCGATCGCTTCGATCGTCACGGTTGCGCTGACGCGCCTTCCCGCCACGCCGCCCGGCTTCTCGCCCTCTTTGGCTCGGTCCGCGGCCTCCTCGACCTGCACGGTTGGCTCTGCCTTGGTCGACTTGCTCAGCTTCCATGCCAATGCCTGTACGTAGGCAACCTTCACCACGTCGCCCACCTTGACCTGCGGCAGGTTACGAGCACGCTCGTCGACCTGGATCGCAGTTTCGGCGCCGTCGGCGCCCTTCAGGGTGACCGTGCGGGTCGCCATGTCGATGGCCGTCACCGTGGCCTGCATTTCCACCACCCGCCCAACCTCACCCGAAGGGGGTGCGTCCGAACGGTCCGC
>DAIQQA010000070.1:0-23916 GCA_036787045.1 Burkholderiales bacterium | reverse complement strand
GCATAAATGCATTACGCTCAAGCCGCAGTAGTCCAACGCCAACCACCCCGTCGCCGCAGCCTGCCCCGGGCACCGACCCGGGGGCGCCACCCCTCCTTTGAAAGGAGGGGAGACACTCCCCTCCTCTCCGAAGGAGGGGTGCCGGCGCAGCCGGCGGGGTGGTGTGGAGGTCTGCAACCTGATTCTGCAAGGCTCAGTAGTTCGGGGCCGGCAGACACGTGGGCAACGCTTCGTAGCCCTCCTTGACGAGTTCGGCGACATCTGACGGTCGACCTTCCCGCTGGGATAGCCCTTCCAGGTAAGCGCGCAACTGTCTCAGCTCCTCGCTCCTCGCCCACCGCTGCGTCGTGGTGCCGAGCGCCTGCAATGCCGTCACCGGCGGCATGGGTGATTTGACGCGTTGTTCCGCTGGCGTGTGCCATGCCGCAAGCCGCACCAAGATGCGCGGCGCGCACTGGCGTAGGTTCTCCGCAACCTGGCTTGCATCGCCCGACAGGAAGTTCGGCGGGAACTGCTCGCGGGTCAGATGGCAGGTCGCGCAATAGCGAAAGAATGGTTGCAGCTCGGGGTCCTTGAATGCGTCTGCGCTCACCTCGGGAGGGTCGAGCATGGCGGGCGGCATGCCCGTATCGTCGGCACAGCACCAGGACCGTTCGGGCATGCCGAGCTCGGAGAAGAGCGCTCGCATGAGATTCGCGCGTACGAGTGGCCCGTCATCGAACAACGCAGGTTGCTGGTCCAGCAGTCGGTCGACGGCGCGACGCAGGAGGGCGAAATCCTCGAGCACTACGACCTCGAGGCGCGCCTCGAGTGTCTTCGACTGCTTCGTGTCCTGCCTGCCGGCGGGCCAGCGGATCTCGATGCTCGCGAGCGCTCGACCATCTGAGAGCCGCGCCGTGAGCCCTTTCCTTTTCAGAGTTGCGTGCAACAAGTACTCTGAACCGACCGGTCGAATGGTCCCGCCGCTGAATACCGCATCTCGAATTCCGCCGGCGGGGCCGAGATTGAGCCAGTCGACGCGGCCGCCACCTAGCGCGTCGAAGCGACCGGCAAGGTGTACGCCCTGGGCCCCGGCGGCATCGCTGGCGCATTGCAGCTCGAAAGCCGTGGAGCCAGGTGCATCGCGAACCAGCGTGCACCGGGCTTGATACGCAGCACGTTCGACGTTGTTCGCTGCTCCCTGTTGCAGCAGATGTGCGTCCAGCGCGCGGAAGTCGGTCGGCGTGAAGAACTGGGTCCACCCGGCGATGAATCTCTTCGTGTCCATGGCTCCCGCGAAACGCCAGACCTCTCGCGCAGGCCGGGGATTGAGCGGGTCCAACCCCGCCGTCACATGCGCCGCCGCGATCCAGTCCACGGAGGGTTCCGCTGACCCGCCGGCACCATAGAAGGCGGTGGTGCCGCCGAAGGGATTGCGATCGGGCAGACTGGATTCGGCGATGTTCAGCCCTTGCGGCCACTTCTGCCGCCACACCCTGCCGAGGGTCGATACGAAGGTGCTCTGATAGCCCGGCGAGCCCGAGGCGAAGTCCTGCTCGCCGGAAAGACCGTACTGGAGGATGGCAGTGAACGCCGCGCTCCGGCAGCGCCGGGACGCTGAGAGGTTCTGCGCATCCGAGCAGCCTTGCTGCCAGATCGTCTGCAAAGCCACGAGGCTGTTGGCTCGCACGGTGGCCTTGTCGATGTCGTCGGGGAAGTCGATATTGGCCTGCGCCGAGAGGTCGAAGCCGGTGTGTTTCAGCCGCAACAGCTCTGCCACTCGATTATTGGCGTTGGTCTCGCTCCATATGGCTCGAGAGAAGATCGGCGCGTGGTTCTGGTGGCAGGAGATGCAGATCGCCCGGTTGGCATAGAGGACCTTCGGCTGAGCGCCGGCACGGTAGTCCTTCACCAGTTGAAACTCGAAGCGGCCCGCTGCCTCGTTGTAACTGATCACTTCCAGTACCGCCGTTTTCTCGACGTAGCCGATGTAGAGACGGTCCCTGAGCAGGGCGCCCGCATCGTGCTCATTGGTGCTGGGTTCGCCGGTGACGGCAAACACGATGCGTGGATACTTGAAGAAGTCCGGAGCGGCCGCGGCGCGCTGTAGCGAGCGTCCCATGGGAAGCATCACGACTCGAGTGCCGCCCATGAACTCGCGCCGTGCGAGGCGTGCCTGGATGCGATCGGTCAAGGCGGAGAACGGAAACGGGACGCGGTAGGCTTTGTCCTTTCCGTTGGCGTCCGTAACGAGATGGTCGAAGAGAGAGCGTCCCACCGGAGGCAAGTCGGGGCCGGGTGCGGTCGGATCCGCTGCCCAGGAGGAGAAGTCAATGCCGGGATCGCGCGATGTGCCGGCATCTTCAGGAGAGCTGGTCCCGGGGGCGGCCGCGGCTGCACAAACCAACCCGAGAGTGCAGGCCGTGGTCATGCGGGCGAGGCCCAGAAGACGCAAACGCGATAGCCTCATGCTGACGAGTGCTACTCGTAGTCGATCTGCGAGTTCAATTCCTGCGCAGCGAGTGGTTCCGTGCGCTCGGGGAAGCTGGCAACGACTCGGTCGCGCCCTTGCGCCTTGGCAGAGTAGAGCGCTTCATCGGCCCGCCGGACCAATTGCTCCGGATTCTCGTCGTCCTCGCACAGCGCCGTGACGCCGAAGCTCGCCGTGATGTTCACGATGCCTCGATCGGTCTCGATTGCCGCGGATCCCAGGGCCTGTCGGATGCGTTCCGCCAGATCCAGCGCGCCCACCTGATCGGTATCGGGCGCCAGGATCACGAACTCCTCCCCGCCGTAGCGCACCAGCGTGTCACTGGCTCGGATCACCGCCTTGGTTATCGCTGCCGCCTGCTGCAGGACCAGATCCCCGACAGGATGTCCGTACCGGTCGTTCACCGACTTGAAGTGATCGAGGTCGCACATCAGGACAGCCAGCGGACGGCGCTGGCGGCGGCTGTGGGCGATCTCCCGAGTCACCAGATCCATGAATGCGCGCCGGTTCAGCAGGCCGGTCAGGGCGTCGGTAAGAGCAAGTTTCTCGAGCTGCGCATTGAGCGCTTTGAGCGCCGCCGTGCGCTCCTCGACGCGCGCCTCGAGGTTGCGGTTCAAGTCGTCGAGGCGCCGGTTACTGGTTTCGAGCTCACGCTGTTTCGTCCGCAACTGGGTCAGGAGCGCGGACAAGCCCAGGGCCATGAGGCTCATGATGAGGACGAATTCCTGGACCTGGACGACCATGTCGCGCGGCGGCAGGTTGCCGAATGGGCTGCGCCCGGCCGTTGCCATCGCTATGACGACCATGGCGGCGCTCATGGTGGCCATGGCTGTCCAGCGTGTTCCGAATCGGGCGGCCACGAAGATGACGAAGGGCAGGAGCGATGCCGGGCCGATGTGCACCCCGTGGAAGCTGCCGTCGCGCGAGGCGACGAGCACGCCGACGATGGCCAGGGCCGCCAGGCCGATCAGCCAATCGGACGGACGCAGGGTTAGAGGCGGGGTCGGGTCCTCGGCCCGCGCGTACGGCCGCAAGCTGAGCAGCAGCGGCGTGAAGATCATGAGGCCGAGAGCGTCGCCGAACCACCAGATGCGTAGAAACTCCAGATAGCCCGTGTCGGCGCCGCGGAAGTGGCTATAGATTGCCGCTCCGCAGAAAGCGGCGGCGAGTGCGCCGATGCCGGGTCCTGCCAGAATGAACTTCGGCAGGTCCGCGAGCGTTGCGAAGCGCGGGTCGAAGCGCCAGCGAGCCAGCAGCAGAAACGCGATGGTCGCCTCGGCAACATTGGTGACCCCGAACAGCAACGCTTCGACCAGGCTGAAGGCCGGCAAGTCGGCAGCGACCTCCGCGCCAACTGCAAGGGCTGCGAACGGTACATAGCCGCGACCCTGAAAGGCGATGAGGGCTGCAAGCAAGGCGCTGTTGGGCGGCCAGAGGATTGCCGTGCCCTCTGGCATCACTGTCAACCAGACGCCGAGCTTGGCTCCAACGTAGTACAGAAGGGGCAGCAGGACGAAATCGGCAACGGCTGGCGGTCGCGTCGGGCGGAACAAGGGTCCTGCAGTCTCCGTAAGGGAAGGGCGTGGGCAGCCAGGGCGGGGCGGCGGTCGGCACGCCTTTTCCTCATGTTCGGAAGGGTCTGTGCACTGCGGCCGCTCTTCGCAGCATCCAAGAAACAGAAGTCTGCCGCCGCCGGAACGGCAGGCGATTGATATACATCAAGGCCCTGAGCAGTGACCCGTTCGACCACGGCGTCGCGAAGCAGCCGGTCGCACGGGCGGCGGTCTACTCTCACGGGGATCTGGGCATTGGGCTGTCCGACCGGTAGGCCGAAGCCCGGTGTGCGTGCCCGGGCCGCTTCACGCACACGTGGGGAAGGGGGTGGGAGGGAGTACCCCTGCAGCGACCGGGCGCCTTGGAGGGGTCAGGGCGCCCACACGATAGGCCCCGGCCACGCGGTTTCACGTCTAGCCGCGAATCAGCGTGCGCCCGGTCCTGAGTAGCCTGGTTACGGTATCTCGCTGCGAACGCAGACCCGCGCGACGCCACTACGCGGCGATGCGAGGATCATCGAACGGAAGCGTCCCTTGCGAGTCCGAATGGGCGACGACGCGATTCTTGCCCGCGTGCTTGGCCTTGTAGAGTGCCCGGTCGGCCTTGTCTATCATCGTCGCCAGATCGCCTCCGCCGGACGGATAGCTGACTACCCCGATACTGACGGAGGTGCGTACGACATGGCCGCCGATGTCGATGCGGGACTCTTCCACCGCTTGCCGGATGCGCTCAGCCACTTCCATGGCGCCGGAAGGGCCTGTCTGCGGCAGCAGAACCACGAACTCATCGCCGCCATAGCGGGCGACTACGTCCGACCCCCTCACGCCATCTCTTATTCGGTTGACGAGGCTGATCAGGAGCTTGTTTCCGGCGTCGTGACCGTAGCTGTCGTTGATGGCTTTCAGATTGTCGGAGTCGATCATGATCAGTGACAGCGTGTGCGAGTAGCGTGCAGCTTGCTTGAAGCTACGCTGCAGGATGGCGCTGAAGGCGCGCATGTTGTACAGACCGGTCAGCTCGTCGGTATCCGACACCTGCTTCACCCTGTCGACGGCATAGCGGATGTCGGCCGACAACATGGTGGTGATGTAGGCGACGAGGACGACTGGACCAAGCTGGGCGAGCATGCCGCCGAACCAGGTCAGCGGGTGCGATGTGAGTCTTGCGGAATCCCATCCGAACAGCACGAAGCAGCCGGCGATCACGAGGATCTCCAGGGCGGTCATCAGCTTCCCGAGGATGAGCGCGCTGGCGATGACGGGTAGTAGATAGAGGTTCAGGAGCGGGCTTTCCGTCTTGCCCGTGCTCCAGACCACCCAGGTTACGAACAGGATCATCACCCAGGTCTCCAGGGCGAGCTTGAGCCGCGTCTCCTGTTTGTAGAAGCGCACGTAGTGCAGGCCCAGGATCAGGGCGCCGAAGAAGGACAGCGCCATTTCGAGGGCTGCCTGTCCGCTGGAAGGCAGTCCCGCCACCACGAGGTAAATCAGGACCAGCGACAGCAACAGCCATTCGATCTCGGCAATCGTGCGCGAGAAACCCTTGATTTCGTCCTGTTCGGCGGAAAGCCCGATGGGCAGGAGTGGCGGCATGGACGGGGTCGGTTTTTGTTGGCAACCAACCCGCTACGCAAGTTCTGAGCCCGGTTGTGGACATTGGGCCCGGACTGCACGCGACGGCAGGATCAGGCCGGGCGCGGGCGGCCTACTCGGACATCCGTTAGAATGCCGGGCTTTCGGCGGACTGCGTGTCCGCCGAATATGAATATCTAGCCGTTTCCACCCGTTCGCGGTTAGGCCTCTGCTTCCACTAGATCCGACTACGGTGAGTGGCTGAACACCGGCAGCAGCTCAGGGCGGCGCAACTGACCGCTTTCGGCCAGAAGCGCCGTCCAACCTCCGGCATCGACTCGGTGGAGCCGTCCCCGACAGGCACAGTTCCGACGGCTGGCGATTCGACCACGGAGCTCGGGGCGCCTGCGTGAACGCGTACGAGTAATTGAAGCCCGCGGCGGTCGGGGTCGCGGTGGTGGTCGTCATGGAGTACCTGTCTGCCCATCTCGCGGCATACATCGAATTTCAAGAAGAATCCATGCATACCATTTTGAGCACGACGGAGATATTCCTGATCGCCATCGGGATCATCTTCACCGTCCCGTATCTGATCTGGCGCGTGGCCAAGACCGACTACTACGCCCCCCTTGTGGTCGTGCAAATCATCACCGGAATTTTGCTCGGGCCCGGCATCCTGGGAGCAATTTTCCCGGATTACTACGCCTTCGTCTTTTCCCAGCCGGTCGTCCAGTCGTTGAACGGCATCGCCTGGTGGGCGGTGATGATCTTCGTGTGGATCGCCGGCATCGAGCTGGACCTGAAGAAGGCCTGGGCACATCGCCGGGAGAGCACCATCACCGCCGGGTTCGCGCTCGCCACCCCGCTGCTGTTGGGCGGCATCGTGGCCGCGGGCATGTTGATGCACGACGGCTGGGTCGGTCCCAAGGCGATGACTTGGCAATTCGTCCTCGGAGTGGGCATGGCCTGTGCCGTCACCGCGCTTCCCATCCTGATTCTGCTCATGGAGAAGCTGCAGATCCTGCGGCAAGCCATCGGACAGCGCATCCTGCGCTATGCGAGCCTGGATGACATCGCCATCTGGGGCGTGCTGGCCCTGATCCTCATGGACTGGCAGCGCGTGAGCATGCAGGGCGCGTTTCTATTTACCTTCGCAGTTTGCAGTTACGGATTCCGCAAACTGATGGTGCGGCTGCCGGAGAGGGACCGCTGGTACGTGGGTCTGATCTGGCTCGCCGTGTGCGCCTTCGGCGCAGATTGGTCCGGGCTGCATTTCATGGTCGGGGCGTTCCTCGCGGGAGCCGTCATGGATGGCGATTGGTTCGACCAGAAGCAGATGGACCTGCTGCGTCACCATGTGCTGTTGGTCGTGATGCCAGTCTTTTTCCTGAGCACGGGTTTGAGAACCAATTGGAGCGTGGGCGGCGAGGCAGTGTTCATCGCCGCGGCCGTGTTGCTCTTCGCTTCGATAGGGGGCAAGTTGCTCGGCGTTCAGCTCGCGGGGAAGGTCCTCAAGTGGCAGCCTGGCGAGGCTTCGATCATCGGCTGGCTGCTGCAGACGAAGGCGCTGATCATGATCATCTTCGCCAATATCCTCCTGGACAAGGGCGTCATCACCAGCGAGACGTTCACGGCACTGCTGCTGATGGCCGTTGCGAGCACCATGCTTACGGTGCCCGTGGTATCTCCGAAACTGGGGCGAATGAAGGGCATCGTCACCCAGGCCGCCTGATCTCAACCCACTGCCCGAATTCCTCCGGCCGGTGCCGCGCAAAGGATTCTGAATCGAATAGGGTTCTTTACACCCAGTTCTACGAGGCTACGAGTGGCAAAAGCAGGTCACCCGCTTAAGGTTCGAAGGCCAAAGCTGCAGATAGACTTTCTTCTCCCTATAGAGCGTTACGTAGTCTTTTTCCTGCCGTCAGGCAGCCGATCCACTCAACGATCGGAGGTCAATATCATGTCAATCAGGATGTTCATTTTGTCGCTGGGCTACGGGCTTCTTTCGGTCTTTTCTACCGTAACCCACGCCGACCGCGATGATGCTTGCCGCGACGATCTGAGGCCGGTCATCACCTTTATCGAGTTTGCCTCGCTGGATCTGGCGCAGCAGCCGCCAGCACCGCTCACGATCAAAGGCAAGCTTCGGCAGCCGGTCGAGTGGCAGCATCGGACACCCGCGTTTTGTAATGCTGGCAGCATGAGCGCGCAGGCAGGTTAAGATGGTGGGGCAAGACCGAGTTCTTGGGTACAAAGATGGGTACTTTTGGTGCTCCGTCTGACGTAATGCATTATTCATCAATGGCTTAAGACTAGTATTCCGGCGGGCTGCGTGTCCGTCACCGATACCGACCAGGAGCGAGCAGATGGGCAGAGGCGACAAGCGCACCTTCAGAGGAAAGATCTACGCCGGCAGCTACGGCAACACCCGCCCGCAGAAGGGCAAAAAGAAGGCTGCCGCGAAGACGGCAGGCGGTGCACCGACGAAGGCCCCTGCGGGGCGCTGAGCGGGCAATGAGATGCGCTGCCGCCCCTCCGGGCGGTGCGCGCTGCACCTGAACCTCGGGCGTTTCGAGCACGGCCCGGTCACTGCGTGCCGCCATGCCTTCGGTCCGCTTCGACAGCTACTACCGATACGCGGACCTGAGCCGCATCCTGCACGAGCTCGCGCAGCAGCACCCGCAACTCCTGCGACTCACCAGCATCGGCCGCAGCTTCGAGGGCCGCGACATCTGGCTCGCGGCCGTGACGAACGCGGCCACCGGTCCCGACAGCGAGAAGCCCGCGCTGTGGATCGACGGCAACATCCACGCCACCGAGGTAGCCGGTTCCATGGCTTGCCTGTATCTGCTGCAGCATTTGCTGGGCGGGCACGGCCGCGACGCCGAGGTCACGCGCTGCCTGGATACGCGGGTGTTCTACGTCTGCCCGCGGCTGAATCCCGACGGGGCGGAGTGGGCGCTGGCGGATGTGCCGCGGCTGATCCGCTCCAGTACCCGGCCCTATCCCCACGACGAGGAGCCGGTCGGCGGCCTGGTGCGGGAAGATGTCGATGCCGATGGGCGCGTGCTCACCATGCGCGTACCCGATCCCAACGGCCCGTGGAAGGTCTCCGAGCGCGATCCGCGGCTGCTGGTGCGCCGGGACCCTGCAGAGACGGGCGGGCGCTACTTCCGCCTGCTGCCCGAAGGTCGCATCGAGGACTACGACGGCGTGTCGCTCAAGCTGCAGCCGCGCAAGGAGCAGCTCGACCTCAACCGCAACTTTCCGGCAGGCTGGCGGCAGGAGCACGAGCAGTATGGTGCAGGGCCGTTCCCGGCTTCCGAGCCGGAGGTGCATGCCGCCGTGAAGTTCATCACCAGTCACCCCAACATCACCGGAGCGGTCGCCTTCCACACGTACAGTGGCGTGCTGCTGCGGCCATACTCGCACCAGGCCGACGACTCGCTTCCGGCCGAGGATCTGTGGACCTACCAGAAGATCGGCGCCAAGGGCACCGAGCTCACCGGCTATCCCAACATCTCGGTGTTCCACGACTTCCGCTACCACCCGAAGGAGATCATCACCGGGTCGCTCGACGACTGGATGTACGATCACGGCGGCGTGTTCGCCTGGACCGTGGAGATCTGGAGCCCGCAGCGCCAGGCGGGGATCGGCGAGTACAAGTTCATCGAGTGGTATCGCGAGCACCCGGTGGAGGACGACCTCAAGCTGCTCGAGTGGAATGACAGCGTGCTGGGCGGCAAGGGCTTCGTTAACTGGTACGCCTTCGAGCATCCGCAGCTCGGATCGGTGGAGCTGGGCGGCTGGGACACGCTGTACACCTGGAGCAACCCGCCGCATGCGTTGCTGGAGCAGGAGATCGAGCGCTTCCCCAAGTGGCTGGTGTGGCACCTGCTGATCTCGCCGAGACTGGAGTTGCTCGAAGCTGCGGCGGCACGGATCGGCGAGGACACCTGGCGGGTCCGGCTCGTCGTCCAGAACACGGGCTGGCTGCCCAGCTACGTGACCAAGCGCGCGGCCAGCAACAAGCTCACGCGCGGTGTGGTCTGTGAGATCGAGCTTCCGCAGGGTGCTCGCCTGGAGACCGGCAAGCCGCGCGAAGAGGTGGGCCAGCTCGAGGGCCGCGCTTACAAGCCCGTCTCACCCAGCAGCTGGGCAGGATGGAGCGGGGACACGACCGACGATCGCGCAAAGGTGGAATGGGTGGTTCGCGCACTGGCGGGCTCAGTGGTGAACCTCATGGCACGTCATGACAGGGCAGGGACGGTGAGGGCACAGCTCACGCTGGAGTAGGGCGCGGCGCGTGACGACTGTCGTAGCGAAGCGCCGACGTCCCACGTCCTATGTCCCAGGTTCGACGTCCCACGTCCGACGTCCGCCGGTGATTTTCGTTGCCTTCACGCGAACTCCACCGCGTATCCCAACGCTGCCAGGAACGTGCGCAGGTAGTCCTCCGCCTGCTTGCGCGCCTTGGCCCTGATGCCGTCTTCCTGGGCGGAAAGCTTGAGCCGTCCGAGTATTTCCTGGTGCAGGCTGTTGCGCTCGGCGTCGGTGAGCTCGGGCGCGACGAAGCTTTCGCAGGACATCAGGATCTCGAAGCGCTTGACCACCGGGTCGTCGACGACCACATCCGGAAGCTTCAGCCGGACCTTGCGCGGGGCGCCGCCGTCCAGCACCTGGATCTGCATCTGCTCGAGGTCGACGCTCGCCGCCACCTTGCCCTCCGCCAGGTAGAGCACGCTGCTCTTGCCGAACGCATGCTCCTTGTTCTTGCGCACGGTGGTCGTGCCGTGATACTCGACCGTCTGCAGCTTGGCGACCAGCTTGATCTGCTCGACGATGGAGACGGTGGAGGTGTGAGTTTCGGTCTTGAACAGGCCGTCGCCGCCGCGGATCAGGAACCACCCGACCAGGACGACGACGGTGGCGGCGGCGACCGCGAGCAGAAAGGAGCCAAGGCTGCGCATGGGGTGGAACCTCGAGTCGGGGAAAGCGTCGGCGCAAGAAGCAAGCCAGTGGGGGTTGCGCCTCTCCTCAGGCACGCCGGGGAAAAGGCTTTCCTCTCCCCTCCCTTCCAAGGACGGTGGAGCGAAGCGACGGGGTGGTTTGGGGAGGCTCACCGCGCCTGCGGCGCAGCCCCTCCTCGCGCAGGCTCCACTACTCGGTCACGCTTCGCGCGTGTCCCCTTCTCGGGCAGGCGCCCATCACCCCGTCAGCTTCGCTGCACCCCTCTTCAGGCAGATTCAGGCAGGAGGGGAGTCCCTTTTTCGATCGCGCCTTCAGGGTGCACTCAACGGGGTGGCGCGAAGCGCCGGGGTGGTTTGAGCAGGCCTCCCGCCCCGCCTGCCGCGCAGCCGCCGGTGCTAGTACAGAGACAGGTTAGTTCTGAAGCATCGTATGGTGGAGGTGGCGAGTGCCGGAGGCCCTCATAGCCTCTCGTTCCGGTTTTCTTCGTGTCTTCGTGCCTTCGTGGTGAGAGGTGGAATTAGTGTGTCGCAGTACTAGTCCTCGTGCACCGGCGCCTTGTGCTGCGCGACCAGTTGTTGCTGGACGTTCGGCGGAGCCTGCTCGTAGTGGCTGAACTCCACGCTGTAGGAGCCCTGGCCGCCAGTGATGGATTTCAAACGGGAGCCGTAGCCGTTGAGCTCAGAGAGCGGGACCTGTCCGGTCACCGCCACCAGCCCACCGGGCTGCGGTTGTGTGCCGCTCACCTGTCCGCGCTTGGAGGAGATGTCGCCGGTGATGTCCCCGATACAGTGCTCCGGGACGTTGATCTGCACGTTGACGATGGGCTCCAGCACGATGGGGCGCGCCTTCTGCACCGCGTCCAGGAAGGCCTTGCGCCCGGCCGCAACGAATGCCACTTCCTTCGAGTCGACCGGATGCGATTTACCGTCGTAGACTGAGACGCGCACATCCTGCAAGGGGTAGCCGGCGATGGCGCCGTGCTCGATCACCTGCATCACACCTTTCTCGACTGCCGGGATGAACTGATTAGGGATGACGCCGCCCTTGACGTCGTCGCTGAACTGGAATCCCGAGCCGCGCGGCAGCGGTTCGATGCGCAGGAATACCTCTCCGAACTGACCGGCGCCGCCAGTCTGCTTCTTGTGCCGGCTGTGACCTTCGGCGGGTGCGGTGATGGTCTCCTTGTAGGCGATGCGCGGCGGATGGGTGTTGACCTCCAGCTTGTACTGGGTGCTCATCTTCTCGAGCAGAATGCGCAGGTGCAACTCACCCAGGCCCTGCACCACCGTCTCGTTGGTGCCGGCGAGGTGTTCGATCTTCAGGCACGGGTCTTCGGCGGAGAGCTTGTGCATGATCTCCCACAGGCGCTGCTCGTCGCCGCGCTTGGTCGGCTCGATGGCGAGCCCGAAGATCGGGGTGGGAAACTCGATCGGGACGAGATGGATGTGGTCTTCGTCATGCGAATCGTGCAGCACGCTGTCGAATGCGATCTCGTCGATCTTGGCCACTGCGCCGATGTCGCCCGGCAGGCAGCGGTCCACCGGTATGTGGTCCTTGCCCCGCAGCATGTACAGCTGGCCGACCTTGAAGGGCTTGCGGCCGTCGCCGATGAAGAGCTGGCTGTCGCGCGTGACCGTGCCCTGGTGCACGCGGAACACCCCGAGCTTGCCTACGAAGGGGTCGACGCTGACCTTGAAGACGTGCGCCACCACGTGCTTGGCCGGGTCGGGCTCGGTTGCGAACGGTGCCGCATTGTCGCCTTCGCCTTTGAGGAACTGCGGCGGATTGCCCTCAGACGGGGTGGGCAGGAGGTGCTCGAACACGTCCAGCAACTCGCGCACGCCAGCGCCGGTGCGCGCCGAAGTGAAGCAGATCGGCACCAGATGGCCTTCGCGCAATGCCTGCTCGAAGGGCTCGTGCAGCTCATGCGCGTCGATGTCGCCCTGCTCGAGATAGCGGGCCATGAGCTCCTCGTTCACCTCGACCACCTGGTCGATCAGCGCGCGGTGCGCATCGGCCACCGAGGAGAAGTCCGCTTCGCCGCCGGGGTTGAAAAAGCAGTCCACCACTTTCGAACCGCCGGCGGCGGGCAGGTTGATGGGCAGACACTCCTTGCCGAAGGCCTCCTGCATCTGCTGGAGCAGCCGGGGCAGGTCGACGTTTTCGGCGTCGACCTTGTTGATCACGAGCAGACGACAGAGTCCGCGCCGCTGCGCCCAGTTCATCATGCGCGTCGTGGTCAGCTCGATGCCGGTCTGCGCGTTGACCACGATCACCGCCGTCTCCACGGCTTCCAGGCTACCGATCGCCTGGCCCAGGAAATCGGGGTAGCCGGGGGTGTCGATCATGTGCACCCGCGTACCCTCGTGATCGAAGTGCGCGATCGCGGAGTAGAGCGAATGCTGGTGCTGCTTTTCCAGCGGGTCGAAGTCGCACACGGTGCTGCCGCGCTCCACGGTGCCCGGTGTGGCGATCGCGCCTGCCGCGTGCAGCAGCGCTTCGGCCAGTGTGGTTTTCCCGCTGCCGCCGTGGCCTACCAGCGCCAGCGTGCGGATCTCGCCTGTTGTAGTGCCCGCCATCGGTCTCCTCCCATGCACGGCTGCGCTTCGAGTATAAAAGCCCCGGACGCTCGGGACAAGGATCGGGCTTGTGGGGTTCGATGCTGCGCCGCGCAACCAGCGCCCTGTACCGGACCGGTTCTATCATTGGCTCCATGCCAAGGATGATCCGGCGGCAACCGCCCGCTTATTGGACGGCAGGTGTGGACGGCTGCCCGGGCGGCTGGATTGTCGTGCTGGCCGCTGTGGCCGCAGACACCGGGCAGCCAGTCGAGATGGTCAGCCGCCTGTGTACCGCGTTCGCGGATGTGCTCGCCCTGCCGCAGCGGCCCGTCTCGATCGCCGTGGACATGCCCATCGGACTGCTCGACCGCGCGGCTCCCGGGGGCCGCGCCTGCGACCGCGAGGCGCGTGCCCTCCTCGGGCGACCGCGGGCGAGCAGCGTGTTCTCGCCGCCTACGCGCAAGGCCCTGGCCGCCCTCTGTTACGCGGAAGTGGCGGCGCTGAACGGCGTCGGCTTGAGCAAGGAGGCGTTCAACATCCTGCCCAAGATCCGCGAGGTCGACGCTTCGATCGACCCCGCGTGGCAGGACACAGTGGTCGAAGCCCACCCCGAGCTCGCCTTTCTCGGCTTCGCGGGCCGACCCATGCTGCACAACAAGAAGACCCCGGGCGGCCGCCGCGAGCGCATGTGGCTGCTGCGGCAGATCCTGGGCAAGGTCTGTGTCGATCCGCTTGGCGTGCGTGCCGAGCATGGGCTGAGTCGCGTGGGAGTGGACGATGTACTCGATGCTTGTGCGCTGGCCATCGTCGCCGGCCGCCGTTGGCGCAAAGTGGCGCAACGTCTCCCCGCGCGCGGTCCGCCGCTGGACGCCAAAGGTCTGCGCATGGAGATCTGGTACTGATCGGCCACCGCGATGCTGCGCCGCATTCACGCAGCGGCGGCGATGGAATTGGCGTGGCGGGCACGCGAAGTGCTAATTTCTCACTCGACAGACCCTTCGCGCTGCTTCAAGCGATCGGCCTGGCAGACGATATAAGAACATCTCGATCGCAGCACAGCGCAAGGAGGGCTTATGCAAGCCAAGCTGTGGGTCGTTGCGGCGGTCATGGGTGGTCTCGCGTTGCCAGCGAGCGCGCACGACCTGACCATGAACGAGTGCCTGGAAGGTAGCGACTTCATCAAGAACGCAGCACTTTCGCGCGATTACGGCATCTCGCGCGAGGCGTTTCTGGGCCGCATGGAGAGCGATCTGCTGGCGATCCAGGCGTTCCCCCCGGAGCTGCGCTGGTTCGTGCAGGACCAGGATGACGAAACGCTGCTGGTTGGCTTTGCCCAGCTCGTGTTCGACACGCCGAAGGCGCCCGAGAGCCACCAATCCGATTTCCTGACCGCCTGCGTCGAGCGCATCGCTCTGCAGTCGGGCGGCGCCGCGCCCGTGCAGGACACCACGCTGACGCGTTAGGTGCCCGCCACCTCCCGGCGCACGAGCCGGGCGCAGCTCAGGGCCGTCGGCCCCTGCTGTGCATAGTCTGCCGCCTTCCGGGCGCAGAAACGTAGCATCCATCGCGCTCTTCCCTCGCATCATGGCGGGCGCTTGCTATACTTCCCTTGTTGTCGCTTTTGCCCTGGAAACAGGTTCACCACGACTACGGGGGAGACACTCTGATGGATGTCAAGCTCACGCGGCGCCAGTTCTTCAAGGTCTGCGCGTCCGGGATCGGGGCTTCCAGCCTGTGCGCGCTCGGCTTCGCGCCGACCGCCGCACTGGCTGAGGTCCGCGCCTTCAAGCTTGCGCGCACCACCGAGACGCGCAACACCTGTCCGTATTGCTCGGTCGGCTGCGGGTTGCTGATGTACAGCCTCGGCGACAATTCCAAGAACGCGAAAGCCGAGATCATCCACATCGAGGGCGATCCGGATCATCCGGTCAACCGCGGGACGCTGTGTCCCAAGGGTGCGGCGCTGCTCGATTTCGTGCACAGCCCGAACCGGCTCAAGCATCCGGAGTATCGCGCCCCGGGATCCAGCGAATGGAAGCGCATCTCCTGGGACGAGGCGTTCGAGAAGATCGCACGCCGCATGAAGGACGACCGCGACCAGAACTTCGAAGTCAAGAACCAGGACGGGGCCACCGTGAATCGCTGGCTGTCCTTCGGCTTCCTGGCCGCGTCTGCGTCGTCCAACGAGACCGGTTACCTGACCCACAAGGTCGTTCGCAGCCTCGGCGCACTCGCCTTCGACAATCAAGCGCGTGTCTGACACGGACCGACGGTGGCAAGTCTTGCCCCTACGTTCGGTCGCGGCGCGATGACCAACCACTGGGTCGATATCAAGAACACCGACCTGGTGCTGATCATGGGCGGCAACGCCGCCGAAGCCCATCCCTGCGGGTTCAAATGGGTGACGGAGGCAAAGGCCCACAACAAGGCGAAGCTGATCGTCGTCGATCCGCGCTTCACGCGCTCGGCGGCGGTTGCGGACTATTACGCGCCGATCCGCGCCGGCAGCGACATCGCCTTTCTGGGCGGGGCGATCAATTACCTGATCACCAACGACAAGATCCAGCACGAGTACGTCAGGAGCTTCACCGACGCGCCCTTCATCGTGCGCGCGGACTTCCAGTTCGAGAACGGTATCTACTCGGGGTACGACCAGGACAAGCGCAAGTACGACAAGACCACCTGGGAGTACGAGATCGGACCGGACGGCTACGTCAGGGTGGACCCGACGCTGGCGCATCCGCGCTGCGTGTTCAACCTGATGAGGGCGCACTACTCGCGCTACACACCCGATGTCGTGAGCAAGATCACTGGCACGCCCAAGGACCAGTTCTTGAAAGTCTGCGAGATGATCGCGGACTGCAGCGCGCCCAATCGCGTCATGACGATCCTGTACGCGCTGGGCTGGACGCAGCACTCCTACGGCTCCCAGATGATCCGCACGGCGGCGATGCTGCAACTGCTGCTGGGCAATATCGGCATGCCCGGCGGAGGCATGAATGCGCTGCGCGGCCACTCCAACATCCAGGGGCTGACCGACCTCGGGCTGCTGTCCAACCTGCTGCCCGGGTATCTCACCCTGCCCGGCGAGAAGGAGACCGACTACCAGGCCTACATCGGCAAGCGCGCGTCCAAGCCGCTGCGCCCGAACCAGATGAGCTACTGGCAGAACTACGGCAAGTTCCACGTGAGCCTGATGAAAGCCTGGTACGGCGACGCGGCGAGGAACGAGAACAACTGGTGCTTCGACTGGCTGCCCAAGCTCGACAAGGTGCACGACGTCCTGCAGGTGTTCGAGGACATGCACCAGGGCAAGGTCAACGGCTACGTGTGCCAGGGCTTCAACCCGCTCAACTCGTTCCCGGACAAGAACAAGCTGATCGAGTCGCTTTCGAAGCTGAAGTACCTGGTCATCATCGATCCGCTCGCCACGGAGACCTCGGAGTTCTGGAAGAACCACGGCGAGCACAACGACGTGGATGCCTCGAAGATCCAGACCGAGGTGTTCCGGCTGCCCTCGACGTGCTTCGCTGAGGAGAACGGGTCGCTGGTGAACAGCGGGCGCTGGCTGCAGTGGCACTGGAAGGGTGCGGAGCCGCCCGATGAGGCACGCAGCGACCAGCAGATCATGGGCGGCCTGTTCGTCGAGCTGCGCGAGCTATACCGCAAGGAGGGCGGCGCCTTCCCGGACCCGATCCTCAACCTCACGTGGGCCTATGCGCAGCCGCACGATCCCGCGCCTGAGGAGCTGGCGCGGGAGTTCAACGGCAAGGCGCTGGCGGACGTGACCGACCCGAAAGACCCGAAGACTATCCTGCGCAAGGCCGGCGAGCAACTCGACGGCTTTGCCCAGCTGCGCGACGACGGCTCCACGGCCTGTGGCTGTTGGCTGTTCTCGGGCGCGTGGACGGAGAAAGGCAACATGATGGCCCGGCGCGACAACGCCGACCCGAGCGGTCTGGGCAACACGCTGGGATGGGCCTTCGCCTGGCCGGCGAACCGCCGCATACTCTATAACCGCGCCTCCTGCGACGCGCAGGGCAAGCCCTGGGATCCCAACCGGGGCATGCTGCGCTGGAACGGGCAGAAGTGGGCCGGCTTCGACGTGCCCGACTTCAAGCCCGATTCCGCGCCCGCGGAGGGCATGAGCCCGTTCATCATGAACCCGGAGGGCGTGGCGCGCTTCTTCGCCCGCGGCATGATGGCCGAGGGCCCGTTCCCCGAGCACTACGAGCCGTTCGAGTCGCCGCTGGCGAACAACCCGATGCATCCGGACAACCCGCTGGCGCGCCACAACCCGGCTGCGCGGGTGTTCAAGGGCGATCTGGAGCGCATGGGCGAAGCCGCGCAGTTCCCGTACGTGGCCACGACCTACCGGCTGACCGAGCATTTCCACTACTGGACCAAGCACGCGCGGATCAACGCCGTGCTACAGCCCGAGCAGTTCGTCGAGATCGGCGAAGAGCTGGCCAAGGAGAGAGGGATCCAGCACGGGGACCAGGTCAAGGTGTCGTCCAAGCGCGGGTATCTCCAGGCCGTTGCAGTGGTCACCAAGCGGCTCAAGTCGCTGGACGTAGAAGGCAAGCGGGTGCATCAGGTCGGCATCCCCATTCACTGGGGCTTCAAGGGTGTTGCCAAGCCGGGATACATCACCAACACGCTGACGCCCTTCGTGGGCGACGCGAACACCAACACGCCGGAGTACAAGGCGTTCCTGGTGAACGTGGAAAAGGCATAGGGAGACGGCCATGGCACTTCAATCCCTCGATATCCAGCGCCGCTCCGCCACCACCACGCAACCGCCGTCGGTGCGCGAGACCACCAAGGTGGCCAAGCTCATCGACATCTCCAAGTGCATTGGCTGCAAGGCCTGTCAGGCTGCGTGCATGGAGTGGAACGACCTGCGCGATGCCGTCGGCGAAAGCCAGGGGGTCTACGACAACCCGCGCGATCTGACGGATCAGTCGTGGACGGTCATGCGCTTCTACGAGGTGGAGCCCGACGGCAAGCTGGAGTGGCTGATCCGCAAGGACGGCTGCATGCACTGCGCCGACCCCGGCTGCCTCAAGGCCTGTCCTTCGCCCGGCGCGATCGTCCAGTACGCCAACGGCATCGTCGACTTCAAGGAGGAAAACTGCATCGGCTGCGGCTACTGCATCACCGGCTGCCCGTTCAATATCCCGCGCATCTCCAAGAAGGACAGCAAGGCCTATAAGTGCACGCTGTGCTCCGACCGCGTGGCAGTCGGGCTCGAGCCGGCATGCGTGAAGACCTGTCCGACCGGCGCGATCGTGTTCGGCTCGAAGGACGACATGAAGCACCACGCCGAAGGGCGCATCGCCGACCTCAAGGAACGCGGATACGAGAGTGCCGGGCTGTACGATCCAGAGGGCGTGGGCGGGACCCATGTGATGTACGTGCTCCAGCACGCCGACCAGCCGCAGCTCTATGGATTGCCGAAGGAGCCCACCATCAGCCCGCTGGTGAGCCTGTGGAAGGGCGTGGCCAAGCCGCTTGCGATGCTTGCCCTCGGCGTGGCGGCAGTGGGTTCGTTCTTCCATTTCGTGAAGGTCGGCCCCAATGAGGTCGAGGAGGAGGAGGAGACCAAGGCATGAGACCCAAGCTGATCGAGCGCTACAAAGCCTCGGACCGCATCAATCACTGGTTTACTGCCCTGTGCTTCATCCTGCTGGCGTTGTCGGGGCTGGCCTTCTTCCACCCGTCGATGTTCTGGCTGACCAACCTGCTCGGCGGCGGCACATGGGCGCGCATCCTGCATCCCTTCATCGGTGTGGTGATGTTTCTGTCCTTTCTCGGGCTCACGGTGCGGTTCTGGCATCACAACCGGATGACCGATAACGACCGCAAATGGCTCGGGCAGTGGCGCGACGTGCTCAACAACCGGGAGGACAAGCTGCCGGAGGTGGGGCGCTACAACGGCGGGCAGAAATTGCTGTTCTGGGTCATGGTGCTGACCATGCTGCTGCTGCTGGTCACGGGCATCGTGATCTGGCAGCCGTATTTTGCGGCAGCCTTCTCCGTCACATTGGTGCGCTGGGCGGTGCTGGTCCACGCCAGCTCCGCCTTCGTCCTCATCCTCGGGATCATCGTTCACATCTACGCCGCGATCTGGGTGAAGGGAACGATCGGTGCGATGACGCGCGGCTACGTCACGCGTGCCTGGGCCCGCAAGCATCACCCGGCGTGGTATCGCGAGGTGACCGGAGAGGCGAATCCCCGCTAGCGGATCGCCGGAGCCGGTCATCCCCGCGCAGGCGGGGATCCAGGCGCCGCTGATCTGTAGCCTAATTCCTCCTAACCGCAGAGGCCGGAGGCCCAGGGGGTCCGCAGAGAACGGCGATATCCGATTGGGTGCTCCTTCCCCCGCTTGCGGGGGAAGGCTGCGATGGGGGGAAGCAGTATGCAGAGCGCTGGACGCCCCATAGCCCCTCGTTCCGGTTTTCTTCGTGTCTTCGTGCCTTCGTGGTGAGAGGTGGAATCAGTGTGTCGCTGCACTAGCAGTGTTGGTTCTCCTCCGCGAAGCCTCCGCGCCTCTGTGCCTCCGCGGTTAGGGTCAAGGTAAGCAGTTGTCCGAAATCATCCGCGACGGTTCGCTCGCCGGCGGCATCCCCGGCATTCCGCAGTTTCGCCCCGTCGAACTGAATGCGTTCCGCGAGCGGGCGGAGCGCTTCGCCGTGCTCGCGCCGGGCCATTCGCTCGAAGCTTACCTCCGTTTCGCGGCAGCGTTGAGCCGTGCGCAAGACGAGGTGCTGCGCGGCTTTCCGCCGGTTCCATTGCCGGATGCGCAGATGCTGGAGCATTGCCACGCGCACGGGATGCCGCCGCTCGCGGTCGACGGTCACCGCCGCGATCCTGCCTGGCACGCCGGTCTGCGCACTCTTGTCAGCAGCATCCAGCCGGATGCCCTTCCAGTGCAGGGACAGGCTCTACTCGAGGCGCTGCGCAGCGCCTCCGGCGAAACGCTGGAGGTGACAGCGGACCATCTGTTGGATGGTGCCTATGCAGAAGCGGACGCGGGGCAGGCGCCCTTCGTTGCCGCGGCGCTGCAGGTCTACTGGGTGAAGATGGCGAGCGGGCTCGGGGAGGCGGGGTTCAGCCCGCAGGTGCAATACGGATTGTGCCCTGTGTGCGGCTCCTACCCGGTCGCCAGCGTCGTTCGCATCGGCGGGGCGCAGCAGGGTCTGCGCTACCTCGTATGCTCGTTGTGCGCATCCGAGTGGCACGCGGTGCGGGTGAAGTGCAGCCATTGCGCCTCTACCAAGGGCATCTCCTACCTGGGCATCGAGGGCGGCTCCGAAGCCGTCAAGGCGGAGGTCTGCGACGAGTGCAGGACCTACCTGAAGATCTTCTATCTGGAGAAGGACAGCCAGATAGAGCCGGTCGCCGACGACCTCGCGACATTGGCTCTCGATATGTTGGTAGACGAGCAGGGCTACAACCGGCTGGGGCCGAATCTGCTCTTCGCCGTGGGGCGTGAGGCGTAAGGCGTAAGGCGAGAGGCGAGAGGCGCGAGGGGGTGCCTGCGCCTGCAAGTTATGCCAGGCGGCTCATAGGCCTTTAGCAAACCGCCTCGTGCCTCGTCCCTCGCGCCTGATCCTAGAACTCTTTCTTCGCCGCCTCCGATGTGCGCTTCGCACTCTCCTTCGCGCTGCGCCCCACGTCCCTGGCGGCGTCGGCCGTGCCTCGGCCGATCTGCTTGCCGCCCTTCGAGTAGCCTTGCTTCGCCTTCTTCCATCCGGCCTTGGCGTCGCTGGCAATGGCCTTGCCGGCGCGCTTGAACCAGTTCTCCTTTTCCGGCTGGGTGTCCGCAGCGGCGGCCTGGAGTGCCAGTCCGGTCAGTAGTGCAAACAGGATCGATCTCATACACATACCTCGCTTGGGGTGTTCGAGCGCCGCACGGTGGTGGCGCTCCACCTACTTCCAGTCGGCCCGCAGATCGGCGATGGTCTGCTGCAGCCCGTCCGAAGTGACCTCGGCCGGCGCCAGCGGGGCACCGGCCACCAGCTCGATCCGGGAGAATGGTCCGCGCGGCCACTTGAAGAACGCGCGCCCGCCGCTGCGGCTGAAAACACTGCCCCACAACCCGCGCAGCGCCACCGGCACCACCGGCACCGGGGTGGTCTCGACGATTCGCTGGATGCCGCCCCGAAACGGCTGCAGCTCGCCGTCCGGTGTGAGCTTTCCCTCCGGAAAAATACCCACCAGATCGCCGGCCCGCAGGGCGCGAGCGGTCTCCTCGTAAGCGCGTTCCAGAGCGGCGGGATCTTCCTTGGCCGATGCGATGGGGATGGCGCGCCCCTCGCGGAAGACGAAGCTCAGCACCGGGATCCGGAAAATGTTGTGATCCATGATGAAGCGGATCGGGCGGCGGCAGGCGGCCGCGATGACCAGCGCGTCCACGAAGCTCACGTGGTTGCACGCTACGACACCTGGCCCGGTTTCGGGAATGTGCTCGAGGCCACGAGTGCGCAGCCGGTAGACCGAGTGGATCAAGAGCCAGACGATGAACCGCATGAGGAACTCAGGCACCATGCGGTAGATGTAGAGCGCCACTGCGGCGTTCAGCACCGCCGTGACCAGGAACAGCTGTGGAATGCTCAAGCCTCGCGCGAGCAGCAGCGCTCCGAACGTGGCCGCCACCACCATGAACAGCGCGTTCAGGATGTTGTTGGCCGCGATCACCCGCGAGGTATGCGTCGGCTCGGTGCGGCTCTGGATCAGCGCATAGAGCGGCACGGCGTAGAAGCCGCCGAACATGCCCAGAAAGAGCAGGTCCAGCAGAATGCGCAGGCTGCCGTCGTGCGAAAGGAACTCGGCCGCGCTCAAGTAGCTGGCGGCCGTCCCGCCGGGGCTGGCGAGCCACAGGTCGAGTGCGAACAGCGTGATCCCGATCGAGCCGAACGGCACCAGGCCGATCTCGACCTTGTGTCCGGACAGGCGCTCGGTCAGCAACGAGCCGGTGCCCACGCCCACCGAGAACGTGGCGAGCAGGAGCGTCACCACGCCGGGCGCGCCGCCCAGGTAGTCCTTGGCGTAGGCGGGAAGCTGGGCCAGCAGCAATGCACCCAGGAACCAGAACCAGCTGATGCCCAGCAGGGAGTTGAATACCGCCCGGTTGGGCCAGACGAAGCGCAGCGTGCTCCAGGTTTCGCTCAAGGGGTTCCAGTTCAGGCGCAACTCGGGATCGGGCGCGGGAGAGCTCGGCAGCAGACGGCTCGCCAGATAACCGAGCGCCGCGACGGCGATGGCGCAGGCCGGTGCGAGATAGATCCCGCTGGCGTCGGACATCAGGACTCCGCCGGCGATGGTGCCCGCCAGAATGGCCACGAACGTGCCGAACTCCACCAGCCCGTTGCCGCCGATCAGCTCCTCGTCGCGCAGATGCTGCGGGAGCAACGCGTATTTCACCGGTCCGAAGAAGGCCGAGTGGGTGCCGAGCAGAAACAGCGTTGCGAGCAGAAGCCCGAGGCTGTGCAGGACGAAGCCGGCCGCGCCCAGGAGCATGATTCCCACCTCCAGCAGCTTGACCAGGCGCACGATGCGGGAGCGCTCGTACTTGTCGGCGAGCTGCCCGGCCGTGGCCGAGAACAGAAAAAACGGCAGGATCAGCACGCCGCCGCAGAGGTTGACCAGCACCTCAGGGCGCATGATGGCGAGTGTGGCGGCCTGATACGTGACCAGCAGCACCAGGGCATTTTTGAACAGATTGTCGTTGAACGCCCCCAGCAGCTGTGTGACGAAGAGCGGGCCGAAGCGACGCGTCGCCAGGAGGCGGAACTGGTTGGATTCCTGCACGGGTGTCGGGGGCATGGCGAACCCTACAGCCTGAGCAATAACCCTACCAGCGGTGGCGCCTGGCGAGCCTGCGACGTAATGCCCTGCAGGCGGTAGAATCTCGCTTCTGCCTGCCGAGCTTCGTCGTGAACGAGCCGCTGCCCACACTGCTTTCCGCCCGCCCCGGTCCTGCTGCGCTGCCTTCGGTCGATCGCGTCATGGGCCTCGCATGCGTTGTTGCCCTCATGGAGCAGCACGGCCGTGCCGCAGTCCAGGCGATCGTGCGTGCGCTGATCGAGGAGAAGCGCGGCGCCATCCTCGCGGGCGCGGTTCCCGAGGCGGTCTGGCCTCCGGGCGAGGCGTGGATCGAGCGGCATCTCAGGGCTCGGCTGGAGGCCGATGGGCGCGCGAAGCTGCGGCCCGTGTTCAACCTGACCGGCACCGTGCTGCATACCAACTTCGGTCGCGCGCCGATGCCCCCGGAGGCCATCGAAGCGGTCGCCGCAGCCATGGCTTCCCCATGCAACCTGGAGTACGACGTGAGCCGCGGTGAGCGCGGCGATCGCGACGACCTGGTGGAAGGCTGGCTGCGGGAGCTGACCGGAGCCGAGGCGGCCACGGTGGTGAACAACAACGCGGCCGCGGTCCTGCTGACGCTGAACGCCCTGGCGCAGCGGCGCGAGGTGATCGTCTCGCGCGGCGAGCTGATCGAGATCGGCGGCGCGTTTCGCATGCCCGACATCATGGCGCGTGCCGGCGTGAAGCTGGTCGAAGTCGGCACGACCAATCGCACCCACCTGCGCGATTACGCGCAGGCGATCGGCCCGAAGACGGCCATGCTGATGAAGGTACACGCCAGCAACTATGCTATCGCAGGCTTCACCGCGGCGGTCGCCGAGGACGAGCTGGCGCAGCTCGCGCGTGGGCACGGCCTGCCGCTTGCCGTCGATCTGGGGAGCGGTGCGCTGGTCGACCTCGCCGCCTACGGCCTGCC